>CAIYTS010000084.1 GCA_903929185.1 uncultured Acidimicrobiaceae bacterium
AAAGATGTTTAACGAAGCACTCGCAGTTGTTCGTTCGTGCTGGATGGATGATGAAGTGACGTTTCATGGTGAGTTCTACAACTACGACAACTTGCGCGTGAACCCAAAGCCAAAACAGCAACCACCTGATGTGTGGCTTGGGGGTATTGCCGAAAGTGAACTCAAGCGCGTTGGGCGCTTGGCCGATGGCTGGTTGCCATCATTCGTGACACCACAAGATGCTGAAGCAGGTTGGAAGACAATCAATACTGTTGCGTCAGAGCTTGAACGTGAAATCGAAGATGAACACTTCGGCGTGCTTATCCCCTATGTCATTGGTGAACCCCCTGCCGCATTACTTGCGGGGTTAAAGGCTCGCAGGCCAGACCTTGACGACGTATCCGTGCTGGTACCAAACGGTTGGGACGCATTAGCGCGCACAATTCAACAGTTTGTTGATGTTGGCGCTTCGAAGTTTGTAGTTATTCCACTTGCAGAACCATCATCGGTGCCTGACTGGAATTCACATTTAGAAGAAGCAGCAACACACTTGTTGCCACTACAAAACTAGTTACTTCTTTTTTGTTGGCTTTGTGAAGTTGGCACAGAAGTCAATGAGAAGTCGAGTGCCGTAGGCAGTTGCTCCGCGATTCAGCCAACCGCTGTCACTGTCTGCGTCCATCGGACCAGCAATGTCAAGGTGTGCCCACGGTGTTGAACCAACAAATTCACTGAGGAATAGAGCCGCTGTTGTTGCTCCAGCAAGAGGGCCACCAATATTGCGCATGTCTGCAACGTTTGAATCGAGCATTCTGCGGTAATCAGTGAACAACGGCAGTTCCCACAACAATTCATCAGTACGAGTACTTGACGCCTTCAATTGATCAATAACACCAACGTTATTTCCCAAAACACCAGCCATCTTCTTACCAAGAGCAGCAAGGCACGCGCCTGTGAGAGTTGCGATGTCAATCATTGCGTCTGGCTTTGATTCTGCACCTAATGACAAACCGTCGGCAAGAATCAGACGGCCTTCGGCGTCTGTGTTGTGAATTTCAACAGTCTTTCCATTACGCATGGTGAGCACGTCGCCCAATTTCAATGCGCTTCCGCTTGGCATGTTGTCTGTGCACATGAGGTACGCAGTGACTTGAGTCTTCACTTTCATTGCACGCAAGGCACCCATGGTGGACAACACTGCAGCTGCGCCGCTCATGTCCATCTTCATGGCAGCGTGGCTCTCATTACTTGGCTTTAGTGAGATACCACCGGAGTCGTACATGACGCCTTTACCGACAAGAACAACTCTTCCTTTGGCCGATGTTGGCGTGTACACCAACTTGACCATGCGAGGAGGCTCTGTACTTCCGGCATTGACACCTACAAGTCCGCCACAACCCATAGCAATCAGTTGATCGCGGTTATACACGGTGACTTCTAAGCCAGATGCGTTGGCAATGGCCACAGCATGATCTGCGAACTGACGAGCAGTGAGATGCGATGGCGGAGTGTTTGCAAAGTCACGTGCGGTACACACTGCAGTTGACGTAGCAATACCCATCAACATTCCGGCTTGAACATCGGCAGTTTTCTCAGCAGATACCAAAGTGACTGAAGTAAGTTTCGCAAGACCAGACTTATCATTCTTCAAAGCGACCCAACGATGAAGTGCAAGCGCAATTCCTTCAACTACTGCCTGTGTTGAGGCTTTCGCGCTTCCACGAATAACACCTGGCAACGTGGTTGCAATTGATTCGTATCGTGCACATGCACGCGCAGCAGATGCTGCAACGTTGCGCAACACACTGGTATTTAGATCACGCACATCGCCAATGCCCACAAGGACGCGCACTGCAGTTTTTCCAGCAGCCGGTGTCAACGTATGTGTCTGTGAAGTCTTTCCTTCAAACCCAAGCGCGGCTAGTTGCGCACGATTGAGCCCAACGCCACTCGGAATAGGACCAGAAGCAGCAATCGGAATAACGATGGCTGCCACTTTGGCAGGAACGGATTTTGATACAGAAAAAGCAGTACGCATGACACCACTCTATGTGGCGGCGCTCACTGCACTAATGCTGAAGTGTCTAGAGACTCTTTACAGGGCGCGAAGTGCCCTCTTGCCAACGTGCCATTGTCCACAACAGGTCAGACAA
>CAIYTS010000085.1 GCA_903929185.1 uncultured Acidimicrobiaceae bacterium
CTGTGCAACGGGCTTGTCATATCAACAGTGTACGAACACTGCGAGTTCGCTGGGGCTGGCGTGGCAATCTATGGAATGACCGATACCGCTAATCGCACCGTATTTCGCACCTGTCCACTCTGTGAGGCCACATGTGGCCTAGAGATTTCAGTGAATCCACAAGAACAAATTGTGCGAATTCGTGGCGATCAAAAGGATGTCTTTAGTCACGGCTTCATCTGTCCGAAGGGCAGCACATTGAAGCAGTTGCACGAAGACCCAGATCGGTTGCGGATGCCGATGGTGAAGCGCGATGGAAAACATGTCGAAGTGTCATGGGATGAAGCGTGGAAAGTCGTCGCTGACGGATTTGCTGGTGTTATCGAACGGCACGGACGTGGAGCACTTGCTGCGTATTTGGGAAACCCCAACGCGCACAACTTGGGACCGCAATTGTTTAGCGCCACAATGCTGCGATCAATGGGAACGCGAAATGTTTTTAGTGCGTCCACTGTTGATCAAGTTCCAAAGCATGTGACTGGCGGATACATGTTTGGTACTGCGCAAAGCATCTCTGTGCCAGACCTTGACCACACGGATTATCTGATGATGTTGGGCGCAAACCCTCATGCATCAAACGGCAGTTTGTGCACAGCACCAGATTTCCCTGGTCGTATGGAACGCATTCGTGAACGCGGTGGAAAAATTGTGGTTGTCGATCCACGCCGCACACGCACGGTGGAAGCATCTGACGAATGGGTGTCTATTCGTCCTGGTACTGATGGTTTGTTCTTGGCTGCAATGGCCAACGTGATGTTCATAGAGAACTTGGTGAAGATCGAACCACGCATCATGTCGATTCTGAATGGACTTGATGAATTTGCAGCTGCAATTGCGCCGTTCACTCCCGAAGCAGTTGCAATGGCAACAGGTGTTCCTGCAGAAACAACAACACGACTTGCGCGTGAACTAGCTGGCGCAAAGACCGCAGCTGTGTATGGACGTATCGGCGTGAACACAGTGGAGTTCGGCACCACATGTGCATGGCTGATTGAAGCCATCAATGTGATTACCGGCAACATCGACAAGCGTGGTGGCTCAATGTTTACGACGCCCGCTACTGGCGGTGCCACAACAAGAGGCCAAGGCGGCAAAGGTAAGGGATTTGCAATGGGTCGCGGCCATAGTCGTGTCAGCAATAGGGCAGAAGTGTTGGGCGAGTATCCCGTTGCAGCAATGGCAGAAGAAATCATCACTCCTGGTGAAAATCAGATTCGCGGAATGGTCACAGTTGCAGGCAACCCTGTGTTGTCGACGCCTCACTCAAAGCAGTTGGATACAGCGTTAGCTGAACTTGAATTCATGGTGTCGATTGATATTTATGTCAATGAAACAACACGCCATGCTGATGTCATTCTTCCTGCGCCTTCTTCGTTGGAAAAAGATCACTACGACGTTGGCTTGTATCTGTATGCGGTGCGCAACGTTGCGAACTACAGCGAGCCAGTGTTGCAGCGTGATCCGTCTACTCCTGATGAAGCAGATATTTTGCTAAAGATGGCCGGCATTTTCCAAGGCCTTGGACCTGATTGTGATGCTGAGGCATTAGACGATCAATCAATAAACGCAGCAGTGTTATCAGCAGTCGCAAATTCATCGTCACCAATCTTTGGCCGTGATGCAGCAGAGATTCTGAATGCATTGAATGCGAAAGGTCGACGAGGAACTGCTCGCAGTCTTGATTTGGTCATTCAAACAGGTCCGTATGGCGCAGCGTTTGGTGCTGTTCCGAATGGTTTGTCGCTTGACATGTTGATCGATAATCCACACGGAGTTGACTTGGGAGCACTTGAGCCACGGTTGCCTGACATGCTGCGAACACCAAGTGGTCTGATTGAGTTATCACCACAGGTTTTCATTGATGACTTGCAACGCCTTGAAGCATCAATTGCATCTGTAAACGTTGATCAAATGTTGCTTGTCGGTCGTCGTGAATTGAAGTCAAACAATTCATGGATGCACAACATCAAAGTTCTCACGAAAGGTGCGCTGGCATGTACAGCACAGATTCATCCTGATGATGCTGCACGTCTTGGTGTCATTACGGGCTCGCCTCTGCGTATTGCGAGTCGTGTTGGTGAGATTGTTGTGCCCGCTGAAGTCACAGACTCAGTGCGTCCCGGTGTTGTCAGCGTCCCGCATGGTTGGGGCCACGGAGTCCCAGGCACACAGATGGCCGTTGCCTCTGAAAAAGCTGGCGTGAACTCAAATATCCTCACCGATGATCAGCTGCTGGACCCGTTGTCGGGTAACGCGATTCTCAGTGGCATCCCTGTGACTGTCGAATTGGTGCCCGCATAACCGACTTTGTCCACAGGGCGCACCACGTTGTGCACAGAAAACGCACAGCGTCATCCCCTGAAAAATAGAGGCTTTCCCCAGAAAGAATCGGTAATTCACACCCCTGTCCACTTCCAATCCACAGGGCAATGCCCGTAGGTTCAAAGGGTGGTCGGTGGCGGCGATTCACGGGCGGATGAGGGTCACATCACACGATGTGGCTCAGGGATCTCTGGGTCTCGGACCTTCTCGTGGGCGCCGCGACCGTACTGCAGCAAGGTTTTTCCCGAGGGTCGTTGACAAAGGGGTAATTACAGTGCTGTAATCTCACAACCACTTGTAGCAAAACTGCCTGTGGGAGGGGGTCACCCACAACATCTAGTGGTGTGGGCTAATCTCAACAGACCTCATCTTTCGAAACATACATACACACAGGAGTAGCCATGTCACTTGCACCAGATCGACTTTCTATAGGAATCGGCCGATTTTTCACCACACCTGGTGTGCACCCATATGACGAAGTGGCATGGGAAGTGCGTGATTCACGTATTACCAACTGGCGCGATGGCACTGTTGCCTTCGAACAATTGGGCGTTGAGTTCCCAATGGAATGGTCATTGAACTCCACCAACATCGTTACCCAGAAATACTTCCGCGGTACTCCAGACACTCCAGAGCGTGAGCATTCAGTTCGCCAAGTAATCGACCGCGTTGCAGACACGATCTCTACATGGGGAATCGAAGGCGGCTACTTCGCAGATCAAGAAGAAGCAGAAGCATTCCGTGCAGAGCTGAAGTTCATTCTTGTTACACAGCGCGCTGCGTTTAACAGCCCTGTTTGGTTCAACATCGGTGTGAAGGGCGTCCCTCAACAGGCAAGCGCTTGTTTCATCCTTGCCGTTGAAGACAAGATGTCAGCGATCCTTAACTGGTATCGCGAAGAAGGAACAATCTTCAAGGGCGGTTCTGGTTCAGGTATCAACTTGTCAAAGATTCGTTCAAGTGTTGAAAACCTCGAAGGTGGCGGCACAGCATCTGGTCCAGTGTCATTCATGCGTGGTGCTGATGCATCTGCCGGAACAATCAAGTCAGGTGGCAAGACTCGTCGCGCCGCAAAGATGGTCATCTTGAATGCTGATCACCCAGACGTTGAAGAGTTCATCTGGTGCAAAGTGAAAGAAGAGCGTAAGGCTCGTGTGCTTCGTGATGCTGGTTTCGACATGGACCTTGATGGTGCAGATTCATTCAGTGTTCAGTACCAAAATGCAAACAACTCAGTACGTGTTACTGACGAGTTCATGCATGCAGTCAAAGAAGACCGCGATTGGAACTTCAACGCAGTTACAGATGGCACTCCGGTACGCACCATCCGTGCACGTGATCTGTGGCGCCAAATTGCAGAAGCTTCATGGGAATGTGCAGACCCTGGTCTTCAGTTCGATACCACCATCAACAAGTGGCACACAGCACATGCAACTGGTCGTATCAACGGCTCGAACCCATGTTCTGAATACATGCACATCGACAACTCAGCGTGCAACTTGTCATCGCTCAACTTGTTGAAGTTCCTTGACGACAATGACCGCTTCGATGTTGAGGCATACCGCCACGCAATCGAAGTCATGTTCACCGCGCAGGAAATCCTTGTCGGCCGCGCTGACTACCCAACAGAAATGATTGGCGAAAACAGCCGTAAGTTCCGTCAGCTTGGTCTTGGTTATGCAAACCTCGGCGCATTGCTCATGGCACTTGGTATGGCATACGACTCCGATGGTGGTCGTGCGTGGGCAGCAGCTCTTACTTCACTGATGACTGGTCATGCGTATGCAACAAGTGCTCGCACAGCAAGTCGCATGGGGCCATTCTCTGGCTTTGCTGAGAACGAAAAGTACATGCTCAATGTTTTGCGTATGCATCGTGATGCTCACGGAGAAATCTTGAACATGTCTGATGTACAAGACGATCTTTTGTACGCAGGTATGGAGTCATGGGAAGCAGCTGTTCGCGATGGCGAAGAGTACGGCGTTCGTAACTCACAAGCCACAGTGCTTGCACCAACCGGAACAATCGGCCTCATGATGGACTGCGACACCACTGGTGTCGAGCCAGACCTTGGTCTTGTGAAGTTCAAGAAGATGGTTGGCGGCGGCTCAATGAGCATCGTGAACCAAACCATTCCTCGCGCACTTCGCCGCTTGGGCTACAACACTCAGCAAGTAGACGACATCGTTGCCTACATCGATGTGAACAAGTCCATCTTGGGCGCTCCTCACATCGAGTCAAGCCACCTCAACGTGTTCGCTTGCTCAATGGGTGACAACACCATCCATTACGAAGGCCACGTGCGCATGATGGGTGCTGTGCAGCCATTCTTGTCGGGTGCAATTTCAAAGACCGTCAACATGCCTGAAGAGGCTTCAGTTGAAGACATTGAAAAGCTTCACATGTTGTCATGGGAATTGGGCATCAAGGCAGTGGCTATCTACCGCGACAACTGCAAGGTGGGCCAGCCACTCAGCACCGCAAAGAAAGATGATGACTCAACTGATGCTGAAAAAGCAGAAGCAGCCACCAACGTTATCGAGCGCGTTGTAGAAAAGATTGTTACTCAGCCAGTACGTCAGAAGTTGCCACGTTCACGTCGTGGTCGCACATTCGAGTTCCGCGTTGCTGACTGTAAAGGTTTTGCAAACATCGGTGAATACGAAGACGGCCGCCCAGGCGAACTGTTCCTCACAGTGTCAAAGCAGGGTTCAACCTTGTCAGGCATCATGGATGCGTTTGCAAAGTCCATCTCGTATGGCCTTCAGTACGGCGTTCCAATGCGAGCCTTCGTTGAAGCATTCACAAACATGCGCTTCGAGCCTGCAGGTATGACAGATGATCCAGACATTCGTATGGCTTCATCAATCATGGACTACTTGTTCCGTCGCTTGGCTCTTGAATACATGACATACGACGAGCGTGCCGAACTTGGCATCTTCAGCCGTGATGAGCGCATTCAGCCAACACTTCCTGGTGTTGAAGAAACAGTGATCGAAACCACTAACGGCACTGAACTTGCAACTGATCCAAAGTCAGTTCAATCAGTTTCAGAATTGGTGACGCAAATTGAGATGGGAATCGCTCCAACAGCGCCCCTGTCTGATCACTCAAATCCAAATGGAATTGCCCGTCATAGTGATGCACCGATGTGCATGATGTGTGGCGTACAGATGCAGCGCGCGGGTTCATGCCACGCGTGCCCATCATGTGGTTCCACCAGCGGTTGTAGCTGATTTGGCGCGACGCATGCGTCGCTAGAACATTAAAAGGACCCCGGGCTTTTGCTCGGGGTCCTTTTGTATTCAGGTGTCAACAGCGGCTGGGGCGGTGGTCGGCTGGTTGCCTTACTATTGACTCACTATGACTCGCAGCTTTGACACATCAGATACCAACGTCGTTACCAC
>CAIYTS010000086.1 GCA_903929185.1 uncultured Acidimicrobiaceae bacterium
ACTTCCACCAGCATCGATCGCACCAAGGAACTCATCACTTCACAGTGCATCAGATCGATTGACTTTACTGACGATTGGTACATTCCCGGAGATGAAGAGATGAGTTACGTAACCGATTATCTCCAAGACTGTTCACCTTCTACTTGCTCACGATTCGGGAGAGCAAACGTCTTCAAAGATTCAGAAAAGTATTTAACATCCAGTACTGTTTGTGGATTAGGTTCCACATTTTTCTATCCTTCTCATCGTTATCTAGTTCAAGCACCAACATGCTTCACCGAACGCGCACTTTCCGGTCTAAAACATGAGGTTTGGGTTATCCCTGTGAGGTCATTTGGGTCAACAGTCCGGGCATGTGCCGTAGGCGGTCCGTGCAAAACAGGCGACATTGGCCCGTACGGCGGAATCGTGCTACAAACTGTCAACAAAGCCGAGAAAATAGTTAAATTTTTTGAAGCTTTGACTCCACTCGAGTTCTTACATTTTGGCCCGTGGTGTGGTGACTTTGTTCGGCTTGGACGATCTACTAATAACGCTCTCAGCGGTCGGGACAGTACCGATATGATGCGCAATGACAATACCTCCGGTCTGCCTTGTGATGCGGTTCTCAATCCGGGGAATAGTTCGATGATGGGCAAGGAATTTTTCATACCTTCATCTGAGGAATTGAAACTTCTGTGCACCACCGCTACAACGCTTCAACGACTTGATGGCACATCCAGGAACCAATGTGGTCTATCAATAGATTTAAAGAGTCTGAGCGATCCGATGTACCAGCACTGCCCTATCTCTATGGACTGCTCGTACTCTAGAAATATCCCGGCGGCAAGGGTTGATTTTGCTTGGACCTCTACACCAAATGAGCCCGAAGATGGACTAATCAAGTCATTCCGCAGCAAAATCTTCGCTTGGTCGTTTGGAAGTGGATTGGGAACTAGACCTCCCTACACCATTTCAACCAAGGAAATAGGTGGGGTGAAGTCACAATTCAACACGTCAGTCGGCATTACGATTCCGTTTAGAGAGTTCACAGCACTTCTAGCGAAGTAGTTCAGAAAAATCTGAAGCACAAAATAGAGGCGACGCAGGGAATCGAACCCTGGTACAGGGCTTTGCAGGCCCTTGCCTAAACCACTCGGCCACGTCGCCAGTTGAGGTGCATGCACCACGACTCTGCAATGTTATCGGCGAGAACGGGTCGCCACCCCTTCGGTTAGCCCTTACGGACTGCGTGGAAAATGGTGCGAGTACCGCTCGATAACAACATCTTTGACTTGACGGTGAACCGCTCATTCAATAAGCGTTCAAACTCATCCAGGTTGAAGTCATCATGGATACCATCGCGCTTGTTGGTCAGCAATTTGCGGACCATTGGGTCATCTGCATGAGGCATTTCAATAATGAGCTCTGGCGTGAGATCACGGAACATATCGAGCTGAGATGCAAGCGGAACATGGAACGTGATTGCCATGTGATGAATGACTGCAAGTGCCATAACGATGTCAGGCTTGCCACGGTTAAAGATGCCGGGGCGCTCTTGCCCACGCCAGCCAACTCCGCCGCCGGAATCTGTGAGATCAACATAGAGCGGTAGAATCTTTTCGTTCTTCTCTGCCTTCAACGTGTTGTACAAACGGTCAATAACGAGCGGATCTGCGTCCATCGCGACTACGTAGTCAGAATGCGCAGAAGCGATACGGCTAAAGATTCCGTCGTTACAACCGATGTCCCACACTTGTGAACGCGGAGACGATGCAACAGCATCACGAACGAACTTCTGCTTTTCGTCAAGACTTGATTCGATGTAGTGACCGCGCTCTGAATATTCAGACCACGTTGACTTCTTGTCACCAAGACTGATGCTGGAGACGATGCTTTCTAGTTTCTTCATGGTGGCATCAAGAACTTGTGAGTTCAGACCGGATTTCGCGGCTTGCTTCTTCATGTCAACGTTTGAATCGGCGTAGCGCTTCTGTGCTGCTGCATGAAGTACAACGTGCGTCAGACGGCCTTTACGCGGGCGGCGAAGGCTTGCTGGCAACAATTTGCGCATGGTGTCAATTGAGATGCCATTCACAGAACCTCGAAGCATTTGCTGGAAGCCAACGCCGAGATAGCCCTGAAGCATTAACGGATACAAGAACAATTCACAGAACTGTTGGTACCCGTACCACGGGTCACCCTTTTTACGAACTTCAAATGATCCAGCATCAATGAACTGTGCACGCGAACCAAGGAACTGAATGTTGTACGGAGTTGCATCTTTGACCCCAACACCGTCAACGACAGCAGCGCGAGTGAGCTTGAGTTGCAACAATGCTGCGTCTTGCAACATTGAAAATGTCCACTCGTACGGATACGAAATGAATGGCACCAACGGATGCGTCATCGCAGAGACCCATGGCGCACCTAGTCCTACAGATGAAGGATCAACAATGGTGGACTCAATGAGATCGCCCGATTCAAGCGCACGTTGAATGGACTTCTTCTTCCATACCTTGTCGATATCAGAAGCACCCATTTCGGTGAAGGCTCTGACAACTTTGCCGTCGCCAACAAAGACCTTGCTCAAGGGGTCACGAAAAGAGCCTGGATCTTGAAGAATGCTCGACATGGGTTAGTCGTGAGCTGAGGCGGTGTCGTCCTCGTCCGAGGAATCGAAATCAGGCATTGGCTTGCCAGTGAGTTTGGACTTGATGCGAGCTGACCACATCTTGACTGCGACACCAAGTCCAGCCACGCCACCAGCGATGGCGGTGATAATCATGCTGCCGGTTGCGGCGTCTAAGTAAGAGAACATGAATACGAGGTTACCGCACGGTGAAGCCCAGTACCCGAACCCCTGAAATGACCCGCAACTCCGGGCCTGTCATTCGTTAGCATCGGCAGGTGCCCCATAAGCCCGATACCAATGCAATTACAGCCGGTCGTGATGGGTCGGGATCCCTGTCCCCTGCCAT
>CAIYTS010000087.1 GCA_903929185.1 uncultured Acidimicrobiaceae bacterium
GGGCCATCAATAAATCCATCACCTGTGGCTACAAAGCCGAGGCGTTCGTAGAAACCCATTGCACTGTCACGTGCTCGTGCCCACGCAATTGTTGCCCCGCGTTCAGTAGCTAGCGCACTACCGGCATCAATGAGCAACGCACCAAGACCTTCGCCTTGTAAGTGGTCGGCTACAGCCATTCCCTTGAGTTGCATTGCAGGGACTCGGGGTAACTCCGGACATTCCTTCATAAACCATGAGGAGGTGGCGAGGACGGCTCCTTCATGAATGATTCCGAAATGCACAACGTCTGGATAGGCGTCTTCGGGGTAGTTGCAGTCTGTTGCTGGGGTGCCTTTGCGCAATACCGCAACACGTAATTGCATGATGTCAGCCAACGTGACTTGAGAAACCACGTATGTCATGGCTGTACTGAGGCAACTCGTACTGCATTGCCGTTCTCTCGTGCGCTGCGGTACATGGCTTCCACAATGCGGTGTGCTTCCAATGCAATGGAGAAATCGGGGAAACCTGGGGTTCCGTCTACTGCTGCCAGAACGAATGCACCGTCAGGGTTCGCATCACCTATCGCTAACGGTGCCGTCTTTTCCAACAATTCAGTTCCTTCAAGAGATCCTGTTGTTCCGTCTGCGTTGCTCCATGTAACTGGCCCAAACCAATCGTCACCTGCAATGACAACCGTACGATTTTCGCAAAAGACTTCAACGTTGCGCAGGCTGGGGCGTGACAAGTTGTCGTGCCAAATTGTTGTCAATGTTCCGACAGCGCCATTAGCAAAACCAATTGAGGCGGCAACCACATCTTCAATTCCTTCTATGCCGTGCCGATATGTTGCTCGTGCGCTAACGGATTCGACATCTCCGATCAGAAATCGCAACATGTCAACATCGTGAATGCTGTGCTCTAGCAATGTGCCGGCACCAGCCTTCGTTACGTCGCCACGCCATGTTGATTTGTAATGGCCTTGCACTGGAATGAATTGATCATCACGGAACACCACTGCCATTGGCGCGCCCGCTGCCGGGTCAGAGATGAGTTCCTTGGCCCACAAATACGCAGGGGATCGCCGCAGGATTAATCCGCATTGGTGGGTTAATCCACTTGCAATGGCTGCCGAATGCATTTCGTTCGCCTGAGTTAGGCCAATACTTAATGGCTTCTCACAGAAGAATGGTTTTCCTGCTGCAATGCATTTTTCTACCAGTGATTGATGTTCACTAGTCCACGTGCAGATGTACACCATGTCACTTGATGAAATCACTTCATCGGCTGATGCCATGACTGTGCTGCCAGACGCTTGCGCAAAGGCGGTGGCACGTTCAGCATCAATGTCAAAACACCCACCACGTGCCATGGGCACTCCGCTGATCTTCAGCATTTTTGAATGGAAAGTAGCGATATGCCCAGTTCCGACAAAGCCAACAATGGGAAGAGAAGATGTTGCCACCCCATAGAGATTAGTTGTCCTGTTGCAGCCTCGTACACTGGAACGAAACGCACCGTTGAGAGGAGATTGATGTGAAGAAACAACATCATCCACATCGGCATCATTTCGGCGGTCGTGGGTATTTTCAACGTGTGGGACCGGGTCTCATCACTGGCGCAGCAGACGATGATCCGTCTGGCATTGGCACCTATTCCCAAGTTGGTGCGGCTTTCGGGTTCAAATTGTTGTGGACCACTGTTCTTGCATTGCCCTTGGCTGCAGCCGTACAGGAATCCACTGCGCGCCTCGGCCTGTTCTCAGGCAAAGGACTCGCCACGCTGATCAAACAAGAATTTCCACGGTGGGTTCTTTACGTTGCGCTAACTCTTGTCATTGCTGCAAACACTTTCAATATCGGTGCAGATCTCGGCTCTATGGCTGCGGCAACACACATGATTGTGCCGATTCCGCAAGTGATATTGGTAGTTATATTCGCACTGGGAATGGCTGGTCTAGAGATCGCAATCCCGTATCACCAGTACTCAAAAGTTCTTCGCTGGTTGTGTGTGTCGTTGTTGTCGTATGTAGTGGTTCTTTTCATCATTAATGTCAGCTGGTTCGATGTACTGAATCATGTACTCATTCCACGACTCGGTTTCAATCGTCCTGAACTTGCCGCAATGATTGCACTCTTTGGTACCACTATTTCTCCATATCTCTTTTTCTGGCAAACAAGTGAAGAGGTAGAAGAACTTCACGAACATCCTGGTGAAATAGGTGATGGTCTTGTGCATATGCGTGCAATGCGTGGTGATGTGATCGCTGGTATGTCTTCGGGTGTTTTTGTCATGTTTGCCATCATGGTTACTTCGGCTGCAACGCTCGGCTCTCATGGCATCACGCAAATTGGTACGGCCGAACAAGCGGCGCAAGCATTAGAACCCTTGGCAGGGTCAATGGCCAAGTGGCTCTTCACCTTAGGAATTATGGGGACTGGCTTGTTGGCTGTTCCCGTACTGGCTGGTTCAACCTCATACGCATTGAGTGAAACATTCGGATGGCGTGAAGGACTCAGCCTCAAAATGTCGCAGGCAAAAGCGTTCTATCTCGTGATCTTTGCATCAATGATGGTGGGCTTGTCGATGAACTTCATCGGGTTCAATCCCGTACGCGCGCTGTATTGGTCTGCAGTTCTGAACGGACTTGCAGCTCCGCCACTTATCATCATGATCTTGTTGTTGTCGCGTAAACCTCATGTTCTTGGGGAACATGTCAGCGGGCGATTGTCAACAACTCTTGTTGCGCTTGCAGCAATATTCAGCACCGTGTTACCAGTGCTGTATCTCTTCGCGAAATAGTTACGGAATCAGTAGTACGCGACCGAATGCCTTGCGGCTTTCGATGTGGCGGTGAGCGCCAGCTGCATCAGACAATGGGAACGTTGAGTCGATAACAACTGTGAGTTCCTTCTTTGCGATGCGAGCAATGAGGCTCTCAATCATTGGGTGCGTACGTGTTGGGTTCATTGCCATTTCGGCACCAAGGAACACACCAGTAATTGATGCGTTCTTACCCATGATTGCGCCGATTTCTGGTGGACGTGGCTCGCGACCTGCGCGACCAACCCAACTGATGCGACCGCGGTACGCCAACATGGCAACGCTGCCTTCCAAAGTGGAACCACCGACAGAGTCAACAACCAAGTTCACGCCTGCACCGTTTGTGTATTCCATTACTTCTTTTGCTGCATCTACTTTTGTGTAGTTGATGCCGTGATCAAGTCCGTATTCCTTCAA
>CAIYTS010000088.1 GCA_903929185.1 uncultured Acidimicrobiaceae bacterium
CACATGTTTTATCAACAACTTCACATGATGCACCAGCAGAAGCCACAATGACCGGTGTGCCGGCTGCAAGTGCCTCTAATGACACAAGACCAAATGTCTCAATATGGCCAAGATTCAAAACCACATCTGCAAATGCAAGCAAGTTTGCAAGCGCATCGCGGTCACTGATGTGCCCCATAAAATGAACCGGCAAACCAATTGCCTGTTCCTGAAGGCTGTTCATCAATGGGCCGTCACCTAAGACCAACATCTGGCAGACATTATTTCTGCAGAAAATTCGAAGTGCTTCGATTGCGACATCAACGTTCTTCTCGGGTGACAAACGCGCGCAGACAACAAGCGTGAATGGCGTTCCCCAATTAGAAGACTTCTGGCTACTTGAGAATTGCGCGCTATCGACACCAAGCGGGACAATGTGGACCGAGTCTGACTGACCCTCAAATTCTGCAGCGGCAAAGTGAGACGCACAAACAATTGCATCTGCTGAACGGGAAATGGCCTGACGGAAGTAGCTCACGATTGGAATCAGAGGAAATCGTTTCCACCCCAATGAATTGAGCGCCAAATCTGTTCGTTCATGAGAAATGACAACACATGCAATGCCGTTTTTTCTGCACCATTTTGGAACCCAATACAACGTCGACTTATCGGATAATTCAACAACGTCAGGTGTAAGACTGAGCAAAATGTGTTTCAATTCTCGTCGACCAACTATTACTCGGTAGCCACCAGTCATCGGCAGAACTGGCCCGCGAATCGTGAAGTCTTCTACCGCATTGGTTTCGTCTGAACATGAATCAACACCAGGCCGAACAAGCACAACCTCATGCCCTTGGGCAAGATACTGATTCTGAAGTGCCCCTAATGCAGTCCGCATTCCTCCTGATGTCTCGTGGATGAAGTTCGCGACCTGGACAATTTTCATGTCAGTTGAATCTTTTTTGGAGCTGATGATTCTGGCTCTACAGAGGATGGGAACTCATTTGTGCACATCTCGTCATAAGTCACCGACTCATAACCCCGCGAAAGGAACTGTGTGATGAGCTTCAAGTTCGCCTCGCGCAATCGAGGAGACATCAGGTCAGCCGGGTGAATTGCAATCCGTAGTGGTTTCCCCCGAGTTTCAACGTATTTGGCTATGCCATTGGTAACTGCTACGCCAGGAAGGCTTAAGAGGCTACGGGGACGTTGTGAAGTGACCACAACAAGACTTTTAGCTCCGGTTTGTGTATTGATCAAATGAGTGTGGTTGTTCGTGTATCGAAAACCTGTGTCACGTAGTGCATCAAGTGTTCCTTCTGACATCATCCATGCAGGCGCAACGAAACCAGTGGGCTGAAACCCGCATCTGGCCATTATCGATTTTCCTTGTATCAGACGTTTGAATGCTTCTTCATACGGAAGCTCCCAAAATTCCTGACACCCTCTGCCCAACAGTTGGCCGACTTGTGAACGCCGAGATGCAGTTGCAAAATTCTTATCGCGTGTGTGCAACAAGCCATGTTGAACAATCTCGTGTCCACGTGATTCAGCAGCATGAAGCCAATCAACAAATGCTGGAGACTTACTGAGATCCTGTCCATTCCAACGACCCGGAATAACTAACAGAGACGCACGAACTCCGAGAGTTTCGAGCAGGTCCAGCCAGCGCCGTGACAGTTCAGCAGTCGCAGGTGCAACATCATGGAGAGAAACAACAATCTGGCTCATGCTGCAACTCCGCGATAAGCAAAGCTGAGCCCACCGATGACTGATCGATAATGACCTTCCAATTCATCCATAACTCCACACCATGGTCGAACTTCAACTGATGGCCGAGCATTTGCAGCGAGACGTTCTCTCTTCACCGGGTAATTAGCCAATTCTGCCACTGCCCCTATTAGTGAATAGCGCGACGTTTCAGTCCATAGGAACCCGTTATGACCATGTTGAACGAGGTCAAGTGGGCCTCCAGAAGCCGGAGCAACCACAGGCACTCCTGATGCAAGTGCTTCTTGCACGGCTTGGCAGAAAGTTTCATCTTGTCCGGTGTGCACAAAAACATCAAAAGATGCGTACAGCCTGCTGAGTTCTTCACCTGATTTGAATCCCATAAAAATTGCACCTTGCAATTCTTTTTCCAATTTGGCCCTCATTGGTCCGTCACCCACGATTACCACTTTGATGTGCGACATGCGACAAAGGCCCTTCAACCGTTCAATCTGCTTTTCACGCGCCAGGCGACCCACGAAACCGATAATCAATTGTCCATCTGGGGCGAGAGATTTACGCAATTCATCATCACGAAATATCGGATTAAACCGTTCCAAGTCGACGCCACGCATCCATCTCACAACGTTGTCCACGCCTCGCTCTCGCAGATCCCATACAGCTGCCGTTGATGGCGCCAGAGTCAAATCTGCACGCTTATGAATACTTGCGATGTATCGCCAGATCGAACGCCCAGCAAGACCCATGTGGTACCGAGAAGCAAAACCAGCCAAGTCAGTTTGATAGATAGCAACAGAAGGAATTCCAAGGTCTTGTGCAGCACTCAAACTTGCAGCGCCCAACACAGCAGGAGAACCTAGATGTACGAGATCGGGTTTGATTTCACGTAAAACCTCTCGAACAAAGTCACGGGAATGACCAATTCGCAATTCTGGATACCGGGGAAACCCAAAAGATGGCACTCGAATGATTCGCGCTTTTCCATATGCAGTTACTCCAGGTGATGGCGCTATCACAGTCACTTCGTGCCCGCGAGCGGTCATATGTTCTATTACACGAAGGATAGAATTAGTCACACCATTGATGGCAGGAAGAAAACTCTCAGCAACAATTGCAATCTTTATCGGTGGTAGAGAATCAAGATTCAAATCTTGCGTTACTCGCGAATTTAGTTCTGACATTTCATGCATGAGAGTTCCCCTCTAGAAGATTTCTCTGCATTGGCAGAGTTTTTCTGTCGCGTTGGTTGATGAGTCCCACCGATGCAGCCATGCCACCCATCACCATCAACTTGATGATGAGGCGCAGACCAGTCGAGTCGCTGCCCTTCGACAAATAGAAGGCAACGGCTGCTGTTACGCAAGAAATCGCAACACTTGATGTCCATGCTGACCAAGGGAACACATGTCGCATAGAGACATCAAAAACTTTCTTCAATCGACTAAGAATCCACACCCATGCCACCGAGAAGGCAAGAACTGACCCCATTGTCAGTCCGACTAAGCCATGCATTTGAAGCCCGATGTATCCGAATACGAGATTAGAACCCAACAAAATGAGACTTGAATAGACGATTTCTACGCTTCGACCTGCTGCTCGCAACACAGCTCCGTACTCGGTTACGCGATGTAGGCCAATCAAAGTGAAGATCTGAAATGGCACTACTGAAGTTCTATACGAACGAGAGAACAGGATTTCAAATAGTTCGGGGGCAATCACCACAAGTCCGACCGTTAGGGGAACTACTACCAACGACATCATCCGTGCCTGATTCCACCACACCGAATGGGCACCCGAAACTTGATTGTTATGGAACATCGTCACCATTGACACCGCAATAGCTGCTCCTCCTGCATAAGGAAGCACGGCCAGAATCGGTACTTCAAACGCTGCGATGGAATAGATTCCAACTTTCATTGGCTCGTGCCATGCGACAAGCCATTTATCAATAGACCGCGTCAGCACACCGGCAGCGAGAGCAACACCAAGTGGGGCGCAAAAGTAAATCTGACGCTTCAAGAGGCCCGGGGTATGCACGTGCTCCCCGTTAACACATCGGCGAAACACAACAGTAAAAGTCGCCAGTCGGAGGAAGCCTGAAGCAGCTAGGCCATAGGCAATGCCACGCGCACCAAATCCACACAATGTTGGAATCATCAGAGCTAAAAACTGAACGAGTGCATGACCAGATCCCCACATGCTCGCATGGCGCTCTTCGCCGCGTGCAATAAAAATTGGAGTCATAACAACAGTCGGGAGTTCACAAGCGACTGCACATGCAAGACACAAAGCAATCCCCATGGTGCCCAAGACCTCTGTACTGGCCTGCACGAGAACTATTACTGCGCCGCAAATAGCCCCAGAAAGTCGCAACAAGTTGACTGTCTGATGAAGAAGACGATTTGTTTGATGCTGCGACAATTGTGGCAGGAAGAAAAGGATGCTGTGTTCGAGATTCAATGAACCAATTGTCACTGCGACCAAATAGACCGACAAGCCGAGAGCAATCACATTCCATGCTGATGGCGCCAAGAACCGCACTAACAAAATGGCACTGAGGACTTGCCCTGTTCGTGCAACTCCTTCTCCGAGAGTCAACCAACCAATGCGTCGCCACAATGGCACTGCATTCTCGACCTGTGCTACCGCCACACTCATATCGCGACCAATCCATTGTCACGGTGATGGCTACGGGTCATTTGGCTCAGTGAATCTTTCTCGAGGCTGTTCAATTTGAATGCTCGATGCCGAGTCACATCACTCACAATCCATCGTGACCAGACCCAAGACGGCCAATCAACAACTCTGCGATGAAGCCGTGCAAGGAAATGATCTTTTTCCCACGTGTTTAAACCATGGAACACTCTGATGAACAGATGTGAATGGTCTTCATCAAGCACCACGAGGCCATTACTGTCCTTCACATCTCTGAGAAATATGCCATCTTCGTTGCGTGCTAAATGCGGATACCGCACATCGCTCTTTCGAAACATCAAAGTTCCTGGAGTCGCAATTCCACTGTCTCCTCGAAATGTCAAGGACTGTTGAGAATCATCTTTCACATGCATCAATGTCCACTTCAAAGCCGAAGCACCTACGTCTCCTTGAACAGCAGCATTGAGTTGAATTGCAAGACGCTCTGGGTGATACCACTCGTCATCATCCCATTGCACGCACCATTCACCGTGAGCTTCTTCTATTGAGATGTTGCGCAATTCCCCTAGTGATAAACGAGGAGTAGCGGGTTCTAACCTGATGTACCGCACCAGGGAAGCGCAATCAAAGGATGCAATCAGGTCGCTGTAGTCTTCAGCACCATCATCAATGATGACCAATTCCTTGTTGAGCCACGTTTGCGCCTGGAAGCATTCAATAGCAACACGAGCAATGTCTCCCCGATTTGCTGTGACCATTAGACAGCTCACGAGTGGCTGATTGCTATGTGTTGTAGAGGCTTCGCCAAGCTGACTTTTGTCGTACTGACTCTCAACCTTTGCAATCAATTCGGCCATCACGGTGTGTTCACTACGAGTCCAGGAGCATGTTGCATCAACAGTTGGAATCAACTTCTTATGATTCGACGCCGCATAGTGAATCAAATACGCCTCTGATGGAAGCGTCAGTGTTTGATCTGAGAAGAAGCGAAAGCTTTCTCCCGGTGCTACTGAATAGAAGTAATTGACAGGAAGAACTGAAACTAAATGTGGAAAGTCTTTGGCAACCTGTGACACCAGAGTTGGCCCTGTTGCATATCTCACAGTGAAGTCAGTATCAAGGCATGCAAGAAGCAGTTCCCGAATAAGAGGCGAACCTGCGACAGCACCCATCACAGCATTATTTGGTTGCTTTTTCGACCACACTGAATCCGTTTTCTTCAGTGCACGTGCAATCTGCAGTTTGCCACTGAACCACGAACTGTCGGCACGACGTAGAAGCCAACTAGCTAACCAAAACAGATTTCGTGGGTACACACATACCCACCACTTACCGGCCACCCGGTCTTCATCGCCAACCCATACATTCTCTTCACCAATGAAACACTGATGAACTGCGAGATCAGAAAGTGACTTCGTCACGACAGTGTCAAAATCTAGGTATACCCCACCGTGTAGATACAGCAAGGCGTACCGCAAAATGTTGCTTCGAGCTGAAGCAGATGACTCTGGAATCTTGTGAAATATTGTCCCAACGCCTTTTATGTCAGACGGCAACTGGGCGAAGATTTCCTTGGGTTCAACTCCTACGATGCTGACTCGGTCAAGACCACGAAGGTTCTCAAAGATGTCATTTTGAGGAGCCGGACCAACTAGATACACCACAACCGAGGCACTGGCATCTGCCAGAAGCAAGCTCTTGACGGCAAGAAGATTTAGGTAAGGAAAGGAACTACCTGACCAGATGTAGAAATACTGGTTTGGTATAAGTACATCCACTCAATAATCATCTATTACCGAGTTGTACGGACGGCTTACTTTACATGAACGCAGTTTTACAATTCGGGGTAACTATTTGGTGCCGAGGGCGCGCAAGAAGTCTGGTGGAATCACGATGTCATCACGAGTCAGTTCAGAGATATTGGATTTGCCAAGACCGAGAAGTGCAGAGTCAATGCCTCCACGTAATACATCGAGCACGTTCTCCACTCCGGCCTGACCATTGGCTGCCAATCCCCACAGGTAGGCACGGCCAATCATGACTGCACGAGCACCAAGCGCCACTGCCTTCACTACGTCGCTTCCACGACGCACACCACCGTCAAGAACGATTTCAATTTGGCTTCCCACTGCATCAGCGATTGCTGGCAATGCACGAATCGGTGCCGGCGTACCGTCAAGGTTGTTTCCACCGTGGTTTGACACTGACAATGTTGTTGCACCAAGGTCAACGACGCGCTTTGCGTCATCAACACGGCTAACACCTTTCACCATGAACGGGCCACCCCATTGCGCTCGGAGCCACGCGATGTCTTCCCATGTAGGAAGCGGAGTCTGCATCCATTCGTAATACGCACCAAAGAATGTTGGTGCCTTTTCGCCAGGCTTTGCCATGTTCGGCGCACTGAGATCTGGAATACGGCCGGTCTTTGCAAACGCCCACAACCATGCTGGTTTCTGAAGAACTTCAGGCGCCAACTTGAATGCGGCTTTGAGGTCAACTTTTTCTGGAATCCATGGGCTACCCCAGTCACGACCATTACTGAACGACCAGTCGAGAGTAACGATGAGTCCCTTGGCGCCAGCGGCACGAGCACGTTCCATGCGCTGCACCAATGTGTCACGATCGCCACACCAATACATCTGGAACAATGTTGAATCATTGACTGCAGCAACGTCTTCTACTGACTTGCTTGCAAAAGAACTAAGACCCATTGGAATGCCACGGTTAGCAGCAGCACGCGCGATTGCTACTTCACCTTGTGGGTGCACAGCTTGCACGCCAGTAGGAGAAATAATGACCGGCATCGACAACGACTGACCCATGACGGATGTGCTCATGTCGCGTGAATTCGAGTTACCAGCAACGTGTGGTGCAAAACCCAATTGATCGAATGACGTTAAGTTGTCTGATGTTGACAAACCTTTTTCGGAACCAGCAATGAGCGCGCCGTATACAGACTTCGGCAAGCGAGCCTTTGCGCGACGTTGAGCTTCTGCAACTGTTTCAAACCAGTCATTCGCCATTGGGGGTTCCTCTCGTGGACGACTATTTCTAGGCTACTTGGGGAAGATGTATTCGATGTCTGTGAAAGAATCAGCAGCAAAGAAGTACAACAAGCGCAATGGTTCTGTTCCGGTATTCACCGCAACATGTTCAGAATTTCCAGGGATAAACACTGCATCGCCTGTGCGCACATCACGACGTGATCCGTTCACCACCACGTGGCCCGTGCCCGATAAGAAGTAGTACACCTCTGATTGGGCATGC
>CAIYTS010000089.1 GCA_903929185.1 uncultured Acidimicrobiaceae bacterium
CTTGCACGGCGCATGGCATCAATAAACGAAATGCCATTTGCGGTTGCAAACAGGTCAATTTTTCCGATGCTGGTATCACCAATGCCGCGCTTTGGCACATTCAGCACTCGTTTGATGCTGATTTCATCAAGCGGGTTCGCACCAGCTTTCAAATATGCAATGGCATCTTTTACTTCACGCCGCTCGTAGAACTTTGTTCCGCCAACAACTTTGTACGGAATACCGGAGCGCATCATTGATTCTTCAATGGCGCGGCTCTGTGCGTTGGTGCGATACATAATCGCGATATCGCCCCATGCGCGCTTTTCTTTCGTATGAATATCCTGTGCAGTTGACGACACCCATGCAGCTTCGTCATATTCATTTTCTGCAAAGTACCGAACAATGCGTTCACCATCACCGGCTGAGGTCCACAGATCTTTCGGACGCCTTCCGACGTTCTGCGAGATCACTGCGTTAGCCGCCGTAAGAATTGTTTGCGTGCTTCGATAGTTCTGCGCAAGCACCACAACTGTTGCCTCACCAAAGGCACTTTCAAATTGGTCGATATTGCGCATGTCTGCACCACGGAATTTGTAAATGCTCTGGTCGCTGTCGCCCACCACACATACGTTGTGATGCAATGCGCCGAGCATCAGAACAATGCGGTTCTGTGCTTGGTTTGTGTCCTGGTATTCGTCAATAAGAATGTGTTGGAAACGTTCTTGGTATTGGCGCAGCACTTCGGGATGCGCCTCAAAGAGACGCACCACGTTGACCAACAAGTCATCAAAGTCCATCGCGCCAGCACGAATAAGCCGTGCCTGATACTCACGATAAATCTCGGCGTTGCGTCGAGCAGAAATATGTTCGGCAGTATCAAATGCAACAGCAGATGTGATTAGTTCGTTCTTCCACAAACTGATTTTTGATTGCGCTGCATTTGCAGGGAACTTCTTAGCGTCAAGTCCCATGTCACGAATGACATAACCGACAAGTCGCTTTGAATCTTGCGAATCATAAATAGTGAATTGCTTGGGGTAACCAATCAGTTCAGCGTGTTGGCGCAACATGCGAACACAGGCCTTATGGAATGTGGTGACCCACATTGAGCGTGCAGTTGGACCAACCAAGTCTGCGACGCGATGTCGCATTTCTTCAGCTGCCTTGTTTGTAAACGTAATGGCCAAAATGGCGAACGGCGACGTGCCTTGCGAAATCAGCCATGCAATGCGCTGCGTAAGAACGCGAGTTTTGCCAGAGCCAGCACCAGCTACAACAAGCAACGGACCACCGGGGTGGTACACAGCCTCTTGTTGGTCAGGGTTCAGCGGCGTGCTGTTACCTGAAGAGCTAAAGAGTTGATCTGACATGGTTCCGCCATCTTACGAGCGGACTGTGTCGGCGCGAAGAATGCGTTGTTATGCGCGTGCGTTGACTACGAAAGGCAATGAACGAGGACCACGGACTTGACCCGTGCTCCATGTGACTATTTCGTTTGCATCGACAGAGAAGTCTGGGAAGCGCTGAAGGAACACTTCAATGGCAACATTCATTTCCAAACGAGCAAGGTTTGAACCAAGGCAACGGTGAATACCAAGACCAAAAGCGGCGTGGCGATTCTCTTCGCGGTCAATGACAACTTCATGAGCGTTTGCAAACTGCTTATCGTCACGGTTAGCTGCAGGGAAAGGAAGAAGAACCCAATCTTCTTTCTTCATTTGCACTCCGTGAAATTCCATGTCTTCTTTGACAAGACGTGCCATGGTGACAGGCGCATACGCACGAAGGAATTCTTCAATAGCTGCTGGAATCATGTCGGGGTTTTCGACCAAACGACGACGATCAACGGAGTTGGTTGCAAGGTGCCACAACGAAGAACCGATACCGCTCCATGTTGTGTCGATTCCTGCAATCAGCAACAGAATGACTGTTCCGACAACGTGTTCAAGCGACAATTTGTCACCAAAAATCTCTGCATTCAACAAGAACGAGATGAGGTCTTCACGAGGATTTTCCTTGTGATCATTGACGTGAAACGCAAGGTAATCATTGAATTCCATGAATTGCTGCATGCGAGCTTCTGTGCGCTCTTCACCAATTCCGCTAAGAACAAGGTTGACCCATCCGCGGAACTTGTCACCGTCTTCAACGGGTAAACCAAGCATGCGCGCAATAACCATTACTGGAATGTGCTGTGAGTACTGCAACGCAGCATCGATGTGATCTGCATCACCCATGTCATCAATGAGCTTGTTGCAAATTTCGATTACTTCGTCACGCCATGGATCAATCATCTTTGGAGAAAAGGCAGGAAGCAGCAAACGACGAGCTTCATTGTGGAATGGAGGGTCAGAAGAGATCGGCGGTACAGGCCCGATAGGAGCGCCAATACGATCAGGAATTTGGCTTGGCTTCAATTGGCCGACAACTGGTGCCTCGCTGGTGAAATGATCAGTGTCATATGCAATGGAGTGCACCATCTCGTGTGTGAGCGGTAGCCATGCTCCGCCATAACGCTCTGTATGAGCGATGGGGCAACCTGAATTCTTGAGGTCATCCCAAATTTTGTGCATGTCAGCTGCATATGCAGGTGAACCGTGGTCGAAGTCTGTCGCCCAGTCTGTGACGGGGCCGTAAACGGTTTCACTCATGGCTATTCCTCGATTGAGATTGCAAATTCGGGACAGTTAGCAAGCGCAAGGCGTGCTTTGTCTTCGAGGCCGGCAGGAACGACACCGTCATTGAGTTCGAAAGCGTTGCCATAATCGTCAACATCGAATAGTTCGGGAGCTAAGGCATAACAACGGTTATGGCCTTGGCATTTGGAGGGGTCTACGTGTACGCGCATCCCTTTATGTTAGGCGTAAGGCTCGCCAAATATGGTGCCCGACACCACTTCTTATGTCCGAGTCACAATGCGAAGCGGCAACTTGCGAGGACCTCTGACCTGGCCGAGGCTCCACTTCACTTCTTCCTTAGTGTCCTGTTCGAAATCTGGGAACCGTTCGAGAAATACTTCGATGGCCACATTCAGCTCAAGCCGCGCCAAGTTTGAACCGATGCACCGGTGAATTCCGAGACCAAATGCCGTATGGCGATTGATTTCACGATCAATATCCACTGTGGCGGCATTCGGAAACTCTTTCTCATCACGGTTCGCAGCTGGGAACGGAAGAAGAACCCAATCCTCTTTTTTCATCTGCACACCATGAAAGTCCATGTCCTCGGTAACAAGCCGTGCCATTGTGACGGGGGCATACGCACGAAGGAATTCTTCGATCGCTTGGGCGATCATGGATGGATTCTCAACAAGTCGCCGACGGTCAACTGAATTATTTGCCAGATGCAACAAAGAAGACCCAAGTGCACTCCAGGTTGTATCGATTCCTGCAATCAGTGCGAGTGCAACAGTTCCGAAAACATGTTCACGCGATAATTTCTCGCCTTCCATCTCGGCATTGAGCAGATATGAAATGAGATCATCGCCTGGGTTCTCGATGCGCTGGTCAATGTGCTTGTTGATGTAATCAGCAAGTGCTAACTGATCCGTTTCACGTTGTTCGCGTGCTTCGCCTACATCCTCAAGTGCGGAACGAATCCACACACGGAATTGATCCGCGTCTTCAAGTGGGAATCCCAACAAATGTGCGACAACCATGACGGGAATGTTCTGGGCATATTCAACTGCGCCATCGACAAATTCTTTGTCACCCATGTCATCAATAAGTTTGTGGCAGAACTCTCTGATCACGCTGTTCAGTGGATCAATTTTCTTCGGTGCAAATATAGGCAACAACAAATGTCGTGCTCCGGCGTGAAATGGAGGATCACTTGAGATTGGTGGAACTCCACCGACAGGAGCTGGAACTGCATCAGGAATTTCACTTGGCTTTAATTGGCCGACAACAGGGCTGCGGCTAGAGAAGTGCGTGGTGTCGTAGGAAATCTCGTGCACCATTTCGTATGTCAGTGGCAACCATGCGCCGCCGTAGCGATCAGTGTGAGCGATGGGACATCCAGAAGTTTTTAAGTCGTCCCAAATTTTGTGAATATTTTTGTTGTACTCAGGGTCAGCATGATCGAAGTCAGTTGCCCAGTTTGTTGCGGGTCCGTATACAGATGTCATATCTCTATTCCTCTATTGTTATTGCGAATTCAGGACAATTGGCAACGGCCAATCGAGCCTTTTCTTCAAGTGCGACAGGAACAACTCCGTTGTTCAATTCGAACGCTTGACCGTAGTCATCAACATCAAATATTTCGGGTGCTAATGCATAACAACGGTTATGTCCTTGGCATTTTTTAGAATCAACATGTACTCGCATGACTTCATCGTAGGCATGTCGTGCAAGACTTGCATAGATGAGTGCGAATGATTTTTTCTTACTGCTACCTCCGACAGAAGGTAAAGCAATGGATGGCAAACCGAACATTAGGTTCTCCTATGACGACGGAATTTTTGGTGATGCACTTGCAACGCAACGTGCACAAGTAGTTGCTCAATTACGAAAAGAAAAAGGCGGCACACAAAAACTTCTTGGTGTTGGTGGGGCTCACCTAACACGTGCACAATCTTCGAACATGCAAATTGTTGGCGCACCGTGTCTTCCTGCATGGCAGCGATACACCGGCGTAGTTTGGGATCACCTTGATCTTGCATCTCTTACCGCAACACAACGCAACACATTCATCAAGCGCATCATTGTTCCGTCTGGTTTACTCGGACTCGTGCGAGCTGATGATCCACTCCCCGACTATCGATTGAAAATGGGCGCACGTCTTGCACCATTTGGCACAATGTCGAAATGGTGGAATGAACCAATCACTGATGCGCTCGTTGCTGTTGTAAAGAAAAAGCTTGTGGTGGACTTATTGCCGAACGAGCATCGCGCAGCTATCAATTGGGAACGGCTCGACAATGTGGTCCGTATAGACCTTGTGTCCCATTCGGGCGCAGTCGTTGGCGGCCACAATGCCAAAGCAGCAAAGGGATTACTGGCCCGTCACCTTCTGGTATCAGCCAATGCCGATGTGCGACGTACCGTTGCCTCATTCAAACATCCCGAGTATTCAGCCAAGGTAACGACATGACAGATCTCTTTTCATTGGAAGGCAAGAACGCCATCATCACCGGCGGTAGTCGCGGCCTTGGTCGCGAGATGGCATTGGCATTTGCAGAACGTGGCGCGAACATTGTTGTCGCAAGTCGCAAAGTTGAAAACTGCGAAACAGTAGCGAGCGAAGTGAGGGCGTTAGGGCGACGTGCGCTTGCGATTGGCTATCACGCTGCCTCATGGTCAGATGCCGAGATGCTTGCGTCTTCTGCCATCGCCGAATTCGGACACATTGACATTCTTGTAAACAACGCTGGCATGTCACCGTTGTATTCGTCACTTGTAGAAGTAACCGAAGATTTATACGACAAAGTTCTCGGCGTGAACTTAAAGGGACCATTTCGGTTATCGGCACTCATCGGTACTCACATGACGACAAAGAATTCCGATGGCACGATACGTGGCGGTTCGATAATCAATGTGTCGTCCATTGCAAGTGCGCGACCATCGCCGAACGAAGTGATTTATGGTGCAGCAAAGGCTGCTGTTAATAACTTGACCATGGGGTTAGCGCGAACCTATGCCCCCCATGTTCGTGTGAACTGCATCGTGCCCGGACCATTCTTAACTGATATCTCGAAGGCATGGGATATGGAACGTTTTAACAAGGCAGCAAAAACTGGCTACATGCTGCAACGCGGTGGCGAACCACATGAAATTGTCGGTGCGGCTTTGTATCTCGCTAGCAATGCCAGCAGTTACACAACCGGAACAATGCTCCCCGTTGACGGCGGCCCGCAGTAATTACTTCAGTTTTTCACTGAAGAATGAAAGAACGCGTTGCACGCTGTCTTCGTCGCGCTGTTCTGTCAAAACACTGTGGTCTTTCGGAGACTGCGATGGAATCTCAACTGCAATGAAGGCATC
>CAIYTS010000090.1 GCA_903929185.1 uncultured Acidimicrobiaceae bacterium
ACAAGGTCAAAATGACCCTTTCCCCCAAAGGCATCCGTTGAAATTACTTCCCAAGCCAAAAGCGCCTGTCGCCATGGATACCGGTGTTTCTCAAGGGATGGAACTGGCCGGAAGTGTCGTTGTCTTTTTTGGCATCGGATTTGGCGTGGATAAGTGGCTCGGGACAACCCCACTTTTCATGATTGTTCTCGTTTTATTCGCTGTGGTCGGGCAATTCATCAAGATGTATTACGTCTACAGCAGTGCCATGCGTCACCTCGAAGAAAAGCGGGTCACAGAATCACGCGGGACCCAGTCGTGAACGAGAAATTATCGCCCCTCGCCATGGCTTCAGCTGGCCAGGCTCCAGAGGTCACTGTGTCGCGCGACATCATCCGCCGCGGCCTCATAATCGCGCCGTTGATCATGGTTATTGCCGGGGTTATTTGGGGTCTCACAGGCGCCTGGTCAGCAGGCCTCGGATTAGCTCTAGTCCTTATGAACTTTGGGCTTGCGGCCGCATTGATCTCCTGGGCAGCCCCGATTTCACTAGCGCTCATGATGGGGGTCACCCTGTTCGGTTTCCTCCTGCGCCTGGGTCTCATTTCTCTTGCTGTTTTCTTGGTACGCGACGTGTCATGGGTATCCCTTCCAGCGCTGGGGATAACAATTATCGTCACTCATCTCGGATTGCTGTTCTGGGAGATGCGATTTATCGCAGCCTCTCTAGCATTTCCTGGATTGCGTCCCAATGCGCAAGAATATCCATCGTCAAGCGCCGCTGAGACACCCTGAAGGACCACAACGTGATTGCTCTCGATTTTCCAGAAATTAACTCGATCCTTGTTTGGAAAGACCTCTTTCCAAGTTTCAACAAGATTGCGTTAATCGCTGTACTTGCTGCTGTTATCAGCATCACAATTTTCTTACTTGCAGTTCGTCAAGATCACAAGGAAGCACCAAAGGGAATTCGCAACTTCGCAGAAGTCATTGTTGAATTCATCGAAGACGGTGTCGTGATGCAAACAATGGGTAAAGACGGACTTGCGTGGACGCCTTTCTTGATGACGATGTTCCTGTTCATTTATTTGTGCAACGTTCCCGGAATCATTCCGTTCTTCCAGATGCCTGCAACTGCACGTATGGCAGTTCCATTGTTCCTTGCGTTGATGGTGTGGGTTATTTACAACGTCACCGGAATTAAGCATCAAGGTCTTCTTGGTTATTTCAAGAGCACACTTTTCCCACCAGGAGTCCCCAAGGCTCTTTACATTCTTGTAACGCCAATCGAATTCATTTCGGCAATCATCGTTCGCCCGTTCTCATTGGCAGTTCGTTTGTTCGCCAACATGATGGCCGGACACATTCTTCTCGTTACGTTCGCACTCTTGTCTGAAGCATTGTTCCAAGCCAAAGACAAGATTCTGATTCCAGTCGGAATCCTTCCGTTCTTCATGCTCGTATTCCTCACTTCATTCGAAGTGTTGGTTGCGTTCCTGCAGGCATACATTTTCGCTATGTTGACCGCCGTCTATATCGGTGGCGCGACGCATCCCGAGCACTGATCAATAAAAGATCTCCCAACCAACTACAAACCACATAGGAGAAAACAATGGAAGCAATTGCACGACTCGTATCGGCAGAAATGACACCTGCCGAATTGAAGAACAATGCAGCAGCAGCGAGCGCAGGCTATGCCTACGGTCTTGCTGCAATCGGGCCTGGCATTGGCATCGGTTACCTCGTCGGCAAGTCCGTCGAGGCGATGGCACGTCAGCCAGAAGCTGCCGGCATGGTACGTACCACCATGTTCTTGGGCATCGCATTTACCGAAGCGCTTGCGCTTATCGGTTTCGTGGTGTTCATTCTTCTCAAGTTCGCATAAAGCGAATTTGAGTCCACATACACAATCGATCTTTGCGCAAGCAGAGTCCAGGAGCTGAAATGCCGACTGCGATAGTCACCCAATCGAGCGGACGAATAGTCCACGTTCGGCTGGTGTCATCTGACACCACCGATACAACTGTTGCCCCAGAGGCAGTAGCTCTTGCCGCCGAATCAGGCACAGGAGCTGCTGAAACGACGGCGGTAGTTGCTGCACCGAACCCCATTGCGCCAACACCAAAAGAAATCTTTTGGTCGGCCGGTTCGTTCTTCGTGCTGCTCATCGTCATGCGCTACTACCTCTTTCCTAAGTTGAAAAAGGGAATGGATGCTCGGTACGCCGATATTCGCAGCGACATTGAAGGTGCTGATTCTGTAAAGGCAGCAGCTCAAACAGATGTTGCTGGTTACGAAAAGCAACTTGCTGCTGTTCGTGTCGAGGCGGCAGGTCGCATTGATGCTGCTCGCCAAACTGTCGACACAGAACGCAACGCTCAGCTTGCTCAAGTAAATGCTCGTATCGCATCGGCTCGCGCTGATGCTGATGCTCAGACTGCAGCGGCTCGTGCAGCTGCTCAGGGTCAAGTCGCAGCAGCAGTTGCACAAGTTGCTACGAAAGCAGCAACGATGGCTTCCGGTCGCACTCCTGATGCATCAGTTGTTCAAGCAGCAGTTGCAGCAGCAATGGAAAGCGCAGGCTCACGATGAACTCACTTATCGCACGTCTCATCATGAGCGAGGCAGAAGGTGAACACCTCACCTATCAAACCCACCATTGGCTTCTTCCAGAAACCGCTGAAATCATTTACGGAGGTCTTGCCTCTGTACTGGTTATCAGTGCGTTGGTGAAGTTCGCTGGCCCGATGATCAAGAAGTCACTTGCAGCTCGTACCGAGCGCATCCAAGGCGACATCGACAACGCACGCAACACTCGCGCTAACGCCGAAGTTGAAGCATCACGTATTCGTACCGCGCTTGGCGACATCAACACAGAGCGTGCGCGCATTCTTGCTGAAGCCGATACTCAAGCTGCTGCAGTTGTTGCAGAAGGTCGCGCTCGTGTTGCTGCAGAGATGGCTGACGTTGAAGCAAAGGCAATGTCAGACATTGCAAATGCTGCTGGTCGTGTTGGTGATGAACTTCGCGCTGAAATTTCTCGCTTGTCTGCCGTCGCTATCGAGCGCGTTGTGGCAAGCACAGTGAACGACAGTGTTCGTCAAGATCTCATTGAGAACTTCATTAGCAAAGTAGGGGCATCACGATGAGTCAAGCAACCATCGACGCATACGTTGCATCAATTACTGCAATCGCCGAAGCTGACGGAGTACTTTCACAACTTGTTGGTGAATTTGCAGCCGTTGTTCGTGCAATCGACAACAGTGACGACTTGCGCAACAAATTGAGTGACGAATTGTTGCCAATCAGCGTTCGTCAAAACATCGTTGAAAAGCTTCTTGACGGCAAGGGACACCGTGTCACTGCACAGTGTGTTGCCCTTGTTGTTGGCGCTGGCCACGGCCGCGACCTTCGCACTATTGCCGAAAAAATCAGCACCAACTCTGCTCATGCTCATGGTCGTGAAGTTGCCGAAGTACGCACCGCCGTTGCTTTGTCAGATGATCAGACAAAGCGCCTTACTGAAGCGCTTACTAAAGCAACTGGTTCGCAAATCAATCTCACCGTCATTATCGACCCGTCCGTTGTCGGTGGCATTGTTGCCACTATCGGCGACAAGGTCATTGATGGATCCATCCGTAACAGCCTCGACCAGCTGAAGAGCCGGTTGTAAACAACATTCGCGAAAGACAAGGAAGACATGGCAGACATCACATTCTCCGCTAGTGATATCGCAACAGCGATCTCAAGTGGCCTAGACGGTTTCACTCAATCACTCGAGGCACGCACCGTAGGTCGCGTCGCTGAAGTGGGCGACGGAATCGCACGCATCTCGGGCTTGCCCGACTGCAAAGTAAACGAATTGCTCGAATTCGAAGACGGCACCGTAGGCCTTGCGCTCAACCTTGAAGAAGTGTTGATCGGTTCAGTTGTCTTGGGCGACTCAGACGCAATTGAAGAAGGACAGACAGTTAAAGCAACTGGCCGCATCCTTTCAGTCCCAGTCGGTGACGCAATGCTTGGCCGCGTTGTCAACGCACTCGGTACTCCAATCGACGGCAAGGGCGACATCGTTGGTGCAATCATGCGCCGCGTTGAAGTTCAGGCTCCCGGAATCATGGGACGTAAGCCAGTACACGAGCCATTGCAGACAGGTATCAAGTCAATTGACGCCATGACTCCAATTGGTCGCGGTCAGCGCGAGCTCATCATTGGTGACCGTAAGACCGGTAAGACCACCATTGCGATCGACACCATCATCAATCAGCGCGGACTTGGTGTGAAGTGCATCTACGTCGCAATTGGTCAGAAGGGTTCCACCATTGCTTCAACGGTAGAAACACTTCGCCAGTACGGCGCGTTGGAATACACAGTCATTGTTGCTGCTCCAGCATCAGAGCCTGCACCGTTCAAGTATCTTGCTCCGTATTCAGGTTGCGCCATCGGCCAGCACTGGATGGAAAACGGTGAGCATGCGCTCATTGTTTACGATGACTTGTCAAAGCAAGCAGAGGCGTATCGCCAGATGTCGTTGCTTCTTCGCCGGCCACCAGGCCGCGAGGCCTACCCAGGAGACGTGTTCTATCTTCATAGCCGCCTTCTTGAGCGTGCTGCGAAATTGTCTGACGAAAACGGCGCGGGTTCATTGACTGCATTGCCAGTTATTGAAACCAAAGCCGGTGACGTATCTGCATACATTCCGACCAACGTGATTTCAATCACCGACGGCCAGGTGTACTTGCAAGACAACTTGTTCAAATCAGGTATTCGTCCTGCTGTTGACGTGGGTGTTTCCGTGTCACGCGTAGGTGGTGCTGCACAGACAAAAGCAATGAAGGGCGTTTCCGGAACACTGAAGCTTGACCTTGCTCAGTTCCGTGAGCTTGAAGCATTCGCAACATTCGGTTCTGAACTCGACGCAGTGTCAAAGGCACAGCTCGAGCGCGGATATCGCCTCGTTGAATTGCTGAAGCAAGGCCTTAACTCGCCAATGCCAGTTGAAGAACAAGTTGTTTCAATCTTTGCCGGAACTAAGGGTTATCTCGACTCAATTCCTGCAACAGATGTCAGCCGTTTTGAAACCGAACTTCTCAAGTTCTGCCGTGAGCGTCACGGCGCGATGCTTGCTGAGTTGCGCACGAACCCGAAGGCAGATGTTCCATCTGACTTGGGTGACATCGTGTCTGCATTCAAAGCTGATTTCAAGATCACTGTTCCAAAGAGCGCCACAGTTGATCCAACTGCAACCGATGCTGATGCACTCGGTGACGCACATAGCAACAAGACCCTCGCGACGGAGTGATCTAAGTGGCTGGTGGACAAGAACGAATTCTGCGCGGGCGCATTAAGTCCGTTCAGGCGACGAAAAAAATCACGCGTGCGATGGAGCTCATTGCTGCATCACGCATCGTGAAGG
>CAIYTS010000091.1 GCA_903929185.1 uncultured Acidimicrobiaceae bacterium
ACCGCTCCGCTCATTATCTTGGCAACGCTTGCTCTCGGATCTGGATTTTTGAATGCCGCACCATTTGGAGAGAAGTGGGAACATTTCAAGAAGTGGGTTGAGCCGAGCGCAGAGGTAGTCAGCCCAACAGGCATTGCGTATGTCGTAGGCGGTGTTGGTGAGACTCGTATCGCATCAGATACTCCGACAGATTCCACAGTAGCTCCTGCAGAAGTCGCCGCAGTCGCTACAGAAGGTGAAGCAATGCCGTTAATGGCTGCAGCATCTGGCGAGATGGAACATGAATCGCCATGCGGAACTGAGACGCCTGAACAAGGTGTCTGCATGGCACCACAGATTCATCACGCGCCATTCAAATGGTCAAAGGCTGCAACGTCAATGTTGATCGTCTTGTCCGGCTTCCTTCTCAGTTTGTTTGTCTGCATTCAGTTGTACGAAAAGAAGAACAAGAAATTTGTTGGTCTCACAGAGCGCAACAAGGTTTTGGGCTTTGGTTACAAGCTTCTTGTCAACAAGTACTACCTCGATGTTCTGTACGAAAAAATTATTGTTCACTCGATCGCGCACCCCATCGCTGGCGCTGTGTATAAGTTCAACCAAAAGATTCTTGATGGCGTCGTTAATGGAGCAGGCACAACAGCAAAGGGAATTGCTGGTTGGGTGTATCGCAACATCGATCAACGCGTTGTCGACGGCGCAGTGAATGGCACTGGCAGTGTTGCTCAAGGTGCCGGAAGCGCTCTTCGTCCTGTTCAGTCCGGAAAAGTCAATCAATATGGGGCGTTGTTGTTCGGCGCAGCCGCCATCGGCGCCCTCGTACTCGTCATCGTAAATACCTAGGGAGCTACCGCAATGGAAGTCATAAGCAACCACAACTGGGCTCTAACAGTCGGCACATTCTTGCCGCTTGTCGGAGTTCTCATCATGCTGTTCATACCGAAAGCTGAAGAGGCACTGATTAAGTCAGTCGCTATCGCAACAGCAATCGCCACACTCGCTGTGGGTATTTACACAATGACTCAGTTCGACTTCGGCAATGCCGGCGCGATGCAGTTTGTAGCGCAACATGACTGGATTTCAGTCATTAAGTCGTCCTATTACATCGGTATCGACGGCATCAGTCTTCCGCTGTACCTCTTGTCAATGATCATCACTGTTCTCGTGATGATTTATTCATGGGATCACGTGCCATCACCCGGAAACCCAAAGGCATTCTTCATCTTGATGTTGATTCTTCAAACAGGTATGGCCGGAACATTCATTGCGCGTGACCTCATCTTGTTCTTCGTGTTCTTCGAACTTGTGTTGTTGCCGATGTACTTCATGATTGGTGTGTGGGGTGGCGAAAATCGCCAGTATGCATCGCTCAAGTTCTTCTTGTACACCATGTTCGGATCAGCACTCATGCTGGTTGCGTTCCTCGCATTGTTCTTCAAGACCGGCGCTGAGAGCTTCGCTATTCCATTCCTCATTGAGCATGGCGTTTCCATTTCGCGCACTACGCAAATTTGGATCTTTGCCGGAATGTTCGTCGGCTTTGCAGTCAAAGTTCCGATGTTCCCATTCCATACCTGGTTGCCTGACGCGCACACGCAAGCACCAACACAAGGTTCAGTCATCCTTGCTGCCGTGTTGCTGAAGCTCGGTACATATGGTTTTGTTCGCATTGCAATTCCTGTGCTTCCCGAAGCAGCAAAAGCATGGGCTCCGTATATCGGTGGACTTGCAGTGATCGGAATTATCTACGGTTCACTCGGTTGTCTTGCACAGACTGACATGAAGCGTCTGATTGCGTTCTCGTCTGTTGCTCACATGGGCTTCGTGATGCTTGGTATTTCAACTCTCACATCATTCGGCATGAACGCTGCGATGTTCGGAATGGTTGCTCACGGTCTCATCACCGGCATGTTGTTCTTTGTTGCTGGTTCTGTCAAAGAGCGTTACCACACTCTTGAAATCAAGCGCATTTCTGGCATGTTGTTGCAGATGCCAAAACTCGGATGGATCTTCGGATTCTGTGCAATGGCATCACTTGGTCTTCCAGGCCTCGCAGGTTTCTGGGGTGAGTTCCCGGCAATCTTGTCTGCCTACCATCCTGCTGCCGGCCTTTCAGTAAACGTGTTCCGCGCGTACATGGTGATCGCAGCTATCGGAACAGTCTTTGCTGCCGGCTACTTGTTGTGGCTCTTCCAGCGCATTGCATTTGGGGAACCAGCCGCAGAGTTTGCAGCTGGCCACGGACACGACGAAGACATCCACGACGTCAACAAGTTTGAGTGGATTGCATGGACACCGCTTCTTATCGCAATCGTTGTATTCGGTGTATACCCACAATTGATGTTCAAGGTTCTCGACCCAGCAGTGGGCGTTACCCTCAAGGCTTTCGGAGGCTGACCCGTGCTAAGCACAATCGCCACCGCAGCGTGGTCATCACCATCAATTGATTACCACGCGTTAGCTCCCGAGATGATTCTTGGGGCAGGCATTGTGCTGCTCTTGTTGCTCGACTTGTTCTTGTCTGATGCTCGTAAATGGTTGTTGACTCCGGTCGCAAGCTTCACCTTGCTCGGTGCCTTCATTCCGGTACTGACATTGGCATTGAATAACGCAGGCACTCGACAATTGTTTGACGGACGTTATGTCATTGATGATTTCAGTTTGGTGATGAAAGGCTTGTTCCTGCTTGCCGGATACGTCGTTGTTCTTCTTGCTGCTGATTACATCCGTGAAGGCGACTATTACCAAGGTGAATTCTGGTTTCTCATGTTGTCCAGCATTATGGGAATGGTCATGATGGCATCAAGCCGCGACTTGATCTCCATTTTCGTCTCTCTTGAGTTCCTCTCAATTCCTGCGTACATGCTTGCTGCATGGCGCAAGCGTGATTCACGCAGCAATGAAGCTGGTATCAAGTACTACCTCTTGGGTGTCTTTGCCTCAGCAATCATGTTGTACGGAATGTCGTTGCTCTACGGAATCACGAACTCAACAAAACTCACCGAGATTGGTACCACTCTTGGAAGCAACCTCACTTCAATCCGTGCGCTCGCTGTGTTCTTCGTGGTCATCGGTTTTGCATTCAAAATTTCTGCCGTGCCATTTCATACATGGGCACCTGACACCTATCAAGGTGCACCAACTCCTGTAACCGCATTCCTGTCGGTCGCATCTAAGGCAGCTGGTTTCGTTGCTCTTGTCACCGTTGTGTACGTCGGGTTCCCTGGCTCACACGCTGTATGGCAGCCAGTTTTCTGGATCCTTTCTGCAGCAACAATGACTCTCGGCAACGTCATGGCATTGAAGCAAACCAGCATTGTTCGCATGTTGGCGTATTCATCAATCGCGCAGGGTGGTTTCATCCTCATGCCACTTGCCGTTGCCGGTGAAGCCGGTGTTGCACAGTCTGCATTGCGCGCAGTTGTTACATACCTCATCGTCTATGCATCAACAAACCTCGGTGTCTTTGCCATCGTCATGGTTGTTGCTCGCAAAACTCGAAGTGGTGAAATTTCTTCGTACGGTGGTTTGTTCTCATACGCACCTGGTATTGCAACCCTGATGACAATCTTTATGGCTTCACTTGCTGGTATCCCACCACTTGGTGGTTGGTTCGGTAAGTTCGCAGCATTCCAGTCCCTCGTTTCAGCTGGCACAACATGGGCCTATGTCCTTGCAATCATCGGCGGCGTGAACTCCGTTGTCGCATTTGGTTACTACGGAAGCATCTTGCGTGAAATGTGGATGCGCCCCGTTCCAGACGGCGACACATCACCAGTACCAGTGAAGTCATCTCTTGCAGTCGCACTTGGTATTACTAGCCTTGCCACATTGCTGCTGGGCGTCCTGCCTGGCATCGTGATTCACTTCGGTGATCTTGCCGGTCTTGCCGGTGCCTTCGGCCGCTGATTCCATTCGCGCTGCGATTGCAGCGTCAGAGGGGAGCATTCCGTTCTCTTCGTTTATGGACCTCGCGCTGTATAGCGAGCATGGTTTCTATTCCACAACAGGGCGCGCAGGCAGGCGTGGTGACTTCATTACCTCTGCTGAAGTAGGGCCATTGTTCGGAACAGTTTTTGCACGTGCAATTGATGACGTATGGAATCGCCTTGGGCAGCCAGACAATTTCCAAATTGTAGAAGTGGGTGCAGGCCCCGGAACTCTTGCCCGATCAATCCTCGCTGCAGCACCGAAGTGTTTACAGCGCGGTGAATACATCACGATTGAAACTAGTGCGGCACAACGAGCGCTTCACCCAGAGGGCGTGACTTCTACTGACTCGATGCTGTCGGTTATCGAAAACGGTGTGGTGATTGCCAATGAACTGCTCGACAATATTCCGTTTGAATTATGGGTGTACGACGACGGGTGGCGAGAAGCACATGTCATTACCACCAAGGAAACCTTTTCTGAGATCTTGGTGAATTCTCCAGCACCGTCGTTCTTGCCGAGTCGGGCACCGCATGGTTCACGTGCTCCGATTCAGCGTGAAGCTGCACAATGGCTTGCCGATTCACTATCTACATTGCGACATGGGTCAGTAATTGCCATTGATTACTGCACACCGCTCACTGCCGAAGTTGCATCAATGCCATGGCGCGAATGGTTACGAACATATGCAAGTCACGAAAAAGGAACGCACTATTTACGGAACCCTGGTGAGCAAGACATAACAACGCAAGTGCTGATTGATCAATTGGCAGCTGTACGCGAACCAGATGCAGTGCGAACGCAAGCGCAGTTTCTTCAGCGATGGGGAATTGACGACTTGGTTGAAGAAGGAAAGCGGGTATGGGCGGAACAAGCATCTGCACCGACACTTGCGGCAATAAAGATGCGTAGCCGCATTACAGAAGCCGAAGCTTTGTTAGATGAAACCGGACTGGGAAACTTCACCGTGTTGGAATGGAATAATCGCTAAGCGATGTGCTTGTCGGGCCGGCTTGTCAGCCATGCTCCGATTAACACCACACACATTCCAATAACTGCAAGCGCGGTGACTTTTTCATCTCGAAATAACAGCCCGAGAATTGTTGCAACTACTGGGGTGAAGAACACGCCAATGACGCCTCGTACTGCGCCGGCACGCACCATCAACATTCCGTACATCACGTAAGCAAAGCCAGTACCAAACGCACCGAGCACCGCAAGTGCAAAGAAGGCGGCCCAGGAGAAATGACTATCAAAGAAGGCAGGGATTCCGAGTGGCAAGGAAAAGAGCAAAGCAAAAAGTTCTTGCCACAACAGAACGGTGAGAGTTCCGTACTTCACTTGCATTTCACGCGACAAGATGCTTGTGAATGCATAACAACAGGTAGCGGCGAGAAGAAAGACAACGCCGTGAATTGAAGCACCTTTGCCGTCGCCAACACTTCCAATGGAGATCAGTGCGATTCCGGCGAAACCAATGACTACTGCAGTGATGCGTCGAGCTGACGGCATATTGCGCGTCAAGATAGCTGCAGCAACAACAGTGGTAATAGGGATTGAGCCGTTGATCATGCCAGTGATGGATGACGACACTGATTGTTCAGCCAATGGGTACAGATAAAACGGAATGGTCATCGCCACAAGCCCCAGCAGTGCAACGCGAATGATGTCCGACCTATCGATGCGTTTACGGGCAGCGGGGAAGCAGGCAAGTGCAAGAGCGCCAAAGCCAAGGCGGGCGATGGGCACAACACCGGTCGCCACATGGTCGATGGCAATGGCAATGAAGAGGAAAGAAGCACCCCATGTGAGGGCAA
>CAIYTS010000092.1 GCA_903929185.1 uncultured Acidimicrobiaceae bacterium
GTCCGTCGCCGTCCCACGCGATACGTGTTCGGCCAAAACGGCAATCAGTTACTTCAGAATCGTCAAGCACTTGCACCGCGAGATGTCGCACTGCCTCGCGAATTGGCAACAGTGTTGGTTCTGCGATGGTGGTTGCTTCATCAACTGAAAATGGCCCCACAGAAAAACGTCGCAATGTACGAATATGTGCGCCGCCACCGAGAGCAGTTCCCAGATCAGCGCCAAGAGAACGAATATATGTTCCCGCACCACTACGAACTGTTGCGCGAATGACCATGGGGTTATCAGTTGGCTCTACTTCAAACGAATGAACTGTGATGGGCCGTGCAGGACGTTCCACTTCGATTCCCTCGCGAGCCAATTTGTGAAGTCGGACTCCATCAACCCTTAAGGCAGACACCATTGGGGGCACTTGCATAATCTCGCCCAGGAATTGTTCTGCAATGACCCGACGAATCGCGTCCAAGCTGGGTGGCGTCATCTCATGAGTTGCGGTCACTGCGCCCGAGTCATCTAGAGAATCAGTCTCAACTCCAAAGACGATTTCACATGAATACGTTTTATCCATGTCGGCCATGAACCGGAAAAGTCGAGTTGCATTGCCAACCCCAACAACTAGCAATCCTGTTGCATCGGGGTCAAGAGTGCCAGCATGTCCGATTCGTTTTTCGCCAAAGTGGCCGCGCAATTTGTACACCACGTCATGACTCGTGAGACCTGCTGGCTTGTCAATGAGGACTAGCCCATGAGCCGTTGATGGCTTCTTGCGGGCCATGAGTTACTCGGTGTCGTCCCGAGAGGAGATGGGTGAAGTGTCAGGCTGTTTGCGCAACAACTCTTCAATGCGAGCGGCACTACGAATTACTTCGTCAGGGCGGAAGGACAAGATCGGAGTCTTACGCGCATGCATCTGACGATTGATCGATGCTTGCATGCGGGGACGGAACTCAAGGAGAGCCTCAACCACTCCTTCGTCGCCCTCTTCGCCAAACATTGAATCGAAATACACGATCGCCCTGTTCATTTCAGGGTCGACATCGATAGCAGTGATGGTCACAAGATCAAGGCGCTCATCGTCAATGCGGGTGAGTTCATCGGCAATGACTTCTCGCAAAACCTCAGACAATCGGGCGGTACGGGGATACCCCTTTGAAGAGCCTCCCTTGGACTGACGTTTTCCCGGCCTTGGGCGCTGCTTCGACACGACCTATACGATAGGTGCTTCAATGAGTGACACCACGACGCCGTCCAATTCACGCACATCGTCAGTGCCTCCGTTTCGCTACTCTGCCACACTCGCAGCAGAGCTAGAGGCACGCTGGCAAGACTCATGGGAGCAGAACGGCACGTTTGAGGCACCAAACCCCGCTGGACCTCTCGGTGATCCGGCAAAAGTCGCAGGACGAGAGAAACTTTTTATTCTTGATATGTTCCCGTATCCATCAGGAGCCGGACTACATGTTGGGCATCCACTCGGATACATCGGCACGGACGTGTTTGCTCGGTTCAAACGAATGAAGGGCTTCAATGTTCTTCATGCTCTCGGATATGACAGTTTTGGTCTTCCAGCAGAACAGCACGCCATCACCACTGGAATTCATCCCCGTGTAAACACCGAATCAAACA
>CAIYTS010000093.1 GCA_903929185.1 uncultured Acidimicrobiaceae bacterium
CCAGCACGTGCGACTAAGTCAATGACAGACCGACGTGGTTGGGCATGCAGGAATTGTGAAACGTAGCCAATTTCGCGACCACGAAGTGCAATCACTTCTGCGTCAGAGAGTTGAGCAATGTCAACCCATTCGTCGTTTGCCAAACGAAATTTTACGGAGCCTGCAGTAATTGAGTACGTGCGATATATGAGTCGAAGAAGAGTTGATTTTCCCGCCCCTGAGGAACCGGCAAGAGACACATGTTCTCCCGGGTACACAACAAACGAAGCAGCTTCCAACGCAGTGACGGTCCGTCCGTCAATATTATGAAGTGTGAATGACTTCGAGACATTCTGTACATCAAGAATCGGAAGCGTTTTATTCATTGTCATCGTCATGTTCGTGCCGCCGCCACTAGTTTCTGGCTATAGGGATGATGTGGATCTTCAAGCAGTTGATCTGTCAAGGCATCTTCCACTACGCGACCGTGTTGCATCACTAAACAACGCTCGGTGAGCATTTCGATAACACCAAAGTCATGCGATACAACAATTGCTGCCACTTGAAGTTCTTCGAGAAGTTGACGAATCAAATCGAGCACACCTGATGCAACACTTGCATCGAGCCCAGTCGTTGGTTCATCAAGCAAGAGAATTGGTGGCTTGTTCGCTAAGGCACGAGCAATTTGAACACGTTGACGCATGCCGCCAGAGAAATTTCGAACAATGTCATCCATGCGGTCGAGTGGAACTTCAGTGCGCGCCAGTAATTCACGTGCCCTATCTCTGATAGCACCAAAGTTTCTCCATCCGGCAGCAGTCAACGGATCTGCAATGTTGCCGCCAGCTGTAACGCCTAAGGCCAATCCCTCTGCAGGATCTTGGTACACCACCGACAAAGTGTTGATACGCAGTTGGCGTCGTGCCGATGGGTCAAGCTCCAAAATATTCACTTTGCCATCTTCAAATGGAGTAAGGCGAACATCTCCAGTAGATGCTGCGACGTCACCTGCGATACAGCGAAGAACTGTTGATTTGCCAGATCCTGATTCGCCAACGATGCCAAGCGCCTCGCCAGCTGCAACATCGAAGTTGACACCCCACGCAGCAACAATGGAAGCTGTGACATGGTCACGTGCGGTTCCGTGTTCTGGTCCGGTTCGTTCGATCATGGCAGGGTCAAAGTTGCCGTAATACTTACCCAAATTTCGTACTTGAATGATGGGCGATGGGACATGTATTGATGTCATGTGTTCCTCTGTCTACGACACCAAGCGGTATCACTGCATGACCAAGATTCCTGTTTGCCAGGCATCTCTACTAAGAACGAATCGCTTGAACCGCACAACCGGCATGTTGCACCATCGGCTGATTCCACTTCAAAGGGAACGTCTTCAAATGTCAATGGCTCTACATTGGTATATGGAGGAATTGCGTACACACGCTTTTCTCGTCCAGCACCGAATAGAGTGAGAAATTTTGATTGGTGAAGACGTGGAATATCCCACCGGGGGATTGGTGTCGTTGCAACGATGTATCGGCTAGCAACCAAACATGGATACCCCGTTGATTGTGTGATGACACCATTGCGTACCTTGTCTTCATACAAACTCACCCACATGCGTGAGTAGTCAGCCTCAGCATGCATGCGTGCAAGTTCACGAATGTCAC
>CAIYTS010000094.1 GCA_903929185.1 uncultured Acidimicrobiaceae bacterium
ATCATTTGCCGGACACCACCTGCACTGAAAACCAGGACGAACTTCTGGTTCACGAGTTTTCAATACAAGATCTGCAATTAACAATGTGCCCTGAGCGGTGCGACGAACAGCTGATTGCAATAAACCTTCCGTGACGTCTTCGTCATCGAGACGCGCCGAGTCGAGTGAATACGACGCGAGTCTGCGTGGCGCCTGACGGCTTCGCAACGTTTCGATAAGTGCATAGAAGCGCAAGTCGTCGCGGTGTGTAGGTGTGAGGCGGCCGGTTTTCAAGTCGATGATGACTTTGCGTCCTGGCCCGCCAAGTACCAAGTCCATACGAGACGTAAACAGCACTGCACCACCGAATAATGAATACGACGCTGAGTATTCGACCATGGGGCGCCACTGTGGTTTGACTGGCGGGAAGCATTCAAGGAAATTTGAAACAGCTCCGACAACTGCGCCACGTAACTCTGCTAGTTCATGCGCGGGCAACGAGATTATGAAATCAGACGCACTTTCGCGTGGGTTTTCAGCGACGCTTGTAATAGCTGCATCAACAATTTCTGACGGAATTATTGGTCCGCGCCAGTTCAACAACAATTCAATGCCTTTGTGCGCAATAGTGCCGCGCACAGTGTTGATGTTCCACGCGAATTGCGCTTGCCGATTGAGTACGTGGTACTTCTCACAACCATGAACAGTTGCAATGTGATGTTTATTAACGCGTAATGGATTTTCTGGCGTGAATAAATCTTTGATGGGAGCAAGCGCGTCAACAAGTTGTTCTTCGATTGATTCAACAATGTCGATAGACAAAGGTTCCCAATCAGTGGGAACGCCAAGTGCCGAAATGACGGCCTGTTGCAACGGGTTGAGTTCTGTATCCACGACGCAGTAACGATAGGTCGCGGGAGTGTCGCAGAAGGGGAGAGTGTGCCACACCCTTTTGGCACAATGTCTCCATGAGTCCATCGGCCACCACAAAGTTCACGGCAGCAGCCAGGGTGCTAGCCCAGCGTGCAGCTGAACTTGATCTGGTGGTGCCGGGGTTTCGCAGCCCTCCTCGCATTGTTGGTGTCAATCGCAGCATTCGGCGCTCGCGCGATACTGAAGGTGGCGTGGTGGCTGTGCGCTTGTCTGACAGGCCATTTACGGCAGCTGTTGGCGACATGATCGAAGGTGTCATCTTCATCAACCGTCTCGAACCCCCCGAAGCCGACAGAGCCCGCACCCAGTTGTGGCGCACCATGTTGCAGTTCACGGTAGAAATTTCAAACGAAGTATCAAATTCTCCCCATGTCGTACGCCACGACCACGCCACAACGCGCGTAGCCTAAATACGTTCTTGCCCGGATGGCGGAACAGGCAGACGCAGGGGGCTTAAACCCCCCGGAGGGCAACCTCTTGCGGGTTCGATTCCCGCTCCGGGCACCAGTTCTTCGGAGGCACAATGCGTATTGAACGAATCAGAGTGGTGCGTGTTCCTCTTGTCCTTGTCTCGCCATTGCGTACGTCTGATGGGGCGCATCAATCGCGGTCGGCGGTGTTGGTAGAGATCACAGACTCTGACGGTTATGTCGGCTGGGGTGAAAATGTTGCGCCCACAGGTGTTGCCTATGTCGGAGAGAGTGCGGATACGTCGTACTCGGCAATGACGCAATTATTGATTCCTGAACTGGTGAAACATGACGTTGCAGTAGCTGATTTATTTGCCGACGGATGGTGGGGAATTACTGGTCACCATTTTGCAAAGCATGCACTTGAGTCAGCGTTGTGGGATGTTCATGCCCGTCGCCAAGGCAAGTCTTTGGCCGAGGTGTTGGGTGCAGTTGAAACTGAAATTGAAGTCGGCGTCGTTGTCGGTATGCACAATTCCATTGATGACGTTGTCGCAGAAGTGATGATGCGAGTGGACGAGGGTTACACACGGGTCAAAGTAAAGATCGCACCGGGTCATGATGTTGATGTGCTCGCAGCTGTGCGAGATGCGGTGGGCATTGAATACGCATTGCAAGCAGATGCCAATGGCGCGTACGGTGCTGACGATATTGATCTGTTGTGCTCTCTCGACAAATTTGCTTTGCAATTTATCGAACAGCCGTTTGCGGCTGATGATGTGGATTCTCACGCCGAACTGCTGCATCGATCCGCTACGTCTGTGTGTCTTGATGAATCGGTGAACACTATGAGTCAATTATTGAATGCTCTAGATCGTGGTGCATGCGATGTTGTCAACATCAAACCGTCTCGGGTCGGTGGAATTCGAGATGCCATTGCTATGCACGATGTGCTTGTTGATCGCGGTATTGATGCGTGGGTCGGCGGCATGCTCGAATCCGGAATTGGTCGAGCGTCGTGTCTTGCACTTGCTGCCATGCCGGGGTTCACGCTGACGCCTGACTTGTCGGCGTCTGCCCGTTACTTCGCCTCAGATGTCACTCGGCCCTTTGAGCTTCACGACGGCATGCTGCAGGTGCCCACGGGTCTCGGAATTGGTGTTGAGCCGTTGGTAGAGGTGCTTGCCGGCAACGACGTTGTAATTGAAACGCTGTTTCAGCACTGATTCGTGGCACGATTTCACCCATGAGTTCTTCCGACACTTTCAATCAAGCAGCGATGCTTGCTGACCTTGATGTATTGGTGTCATGCGAATCTCCATCACGTGACATTGAGCGTTTGCAGGCTCACGCCCAGTTGGTCTCAGGCCTGATGGAGCGGATGTTGGGCTCTGCACCAACTCTGATTGATTCACCAGTCGGCCCACACATTCACTGGCGTGGTGGCAATGATCCGAAGGTTCTTATTTTGGGACACCACGACACGGTGCATCCTGCTGGCACATTGGCCCGGTTGCCTTTTGCAGTACGCGACGGAATTGCTACAGGTCCAGGCGTCTTCGACATGAAGGCAGGCATTGTGCAAGCAATTTATGCTGTTGCCTCCTTAGAAGATTCGTCGCATGTGGAGATCTTGTTGAGTGCCGATGAAGAAATTGGTTCGCACGCATCACGTGCACTTCTTGAAGAACGTGCAATTGCATGCGGTTCTGTATTGGTGCTTGAACCAAGCGCTGATGGCGGGGCACTAAAGATTGGTCGCAAAGGCACAGGCACCATCACGCTTTCCATTGAAGGCCGTGCATCACATGCAGGGCTTGAGCCTGAAAAAGGCATTAACTCGTTGGTGGAACTAGCTACCTTGATTCCGCAAATCATTGCTATTGCAGATGAGTCGATGGGTACAACTGTGACACCAACGCTTGCGTCTGCTGGCACGGCAGACAATGTGGTGCCAGCACTCACCACATGCGCAGTTGATGTGCGTGTTGCCGTGCCAAGCGAAAAGCCACGAGTGGAAGCAGCCTTTGCTGCATTGCGATTGCAACACCCTGAAGCTCGTCTTGTGATCTCTGGTCAGATTGGCCGACCACCAATGCATGAATCAGCAGCAGCTGGTTTGTTTCCCATAGCGACCGCTGTGGCAACACGCATTGGTATCAGCGCGCTTGATGGCGTTGTTGTTGGCGGTGGCTCAGACGGCAACTTCACGGCTGCTGTTGGTGTTGAAACGCTTGACGGCTTAGGCGCAGTTGGTGGCGGCGCACATGGCGATACAGAACATGTTGTGGTTGCAACGATGCCGCAACGTGCGGCGTTGTTAGCTGGCTTGTGTCAGGAATTGTCTTCGATGGCCAAGAGGCCACCGCTTGGCAACGTGCCCGCACCGCGATAAACCTGCAATTTTGCACGGCTGTCGTCGATATCAAGATTGCGCATAGTGAGTTGACCAATACGGTCAAGCGGACCAAACGCTGAATCTTCCACACGTTCCATGCTGAGGCGGTCAGGCGCGTATGTGAGGTTCGGACTTGTGGTGTCAAGAATGCTGTAGTCATCGCCACGACGAAGACGCACAGTAACTTCACCAGTGATTGCAGTGCCCACCCAACGCATGAGTGGTTCGCGCAACATCAATGATTGTGGATCAAACCAACGACCTTCGTACAACAAACGACCAAGACGGCGTCCCATGGTGCGATAGTTCTCAAGTGTTGCTTCGTTATGAATACCGGTAGCAAGGCGCTCGTATGCGATGTGCAGTAAAGCAAGCCCAGGAGATTCATAAATCCCACGGCTCTTTGCTTCGATGATGCGGTTTTCAATTTGGTCGCTCATGCCAAGACCATGACGGCCACCAATGGCGTTGGCTTCTAAGACGAGATCAACTTGTGACGTGAATTCTTTGCCGTTGATAGCAACGGGGAAACCTTCATGAAAACGAATTGATACAACTTCTGATGCAATCGCGATGCTTTCGTCCCAATGGGCAACACCCATGATTGGTTCGACAAGTTCCATTCCGTTATTGAGTTCTTCTAACAACTTTGCTTCGTGTGTCGCGCCCCAAATATTTGAGTCTGTTGAATAGGCTTTTTCTTTCGACGCTTTGTACGGCAGTTTGCGAGCGGTGAGAAACTCGCTCATTTCGGTTCGGCCACCCATCTCGTCAACAAAGGTGGGGTCAAGCCACGGCTTGTAAATACGTAGCGCAGGGTTCACCATGAGGCCGTAGCGATAAAAACGCTCGATGTCATTGCCTTTATAAGTGCTGCCGTCGCCCCAGATGTCAACGGAGTCTTGGCGCATCGCGCGCACGAGCAACGTGCCAGTTACTGCACGACCCAATGGAGTGGTGTTGAAATAGGTCTTGCCTGCTGTGGTGATGTGGAATGCACCGCACTGCAACGCAATGAGGCCTTCATGAACAAGCTCTTCGCGGCAATCAACAAGGCGTGCAATTTCAGCGCCGTATTCTTTTGCTCTGCCAGGAATTCCAGAGAGATCAGTTTCATCTGGTTGTCCGAGGTCTGCTGTGTAGGCACATGGGATGGCACCTTTTTCACGCATCCATGCAACGGCTGCTGATGTATCTAGGCCACCAGAAAATGCAATGCCGACGCGTTCGCCAGCGGGGAGGGTGGTAAGTACCTTTGACATTCCCTTAACGGTACTGGCGCATGACCACCACTACAGCGATGGATTCCATCAAGGCAGCGACACCAATGACTACAACAGCAAGGGAGATGGCAGGGTTTGACGCCAATTCTGCAATTCCTGTTCCGATCAGTGCAAGTGAGCAGACCCAACTGACTGTTGTCATATGGCGCGGAGCCCGAAACGTGGTCAAGAGAGGAATGACTACAAGGGCAAGTGGAATCGTGATGAGAAACGGTGATGCAGGCGCCGATGATGGCCCGAGCCACCAAATGGGCCGTCCGATGGTGCGGCTAGAAATTGCGACGGCGAGCAATGATCCGAATACCCCTGCCCATGTAATGGTGGTGACGGTTCGCCAACCATCGCTCGGAAGTACCTCAATCGGTGTGGGTGGCGATGAGAAATCCATACTGACACCGTACTCAGCCTGCCCCTGCAGGATGTGACACCAATAGGTAGCCTGCATATGTATGGAAAAGTCGCCATTCAGTAAGTTGTCGATCTTTTTCCCCATGTGGAATGAAGAGTCGTATATCGAGCGCGCAATTGATGCGGCCCGTGAAGAGTGCGAAGATCTCATGGCACAAGGCGACATCGCTGATTACGAAATGATTGTGATTGACGATGCATCAACAGACAACACGTTTGAAATTGCACAACGTTTGGCATCGCAAGATTCACGAGTGAAAGTGGTGCACCACCCCGAGAATCGCAAACTCGGTGGTTCCATGAAGTCCGGTTATGCGGCAGCTACTGGCGACCTAGTTCTGTACACCGATGCTGACTTGCCGTTTGATATGCACGACGTTCACAAGGCAATGCGACTACTTCGTTATTACGACGCAGACGTAGTCAGCGCATATCGATTTGATCGCACCGGAGAAGGATATGTGCGTACGGTGTATTCGTTCTTCTACAACGTCATGGTCCGTGTGTTGTTTGGCATACGTATGCGTGATATCAACTTTGCTTTCAAGTTGTGCCGTACCCGTATTTTTGATCATGTTGAGTTGAAGAGTGAAGGATCATTCATTGATGCCGAACTAGTTGTGAAGGCTCAGAAGTTTGGATACTCGGTTATCCAATTCGGAGTTGACTATTTCCCCCGTACTCGTGGGGTGTCGACGCTGTCGTCTCCGTCGGTCATCGTGAAGATCTTGAAGGAAGCGCGCCAGCTTCGCCGTGAAATTCGGGGCATTTCACCCCTTGTGTAGACCGAAGGCTGACGCGTCGCCTCTGTTGGTAGCGTTTCAGTGCTGTGTCAGAACCACTTGAACCCGAAATTGCAATGCCTGTGCACCAGTCGTGGTGGGTGAGATGGCGTCAAGCAATCGTCACATCAGTTGTTTTTGTGGCCGTTGGAGCTGGAGTTGCGGTTGTTCATAACAATCAAAGTCCGGTAACCACCACCACAACAGCGGTCACAACACCAGGCTTTTGTCCTGCTGATGCGCCAATCACTTGTTACACGTTGTCACGGACCATCAAAGATGGAATGAAAGGCGCAGATGTGCGTCGCTTGCAGCAACGGTTAAAAGATCTGCATTTTGATCCGGGCCGTATTGATGGCGTGTACGGCGGAGACACAATGATGGCAGTGTGGGCTTTTCAAGCTCTTGTACAAAAAATGACACGTGACACATTGGTTGATTTTGTCACTCCCGTTCTGTGGGATTCAATGCGTGGCGACGTCACCATTACTCCGCGTCGCCAACCTGGAACTCCCAATCATGTCGAGGTGTATTTACCCGAACAGGTCATGGCAGTTTTTAAGGGCCAGCAACTTCTTCTTGTGTCTCATATCTCGACTGGCACTGGTCAGAAGTGGTGTGAAGAAGTAACGATTGACCCAGGCGAAGAGGGCAACAAGGGTGGCGTACCAATTAAAGACGGCGTATGCGGAGAAGCAATAACTCCTGGCGGTATTTACTATTTCTATAACCGCAAACTTGGACAACGCGAAAGCAAATTGGGCACCATGTGGAACCCGGTGTATTTCAACTTCGGTATTGCTATTCACGGCGCAATGATGGTGCCGAAGGAACCCGCATCACACGGCTGCGTGCGCATTCCTATCTTTGTTTCGAACTACTTTCCTGCACTGGTGCAATACAACGACCGTGTGTATGTGTTTGACGGCGTGAAAGAGCCAGAAGATTACGGATCTGTTGCTCCACCATGGGATAAAAAAGATCCGAACTACACAACAACGACATCGACATCTACGACATCATCAACTATTCCAGTCGCGACTGTTCCGGTCGTAACTACTGTTGCGCCGAAGGCAACTGTGCCGAAAACTACCGTTCCCTCAGTGGTTGTGACCACCGTGACGTCAACTGTTCCTTCTTAGGAAGCAATTGCAACGGTGACGTTGCATTGAAATACGTCTGCTAAAAGAGCAACACGTTGTTGTGTGGCGTATAGGTTGAGATCGAGGTCTTCGTTCTTCTCACTTTCAATCAAGAGATGAAGCGACTTGTTTTTTTGAGAGACAGAAACTGAGGTTGTTCGCCCGTCATGCGTGCGATCGAGTCCAATTGCGATGCGCAACATTCCAGACAGCATCCGAACCGTGTGTTGGTCATCTTCTGACAGTGCGGCAAATGCTGCATGTTGAAGTTTCGGCTCGCTTTTCCTGTGGTAACGAGCAATTTGAGCGATGAGCTCAATCTCGTGGTCTGTGAACCCAACAAGATCTGCGTTACGCACGATGTAATAGGTGTGCAAATGGTGGCGCGCATGTGAAACAACAAGACCCACATTGGCTAGTACGGCCGCGGCTTCTAAATACAAACGGTGATGAGGATCTAGTTCGTATGAATGAGACAACTCATCAAAGAGAACGCATGATAGGCGTGACACGTTGAGGCTGTGGGTTGGGTCATCGTCACATCGCTCGGCCAATTTGCGGGCACTATGAATAGCCACATTGTGTAGGTCGTTGTTGACCTCTGGGTCTAGTCGTTGTGCAGCATCTAGTAACACGCCTTCGCGCAGTGCATAGTCGCAGTACATAAATGAAGTGATCGCGAAAGACTCAGCCAAAGTCTCGAGAATTAACGCCCCCGCCAAAATGATGTCGACACGATCTGCATCGAGCCCATCCAACTGCGAGCGCTCATCAAGGGTGGACATAGCAATCATTCTCGTTACCTGATGGAGTTCGTCTGAAGTGAAGGTGACGCCATTCAGCGAGCGCGGAGACTCCTCATGTGTCAACATCCAACACATTCTCGCGAGTGTTTCACCGGTACCTGAAGAAACGATTGCCACGTCATGACCAAGTTTGCGAACTTCTCGTTTTACTGGTTCCACAGTGGATGCAATAAATTTTGAGCACGACGGCACAGACGCCGGGTGTGTTGAACCATTTGGAAAGAAACGATTCGACAATCGCACGGCACCAATTTTGAAACTGCGAACAAAAAGTTCGTCTGTGTGATCAAAGGTGACGACTTCTGTTGAGCCACCGCCGATGTCAATGAGGAGCGACCGCTTGTCGGACAGGGGGAGGGCCTGTAAGACGCCTAAATGAATTAGGCGGGCTTCCTCAACACCCGAGATGACCTCGATATCAATTCCAGCTTCGTTGGCAACGCGGTCGACAAAGTCTGCAGAGTTCGTGGCTTCGCGAACGGCGCTAGTTGCCACAGCAAAAACGCTTGCTCGATGGGCATCTGCAATGCGGCGCATGTTGCGCAGGGCCTCAATGCCACGTTCGATTGCTTCGGGGCTCAACATTTTCATGTCGCCGCCACCTTCACCGAGTCGCGTATTGTCTTTTTCGCGAGTAATTACTTCAAATCCCGACGGACTAACTTTCGCGACAACCATATGAATGCTGTTGGTGCCGATATCGATTGCGGCAATGACTCGTGGAGAAAAGATCATGGTGTGACAATGGTCCAGATGGGAATGCTTACCTTGATGAATGTCACGGTAGTAGCGTAACTGGAATGTCAAACGCAGTACCAAACGTTCTTACTGACCTTATTCCTATGCCTCGCATCATTGAAAAATCAGTGGCGAGAGACATCACCCTCGTCGTTGGCGGAGCACTGTTCACCGCTTTATGCGCTCAAATAGTTATTCATCTCGGATTTACGCCCGTGCCCATCACTGGTCAAACTTTCGCCGTACTCGCAGTTGGTGGTGCACTTGGTTCACGCCGTGCAATAGCTAGCCAGGCGCTGTATTGGCTACTCGGTGCAATTGGCTTGCCGTTCTATGCAGGTGCATCAGGCGGCTGGAGCCGTGCAACCGGATCAACACTTGGTTATTTCGTTGGCTTCGTTGCTGCAGCTGGCATTGTTGGCTGGTACGCAGATCGTCGTAATGACCGAAACTTCGTGATGTCGTTGTCGGCAATGGCATTGAGCACGGCAGTGATCTACTTCTGTGGTGCCATCTGGTTGGCACATTCAATAGGTGTTCCGGTTGCAACTGGTGACACAAATGCCATTTCCCTCGGAGTTGCGCCTTTCCTTGCAGGCGATGCAGTGAAATTGGTTCTGGCAGCACTGGTCAGCCCAGTTGGCTGGGCAATGTATTACGCACGGCCACGCTAAACCTCTAGCGATAATTTTGGGTCATACTTGGTTATGGCTGATCAATCAATGAACAAGACCGCTGTGGTCAGCCGTAAGCGTGGTCGCCCTGCGGATACAGATTCGACTGATACCCGCGACCGCATTGTTGTGTGCGCGCGCGAACGATTTGCTGCAGAGGGATTCGAAGGAACGACCAATCGAGAGATTGCCGAGACAGCTCAAGTATCGAGTGCGGCGCTGTATCACTACTTTCCATCAAAGGTCGATATCTACATTGCAGTGTGTGATTCCATCACTGAAATTTTCGTGGATGTTTTCGCACGCGTGAAGGCATCTGAAACAACTCTTGAGGGTCGGCTTGTTGCGCTATTTTCCGAAGTCAGAACTCTCGGAGCGAGCGCGCCATCAACAGTCGGATTTATCACCGGAATTTCGGCAGTTGTGCAAAAGCATCCTGAGGTGTCGAAGGGTACCGATGTGTTCGGTAAGGAATTTGGTCGAAACATCATTGACCTCATTGCGACTGCAGAAGAAACTGATCGAATTTTGCAGGGCACATCCGTGCAGTCGTTTGCCGATCTTGTGTCCTCTGTTCTGGCCGGATTGGGCAGAATGAGTGCTCGAGGAGACCAATCACGCCATGTGGCAGTGGCTGCTGCCTTCTTAAGACTGATTCATACTGCTGCACAGAAGTAAGTTGGCGTCATGGACGCCGAGGTATTTCATTCACTGAAGAACCTGGCCCAGGGTGTCGCACCGCTTGCTGACCTGTTTCACGCCGATCCCTCCCGTAGCGAATGGTTGACAGTGGATGCATGTGGAATTCATGCGGACTTCTCCCGACAACGCATTAATACGACCCTGTATGAAGCATTGCTTCACGCAGCTGACGTTGCGGATATTCACGGTTCATTCAAAAAGATGATGGCTGGTGACATTATGAATGTCACTGAAGATCGCGCGGTCGGACACTTGGCATTGCGTGCACCAGCAACGTCGTCACCATTGGCTCAACAAGCTGCAGGGCAATTGGGACGCGCACGGCAATTGGCTGACAACATTCGTTCGGGCGCCGTGAATGGGGCAACTGGGAAATCGTTTACCACGGTCATCAATATCGGTATCGGTGGAAGTGATCTTGGTCCTGCAATGGCCACGCGAGCTTTGCGCAGATTTGCAAACGGACCAGTTGTGAAATTTGTTTCCAATATTGATGGCGCTGACCTTGATGAAGCGTTGCACGGTGCGCAACCCGAGTCCACGTTGTTCGTCGTTTCATCAAAAACTTTCACCACTCTTGAAACAATGCATAATGCAGAACGTGCACGTCATTGGATTCAGGCAAGAGTTCCTGATTGGTCGCAACATTTCGTGGCAGCAACTGCACATGCAGAGGCGGCACTGAACTGGGGTATTCAGAAAGATCATTGCCTTGAATTCTTTGACTGGGTTGGCGGAAGATTTTCTTTGTCATCGGTGATTGGTTTTCCGATGATGTGTTCAATTGGGGGAGACCAGTTCAGTGACTTCATAGCAGGAATGGCCGAGATGGATAATCATGTCGTCACTGCACCCGCCAATGTGAATATTCCAATGATGCACGCACTGATCTGGTGGATGAATAGCGCTCTCCACTCCTTCTCGACCGTTGCTGTGATTCCATATAGTCACGACTTGTCCCGACTTCCTGCCTATCTCCAGCAGCTTGTTATGGAGAGCAATGGAAAATCCGTAGGGACTGACGGTCGTTCAGTTCTCGGTGGCACAAGCCCAGTGGTGTGGGGCGAGGCCGGAACGAATGGACAGCATGCGTTCTTTCAAATGTTGCATCAAGGAACACAAATTGTCCCTGTTGAATTTGTAACAACAGCATCGTCTCTTGGCACTGATGATGAGGCTCATGATTTATTGTTCGCGAATGTGATTGCTCAATCTGAAGCATTGGCTGCTGGTCGAGTTCATGCTGAACCGCATAAGACGTTTGAAGGTAATCGACCAAGCAGTGTTCTGGTTCTTGATGAACTCAACCCCCGAGGGCTTGGCTCTCTCATCGCCATGTATGAACATTCGGCAGTGATTCAGGGATGGCTCATGGGAGTCAATAGTTTTGATCAGTGGGGCGTGGAACTTGGCAAAGTATTGGCTGTTGATGCTGCATCTGCGATTGCAGGCGGCTCTCAATCTGATACAAAAACCATGACACACCCCTTGCTGAATTGGTATATATCAATTCGAAAAAAACTGTCACGCAAACAATAACAATGGGGATAACCTGCCTGCAATGGCAAGTGCATCTTCGAAGCCCATCATCAATTCAGCGGAACGGATGTTGAATCTCGTCGCATTGCTGACAGAGTCAAATCGACCATTGACATTGGAAGATATTGGCAACTACATGGAGAATCAGTATCCAGTAAAGTCTGAAGCGCGTCGTACTGCATTTGAGCGCGATAAAAAGTCACTGCGCAAATTGGGTGTCCCCATCACCATGCAAGTGCTTGGCGGAAGCGATGCCGGCAAGACTGCCTATTCAATTGATCGTGCAGAATACAAACTGATCAACTTCGATCTCACGGAAGATGAACTCTCTGCATTGCAACAAGCTGCTGCTCTGGTGCAGATCGATACGCAGTGGGGAAAGCAAGCTGTTCAGTGGCTTGGTGGCGATATTGATGAGTCGCCGTCGCACACTGTTGCGCACGTTGATGCTCGTTCCCAGGAACTGCCACAGTTGTGGTCTGCAATTTCAAAGAGTTGCCAAATTTCTTTCCCGTATCACGGCCGCGTTCGCACGGTGCATCCGTACGGCCTCATCTCACGTAGCGGGTTCTGGTATCTCGTTGCTTTTGATACTGACCGTCAAGCACAAGTGACCTACCGTGTCGACCGTTTTGAAGCTGTAGCCACAATTGGCGCGCCAGAGTCGTTTGTTCGGCCTGCAGGTTTCGATCTTGCAACTGCTTTTGAACGTGATGCAAAGGCATTCCCTGGTGTTGATGCCGAAGTAGCGCGCGTGCGACTTGATCGGCGCATCGCTCCAGGTGTGGTGCGCGAACTGGGTGATGATGCCATTGTTGCCACGCGCAGTGACGGTTCAGTTGAGGTTGAAGTGCCATGTGGCAATCGGGTGGCTTTTCGCTCGTGGTTGTACGCAATGGTTGATCGGGCCGAAGTTTTGAAACCCGATTCATTACGTAATGAAATTATGGCCGACCTGGTAGGTCTTACAGGAGGTGCATCATGAGCTCAAAGCGTGGTCCTCGCTCATCAGAAGTACGTGTCAGCGGTTTGCTGCGCATGTTGCCGTGGCTGATGAAACAAGAGCGTGTCTCTGTGGCAAAGATGGCAAAGCAGTTTTCAATGTCAGAGTCTGATCTCATTGAAGATCTCGAAATGGCTGCAATGTGTGGCGTTCCGCCGTACACCCCGTTTGAACTTACCGATGTTTATATCGACGATGGTTACATCAATGTCGGTGTCAACAAGCGATTTGAGCGCAGTTTGGAATTGACTTCGTCAGAGGCATTTGGCCTTAGCCTTATGGCCACTGCTGCACGAGAGCTGCCCGGGTTCACGCGTGGTAAAGACTTAAAGAGTGCCATGAAGAAATTGCGCAAAGTCTTGGGCGATGACTTGGTTGATGTAGATATTGAATCACCTGCATTTCTGTCTGCCGTCACGGATGCTGCATCCACTGGCCAACGTTTACGAATTTCGTATTGGACTCCAGCTCGCAATGAAGAATCAGAACGCACAATTACCGTTCGCACAGTCTTTGTTGACCGAGGACATTGGTACATTCGCGCCGATGATGATGCATCAAACGACAGTCGTCATTTCCGCGTCGATCGCATCCGTTCTGTTTCGCCTCTCGACGAATTCGTTTCAGTCTCTGAAGCCACAGCTCAAGTTCCCGTGTGGTTTGCTGATGCTTCAGGAAGTGTGGTGGTGACTGCCGAAGTTGCCGCTTCTGCCGCATGGGTAGTGGAAACGTATCCGTGCACAGTGCGCGAAGAACGTCCAGATGGTTCGTACTTGATTGACATTGTGTCAAACAGTGAACATTGGCTTGGGCGATTGCTTCTTCGTGCAGGTGGCGCAATCACTGTGGTGGCACCAGCCGAGATGGCAGCGGTGCAGGCTCGTACTGCTCACGCTGTGCTGGCGAGTTACCGCGCAAATAGTTCAGACACCTGATCAGGCTTTTCAACGCCTAATTCTTTTATGAGGTGAATGAGAAGTTGAGCAGTTGCAGTGGCATCTGACTTAGCATCATGCACCTGGTCTCTTTCGATTCCGTAGTGCTCACACAAAGCAAACAAGTTATGTCGGCGTGTGGAGTCTGCACCCGTGGTACGTCGCGAAAGCTCGAGCGTGTCGATGTGAGATTCAATGGCGCCTTCGATGCCGACTCGTTTTGATTCGGCATGAAGAAATCCGAGATCAAATGGGGCGTTATGTGCGGTGAAGACGTGTCCGGCGTTAATGCTCCACAGTTGTTCAAGAGCCTTTCGTAAAGGCATTCCGCTAGAGACTTGTTCGGCCGTAATGCCGTGAATGTGTTCTGCTCCGTGCTGATACTCAGCCGGACTTTCAGGCTTAACAATGGTGTCGAACGAATCAACAATGTCGCCTTCGCCGTTCACTATTACTGCCGCTAGTTGCACAATACGATCGGTCTCTGGGTTGAGGCCAGTTGTTTCAAAGTCAACGACCGCGAATGAAATGTCGCGCATGCTGTGTGAAGCATTAGTTAGTTCGTGCGATGTCATTACGAGCACCTTAGAGCGGGGGTGAGGCAAGGTGATGTCTTCACGATGTAATTCAGTTCGCTGGTGGTGTCATTACGTCGATAATGGTTTGCTTATCGAAGTAGTCGCGCCACAAAGAAATCTTTCCATCGCGAATTTCGAAGACTCCCGCGACAGGAAGCGTTGACCACTTGCCATGAATCTCCACTCTGTCGTCGCGTTCATTGAGTACCACTCCAGATTCAAGTGTGCCGCTAGACGTTTGACGAAGAACTTTCCAGTCGATACCTGTGCACATGCTGAAGAAGCCATTCAGTGTGTCGCGTAGACCCTGTGGTCCAAATGTCTTGCCCATTGGCACATTGTCATATTCGAAATCATCAGTGACCATGGAAGCTGCAGTGTCAAGATCGCGGGACACCAACAGTGAGATGAATTCTCTGATGAGTGAGTCAGGTGTGTGAGAAGTAGTCATCACACGATTGTGTCATGCGGTGCTACAAGAGTTCAGCTGCGAGGCTTGCCACTTCGCTGCGCTCACAGGCAGCAAGGGTGACATGACCAAAACACTGTTGGTCGGCAAAGGCGTGAATGAGCACTGCAAGGGCGTTGTTCGACTCTCCCATGTAGGGCGCATCAATCTGGCTGGTGTCGCCAGTAAAGACCACTTTCGTGCCTTCACCGATACGGGTAAGGATTGTCTTCAAGGTTGTTGGTTCAAGATTCTGTGCCTCGTCGACCACAACGAACTGGCGATGCAGTGAACGGCCACGCAAGAATGTGACAGATTCAAGAGTCAGTTGAGAGCGAGTGGTGAGGTCTTCAATAAGGCGCTTTGCGTCATTGCTTGAACGCTGATCGGTGAGCGCAACAATCGCGTCATGAATTGCAGACATCCAAGGGTCTAGTTTTTCATCCAAGCCACCTGGAAGGAATCCGACATCTGCTCGTCCGACAGGAACTAATGGGCGGTACACGGCGAGACGCTCGTAAGTGCGCGATTCAACAACTTGTTCTAACCCTGCGGCGATAGCCATCACGGTTTTGCCAGTTCCGGCTCGGCCGTCTAGAGCGACCACACTGACGTCTGGATCCATTAGAAGTTCAAGGGCAAAACGTTGTTCTTTTGATCGGGCACGAAGCCCCCACGCCTCTGGCGATGTGGTCGCAAGAAGTTCAACCATGTCGCCAGTGCTGCGAACAAGTGCAGATTGAGAACCGGAACGCACAACGGCAAATTCATTTGTTGTGAGTTTTGTTGAGGCATCAAACTCGTCAGAAGAAATCTCGCCGTGTTCGTACAGCGTGTTCACAACAGCTGATGACACTTCCAAAGTGAACCAACCCATCGGGCGAGTATTGGCAGATC
>CAIYTS010000095.1 GCA_903929185.1 uncultured Acidimicrobiaceae bacterium
GCTACCAGTTGCACCCCGCTATTGACTTCGAATCTTCTGCCTTTGACCGTTTGCTTACACTCGATCCTGATGACGCGGCCACAGTTACTTCCCTCTTGTCGCTCGTTCACGATGCGCTCACGCCGTACCGCTAGTTCTCTTCGTAGCAATTCGAGTCGTCGATGATTACGACGTACGCCCTGTCACTTGCCACGCGTGATTGCAGTAACTCTCATCGCATGGCGCTGATTGATGTTGTTGACGATTGGCTCGTTGCTCACTACCCCATCGATTCATACGGCCCCGGCACAACCGTACGTACCCGGCACTCATCTGATGATCCAGTGTTTCGTCTCACCATTACTGAAAGTGCTCCTGGCAGTACACACGTAGAAACTCTGACAATCAGTGTTGTGTTGTTAGAAGATGTGCTGACATTCGACGTACGTATTGTGTCAACTCCAAGCACTGCCAAAGTTGTGCCGTACACCCCACCGATGTTGCCACCGCGTGTTGTGCAGTTGGTTCGAACAGCATTACGCACGGTGCCGTCTGAAGATGCAAACAGATACATCACAGACGCCGCGACATTGGTTGACACAGAATTAGGCGGACAAGAAGTTGCAGCATTTATTCTCGCGCCCGGTCGTCGCCTTCCGGCGATTGTGGAAATCATTGACTTCGAACGGCATACGCCACCACTCGTTGCAATCGGTGCGGGACCTCTTGTCGGATTAGCTCATGTTTTTCAAATAACAAACGCCGCTGCACTAAAGGGCTTTGAAGAATTAGCTAGCTACTCTCTCATTGGTCCTGGTTGCATCATTGTGCAGTGGGCTGGAAATACTGAACCAGACATAACACGACGTCGCGAATTGCCCGCAGCATACGAAATACGTGAGCAGCACCGAATCATTCGACTAGTTATTGATACAGCAGCACGTTCAGTTGCGCCACCACGTGTGCCTCCCCCACCGCGACGAGACTTCGAAATTGCTGACATTCCTGTTCGTGACATTCCAGATGAAGAAGCTGAGAACGAGGAGCAGGCGCTTCACATCGAACAACTTGAAGCATCGGTTGATGAGCTAGAAGCCGCGCTTGCTGATGCAGACCGCTTGCTATCCGAACAACGCACACAGTTGGAACGCAAAGGTGGCCAACTTGATGAATTAATCCTTCGCAATGTTTCGCTTGAAACACAGGCGGGAAATACAGCTCAAGTTCGTGCTGTGCCATCAATGACTGAAGCGTTACGTCTTGCACGCTTGCATTGCCCATTCCTTGTCTTTCACGACAGGGCCATCGAATCGGGTGAAGGTCTTGAAGGACCAGAGCCCGTAAGCGTATTGCAAGACTTGGTGCGCCTCAATGAAGTAGCCCGCGCTTGGATGTCAGGTGAAATCACCGGCACCAGTATCAAACTGGCATGTCGCCAAATGGGTCTTGACTTCGTCCCAGCAATTTCAGTGACTGCGCGTCAGAAATATGAAGAGGACTACCTCATTGACTGGCGCGGCCGCACCGTTCGTGCAGAGGCACATCTTCGTCGTGGGCGCAAAACTCATCTTGTTCGTATCCACCTATATTTCGATGACGAGACTCAACAGGTTGTCGTTGCCTATATAGGTAGGCATTTGCGAGATAAGGGCAGTGCTTCCTAGCTAATACGCATATCCTGTAATCGCATGACACGCCGCTTATTTCTCCGTGTAATTGGCGGCATCATTGCATTGTTTTTCCTTGTTATCGCAATTTCTATCACTCAGTATGTTCTGGCTCATCCCCGCGATCCACTGCAGCAAAACATTGCATCATGGGCACGCGAAAACAACATGGGGCCAGTTGTCGACAAACTCGAAGCGTGGCTGCACAATGATCCGCCAGCAGTTGCACCTGCAGACTCACTTGCGCTTGCCATCACTCCAATTACTGACCCAACCCCACAAA
>CAIYTS010000096.1 GCA_903929185.1 uncultured Acidimicrobiaceae bacterium
CCCGAGACTGCTGTTGCAACATCGGCTGCAAAGACAGCCTTATCTTCGTTGTTGACGGTGACGTCGTAACCGATGTGCAAGTCAACTTCGGCTTCCATTCCGTGTGCAGCTGCAATTCCTTCAGCAACACGACGAAGACCGTCGTGAAGAAGCGAACGTGTGCGCTCGCTGACGGCGCGAATTGTGCCATTAATCATTGCAGTTTCAGGAATCACGTTGCTGGTAGTTCCCGTATGAATTTGTGTCACGGTGATAACGCCCGGATCAAACACATCAACACGGCGAGTCACCAATGTTTGTAGTGCCTGAACAATTTCGCATGCGACTGGTACGGGGTCAAGAGTGAAATGCGGCGCACTTCCGTGGCCACCGCGACCTTTGACTGTAATTGTCATGGAATCACTTGACGCCATGATGGTTCCGCCCTTGAGGCCGACGAATCCACCAGGGATGTTTGAAGCTGAATGAATTGCATATGCACCAGTGATGGGTGAATCGGTGCCGACATCAAGCAAGCCTTCGTTCAACATTTCGCTTGCGCCGTTGAAGCCCTCTTCGCCAGGCTGAAACATAAACAAGACACGGCCGGTGATGTCTGCCTTGCGCGACGATAACAATTTCGCTGCACCTACCAACATTGCTGTGTGCGTGTCGTGGCCACATGCGTGCATTGCATTTTCCACATTCGACTTGAATTCAAGCGACGTGTCTTCTGGCATTGGCAATGCATCCATGTCGCCACGAATCAATACCGTGTCTCCTGGCTTGTCACCAGTGAGCATTGCTGCAATACCGCTTGTTGTTTCATGCAAAGTGATGTCAAGGGGAAGGCCTTCTAATGCTGCAAGAACTGCATCGCGCGTGCGGGGAAGATGGTTGCCCAGTTCTGGCCACTTGTGAAGCTCGCGGCGCAGAGCAACAGTCTCGTCGAACAAGTCATTGGTCTGTTCGAGAATGCCGGTTGGACTTCCGTGTTGGTCACGGGCATCGTCTGTTGTCAGAATGTTTTTGGCCATGTCATATGGTAGGCACAAGACAATGAACACTTCAGCGGCGGCGCACCCCGATAATTCTCCCGATGAGATGGTCGAAGAGATTGATCTGACTGGCAATGTGCTTCGATTAGTGACGCGTCGCAAAATGCGAGCAGAACAGTTATGTCATCGCTCTGTTTTCATTGCAGTCATGTCGGAAAAGGGCGACCTATTGGTTCACCAACGGGCCGCAACGAAGGACATATGGCCAAGCTGGTGGGATCTGGCTGTCGGCGGGGTTGTTGCACCGGGGGAGACCTGGTCTGATGCCGCAGCTCGAGAATTGCGTGAGGAACTGGGAGTCGAGGGCGAGAGACTCGAATTCCTCGGAACCGGGGCCTACCGCGACCATGATGTCCAGCTGGTGGCTGCCACGTTTCTCTGCCGCACCGAGGGCCCATTCGCCTTCGCTGATGGGGAAATAACTGAAGCCCATTGGGTGAGCCGGGCCGAAATACCCGTGTGGTTACAGGGGAAACAGTTCCTCCCCGACAGTGTGGCTCTGGTGCTGCCCCGTCTTCCTGAGTGAGCCAAATTTCCGAGCCTTAGGCTTTAGTGGCAGTTCTGAAGGAAAAGGAGTCCCGATCATGTCAGAAAAAATCATGGTCGAGTTCACCATTGAACCTTTTACAGATGGCACGCCTGGTCACCACGTGATGCGCGCAATCGCCGCTGTTGAATCTTTGGGCGTTGCAGTTCATGTCGGGCCATTTGGTTCGTCGTTTGTTGCTGAAACCGAAAAAGCCGCCGAAGCAATCGCTGTGTTGTCACGTATGGCGTATGACAATGGCGCAACGCACATCACGATTGACACCGAAAAGGTCGGGTAACTCATCATGGGTTACGTCAATCATCCGTTGCTAGCGGCAGTAAAACCAATTCTCGATGCTGTTGGGGCACAACTCATTTCAGTTGACGATGCACGCATCAGTGATGTTGCACTGGAATGGGATGGCGAAATTATTGCTGCTGTTCGTTTACCAGAAATTTACGGAGCACTTGATCGGCTCATTAACCAGGTCGAACGCGAGCTTGGTGCTGGTTTGCAAGAACTGTCACGTAGTGACAAACAAGTTGCTGTGCGCATGCTTGATCAACGTGGAGCTTTCACTCTTCGTCGCGCCGTTGAAGATGTGGCTGACGCAATGGGCGTCTCACGTATCACGGTGTACAACTACCTCAACGCCTTACACCGCTGAGGCTTTCTCAATTGGGGAACACACCCCTGTGACATACTTGTGACATGCAAATAGCCATTTTTGTCCTCCTCGTTATTCTCATTGC
>CAIYTS010000097.1 GCA_903929185.1 uncultured Acidimicrobiaceae bacterium
GCAAGATTGGTCATGATGTGGTCTGAGAAAAGAAATGATGCAATGAGGCCAGTAAGAAAGGCAAGAACTACTGCGCCGTACGCATCGCCGGCACCACGTAATGGTCGATACGCGGTGCGTTCAAGAACTATTGCACCGGCGCCTGAGACAACCATGGCAGCAATAATGCTGCAGACAAGAATCGCAACGAGAACAAACCCACTGCGATAGGGATATTGGCCATCATCGAATAACGAGATACCAAAAACTTTTGTAAGAGAGATGAGCACGCCGAACGTACCCACCATAAATATTTCGGAATGAGCAAAGTTAATGAGGCGCAGAACTCCGTACACCATGGTGTACCCGAGCGCAACAAGAGCGTAGATGAGCCCCAGCACAATGCCTGAGACGGTGAGGTCCCAGAAAGTTCTGTAAATCAGCCAGTGGCTCATAATTCCCTACGTTCGATTTGTTCCACGATATTGCAGTGGCGGCTGGGAACAAATTCCCAGCCGCCACGGGCAACGTTCTTAGATCGGATCTACCGACCTACGATCACTTGATGTCAGCGACGTAGGTGATTTTTCCGCCTTCAACCTTGTACATGTAGATGGTTGCAGCTTCAGTAGCTTCGCCATTTTCCGTGAACTTGATTTGCTTGGTGATACCAGCAGCATCGTATGCATTGACTGCAGTCTGTACTGCTGCACGATCCTTCGCGCCAGCTTTGATGACGTTGAGGAGGACATTTGCAGCGTCGTAGTACTCAGCACCGTAGGTGCCAGGAACTTCGTTGTACTTTGCGGTCCATGCAGCAACGAATGTTGCATCGCCGTCTTTACATGGGCAAGCAATGAGTGCGCCTTCGGCAGCTGGGCCTGCAGCATCTGCATAACCAGCCTGATCCTTAACACCGTCACCGAACACGAGTGTTGACTTAACACCAGCGTCACGAAGTTGTGTTGAAAGCTTTACTGCTTCACCGTAGTAACCACCGTAGAAGATGACTTCTGGGTTTGCGTCTTTCATCTTCGATACAGCTGCTGAGAAGTCAGCGGCCTTTGGATCGATTGAATCAGAAGCTTTTACAGTTGCACCAGCAGCAGTCTTCACTGCATCAGCGAGACCCTTACCGTAGTCAGAAGCATCATCGATGATTCCAACAGATGCTGGCTTCAATGTCTCTGAGATGTACTTAGCAATTGCTGGACCTTGAACTGCGTCGTTTGCAAGGATGCGGTGGAACACCTTGAATCCTGCATTCTGAAGTTCTGCGTTTGTTGCTGAACCGGTGATTGTTGCGAGGCCTGCCTCGTCGTACAACGGAAGAGCAGCCTTTGACTCGCCAGAGAATCCTGGGCCAACAAGACCAAGGATTGTGGCGTCACTAACAACTGCCTGAGCAACTGCAGGTGCCTTTGCAGGGTCACCCTGTGTGTCGAAAGTTTTGAGAGTTACACAAGCGTCTGCGTTTGCAGCGTTGTATTGATCAACTGCGAGCTGAGCACCCTTGAGCATTGGAGCTCCGAGGTTTGCGGCATCGCCTGTTTCTGGGAATTGCAAAGCGATGCTTGCAACTGGTGCGTCACAAGTGACTTCGGTTGACGCAGCGGCAGTGGTGTCGGAAGCCGCATTGTCGGAACCGCCACAGGCGACTCCTACAAATGAGAGGCTGACGAGAACCGCACCGGCACGTAGCAAGTTGGATTTCTTCATGGTTTTTTCTCCCCCTAGGAGATCGGTGGCGAATGCCACTTGTACTGGGTAGTAGAGACAAACTATCGGCGTCTTTAACAAAAGGTCAAGGGCCGAGAAGGTGCCGGACCAGTTCGACCACATCTTTATGAGAGTTATAGAGAGGCGCAAAGCCAAATCGCATCAGATCTGGGGGGCGGAAATCGGCGATCACGCCCTGTGCAGACAAGCGGTCAACCAGGGCCTTTCCGCCCGCAAACCCAAGCGCCACATGGCTTCCACGAGATTCAGGGTTTCGGGGAGAGGCAAGAACAAAGCCTCGGGGTGCCAAATGGGCATCAAAAAGGTCGATAAATAGCCCGGTGAGGCTCCGGCTTTTGGCCCGAATATCGGCCATGGAGACCTCTGAAAAGATTTCTAGGGCTGCTTCCAGGGATTTCATGCTCAAAATGGTGGCTGTGCCCGTGAGGAAGCGGGAAATGCCTGGCGCTGGGCGAAATCCGAGCTCAAAGTCAAATGGGGCAGCATGGGCCCACCAGCCCTGGAGTGGCTGGCCGGATTCGGCAAGGAGCCGGGGTGCCACATATATAAAGGCAGGGGCGCCTGGTCCGCCGTTCAGATATTTGTAGCCACAACCCACCGCAAAGTCGATATCCAGCGCAGAGGAATCGAACGGAACGGCCCCTGCTGTGTGAGCAAGATCCCACACCATCAAGGCGCCGTTCTGGTGTGCGGCTGCAGTGATAGATGGAGCATCCAGAATCTGAGCGCTTCGATAATCGACATGAGTGGCGGTAACAACAGCGGTGCGCTCTGAAATTGCCCCGGTGATTTCTTCTGCAGGTACTGCAACCAATGTCATGCCATGTTGATCAGCAACACTTTGAGCGATGTAAATATCAGTCGGGAAGTTATTGATGTCAACAACTATTTCTGTACGACCAGGACGAAGTGCAACTGCTGACATCAATGCTTTATGCAAATTGATTGATGTGTTGTCGCAACTAATCACAGAGTCTTGTGCTGCGCCAATCAACGGCGCGATCATGTTGCCAACACGTGTGGGCATTGCTAGCCAATCTTCGTTCCAAGAACGAATAAGCCGTTCACGCCATTCAACTTCAATTGTGTGATGCAATACTTCCCGAGAACGAAGAGTCAATGGGCCTAAGGAATTGCCATCGAAATATCTGACGTCCGCGGGGATATCAAACTTCTGTCGCATTGGCGCCAAAACATCTTGGGCATCACGAGTGCGTGCAAGTTCTTCTGCATCAATGAGATTCACGATTGTTCTTTCAGTAACTGTGCGAGCGTCCA
>CAIYTS010000098.1 GCA_903929185.1 uncultured Acidimicrobiaceae bacterium
AGTTTTGATCCGTGCCCATGGGGGCTTGGCATAGAAATACGCGGACACAAAACACCTCACTGGACTGGAACCAGAAACTCTTCTTCAACCTTTGGCCACTTTGGTGGCATCGGCACGTTCCTGTGGGTTGACCCTGTTGCTGATGTTGCGTGTGTCATGACTGCTGAGCGCGAGTTTGATGAATGGGGCATGGAATATTGGCCCGTTTTCAACGACGCAGTTCTCTCCTGCCTCGGCCGATAACTATGACCGCTGAGAAAACAGGCAAACTCGCCACCTTCGCCATGGGTATTGGTCCGTTGCTTATTTGCGGATTCAGTGTGCCGATGTCAGTGAGCATGATCTTTCCCGCGCTGAGCGACCTTCAAGATAAATACCACTTCTCTGATTCTGGTCTCGGCTTTATTGCAGCAGCCGGATTCTTTGCATCACTCTTGGTGTCATTGTTTGTGGCGCCATTTGCAGACCGCGGCAAACCAAAGAAACTGGTACTTGCTGCGCTGGTTTTAGCTTCACTTGGTTCCACCCTTTTTGCATTCGGAAGTTCATTGTGGATGTTTGTGCTTGCACGCGCGATTTCTGGAGCAGCATTAGGTACTAGTGGTCCAGCGATCAAAGCAATTGCGGCCAACATCGATAAAGCACGCGCAGCAGAACGTCTTGGCCGTTTACGTGGCGTGGAACTTGCAGGCTTCACAGGTGGCCCGCTAATTGGCGCAACACTTATCTCGCCGTTTGGATTACGTGGAGCATTTCTTATTTTCGCCGTGTTTGCATTGATCGCCTTTGTCATTGTTGCGCCACGTGAATTGCCATCACTTCCATCGACTGAAGAATCAAAACGACTCAGTATCGAGTTGTTGAAGTATCGACCCATTCGTGCAGCTGCACTTGCATCTCTCACGCTGTTTATTCCTGTCGGAATCTACGACTCGTTGTGGGACCGCTACATCACGGATCGTGGCGGAAACAACTTCATGGTGGGCATGACGTTCTTGTTATACACAATTCCGTTCATCCTTCTTGGTGCAAAAGGCGGTCGCCTCGCCGATACAAAGGGTGCTGCACGCATGACCGTGATTGGTATTTTCATGACTGCACCATTGGTGATGTTGTACGGCTTCTTACCGAGCGCATTTCTTCTTGTCAGCTTCAGCTTGCTGGAAGGCGTGATTGGCGCATTGAGCATCCCTGCCACGCAATCTCTGATGGCTCAAGTTGCACCACATGGCCGAGCAAGTGCGGCACAAGGATTAAACGGAACCGGCGACCTCATCGCAGGTTCCATCATGTCGCTCATCGCACCCGTCATTTATGGCTCTCATGGCTCAGGCGCAACGTTTACTTTTGCTGCCGTATTGATGGTGATATGTGGAACGGCGGTGGCCCTCATGTTGAGAACCACCGCCGACTCGCGTTCTGCGACCTAAGTCGCAATTCTTGTTTTGGTTATTTAGCTAAGGCGCTCAATGATCATTGCCATACCCTGGCCACCACCGACGCACATGGACTCCATGCCGTAGGTCTTGTCTTCCCACTGAAGACCATTGATGAGGGTTGTCATGATGCGAGCACCGGTCATACCGAATGGGTGACCAAGCGCAATTCCACCACCGTGGATGTTGAGCTTGTCCATTGAAATTCCGAGGTGCTTTGCTGAAGGAAGAACCTGAGCAGCAAATGCTTCGTTGATTTCAACAAGGTCGATCTGATCGATTGTCAGGCCTGCGCGCTTGAGAGCTTGACGGCATGCTTCGATTGGACCAAGGCCCATGATCTCTGGGTTCAAACCAGAAACACCTGATGACACGATGCGAGCAAGTGGAGTAAGTCCAAGTTGCTTTGCGCGAGTGTCGCTCATAACAAGTACTGCAGCAGCACCGTCATTGAGTGGGCAAGCGTTTCCTGCAGTGACTGAACCGTCTGGACGGAACACAGGCTTCAACTGTGACGTTGCTTCGTATGTTGTTCCGGCACGAGGACCGTCATCTTTTGAGACAACAGTGCCGTCTGGAAGCGTGATCGGAGTGATCTCGCGCTCGAAGAAACCATTTTCTTGGTGAGCAACAGCCAAGTTGTGTGAACGAACACCGAAGTGGTCCATATCTTCGCGGCTCACGCCTTCGATCTGAACAACGTTCTCAGCAGTCTGACCCATTGCGATGTATGCGTCTGGCAAACCAGTTGGTGGTGTCCATACTGCAGCTCCACCCTCTGCGCGCGCACGTGTGCGCACTGATGGGTCTTTGAAGATTGCGTTTGGAGCCGAGTCGCTTGCACCTGATGCATAACGGCTCACTGTCTCAACACCAGCAGCGATGAAACAATCGCCCTCTCCGGCGCGAATGGCATGAGCAGCCATACGAATTGTCTGCAACGACGATGAGCAGTAACGGTTAACAGTTACACCTGGTACATCGTCAAGGCCAGCAAGAATTGCGACCATACGACCGATGTTGAATCCACCTTCACCTGCAGGCTGACCGATTCCCATCATGAGGTCTTCAACGTCGGAACCCTTCACTTGAGGAACCTTGGCCATTAGTGCACGCACAATTTGGGCTGCAAGATCATCAGGACGCATGTCCTTGAGCGAACCCTTGTTGGCGCGGCCAATTGGGCTGCGGGCTGTGGCGACAATAACTGCTTCAGGCATGGGGTCTCCCTTGTTTGTGGTTCGCGTATCGAACCGACCTCACGAGAGTAGTCAACTCGCAACCAAAATCAGCCCTCGAACTGAGCACAGGCTATTTCCGCCTATTAGGGTCGGGCTTTATGGATTTCCCTGTTGTCTCACTTGCCGATATCGACCTTTCCTCACAAGAGTTCTGGGCTAAGCCCCGCGACTGGCGCGAAGGGGCCTTTAAGACCCTGCGCGATGAAGCTCCATTTCAGTTCTTTGATGAATACGTCATGGAAGACTCTCCGTTCCCTCCTGGCCGTGGGTACCGCGCACTGACCCGTCACGACGACATTTGGCATGTGAGCCGCAACGCTTCGCTTTTCTGCAGTGGTCAAGGCTCAAACATCGGCGACCTACCAGTCGAGCTCAATGAGTTCTTCGGCTCCATGATCAACATGGATGACCCGAAACACTTCCGCCTTCGCAGCATCGTGGCTAAAGGTTTTGGACCTCGCGAAATTGGTCGCGTGGAAGACCTAGTCAAGATTCGTGCTGCAAAAGTTGTTGACCGTTTAATGGCGGAATTTTCCGAGCGTACGTGTGACTTCGTTGAGCAGGTAGCAGCCCCAATGCCGTTGCAAATCATTTGCGACATGATGGGCGTTCCAGAGTCAGACCATTCAGAAATTTTCCGTTGGACCAACACCATCCTTGGCGTTGGCGACCCAGAGTTCGTCACGTCTTACGAAGACCTCATCACTGTTGGCATGGAAATCTTTGCGTATGCACAAGCACTTGGTGAAGACCGCAAGGCAAATCCCCGCGATGACATCACGAGCGTCATGATGGCAGCTGAAGTGGACGGCGAATCACTCACTGCTCAAGAGTTCGGCTCGTTCTTCATTTTGTTGGTTGTTGCAGGAAACGAAACAACACGTAACGCAATTAGCCACGGCATGAAGTTGCTCACTGACAACCCAGACCAAAAGAAGATTTGGTTTAACGACTTTGATACTCACAATCGCACTGCAGTGGAAGAAATCGTTCGCATGGCTACACCAGTGATTCACTTCCGTCGTACTGCACTACAAGACACCGAAATCAACGGACAAAAGATTCTCGAAGGCGAGAAAGTTGTCATGTTCTATTCATCGGGCAACCGTGACGAACGCATATTTGCCGACCCACACCAATTCAATGTCACTCGTGAAATTGCACCTGCGCAAATAGGTTTTGGTGCTGGTGGTCCTCACTTCTGTCTGGGTGCAAACCTCGCTCGTCGTGAAGTGTCCGTAATGTTTGGTGAAATCGCACGCCGTATGCCGACATTGCGCGCAGAGGGCGAACCTGCCTACCTGCAGAGTTCGTTTATCAACGGCATCAAGCGCCTTCAGTGCTCGTGGTAATTCGTAATTGCGCAATTGCCTTCAGATGTTCAGTTAATGGGTGCTGCGGATTCAGCCTGTAGCCACTCCAGTTTTCCAGCACACACCTCAGTACTAGTTCCTGCTGAACTAATCGCTGTAGCACCATATGAACTTGACTACGAGAACGATTGGTGAGACCGGCAATGTTGGAAGCAGAATTCTCTATGGGGCTGCGCCCCAAAATGCACAAGACATCGCTCTCAACACCAGGGCTCAGAACTTTGAAGGGGTTGTCATCACTGACATGCGGAAATCTCATGCCCCGATGTGTGCATGAAGCAGGACTGTTCGGAATTTCAGACGAAATCCGCCACCCAATTTCGAAAAAGTGTTCGATTTTCCGAACATTTTCGTTCGGTGGGTTCGCTTGCGATGTAGGAAAAACCGAACGCTATTCCGCGATCATGCGGATGTCAGCGACAACTGCTGCGTGATCACTTGGCTGAATGCCGCCAACAGCGTCCACACCTGCAAGCCAGATTCGTGATGGGTTACCAATTGGCCGTGGGCGTGGCCACGACACAAAGAGATAATCAAGTCGACGATTCGGCCATGTTGAATCACCGATGTATGGATTATCGCGACGCCATGTAAACCCTGCGCCGTCGCCAGCAATTTCCCACAGGTCTGTAAAGACAAGTCCAGGCACTGCAGGTGCACTTCGACCTGTCAACATTCGAATCTCATCTGAGTCAGGCACCGAGTTGAAATCTCCTGCCATCAGAACCGGAACATCGACTTCAGGATCATTGCGTAGTTGATCAACGATGCCGCTGAGTGCTTCACATTGTGCGATGCGAGTTGCTGACGCATCGAACTTGTGATCAAGGTGAGTACATACTGTCCACCAGCGACCATAGGGAGTCTCGAGTTGAGCGACGACTGCACGACGGTAACTAGGTGCTCCCGTGACGTCAGGAAGACGATGCACTTCCCATGACACAATCGGCCACCGCGACAGAATTGCATTTCCCAAACTGACGCCATTGTCATACCAAGGGCCTTCTGTACGTGCGACATGCATATTCAATTCATCGGCAAGCCATTGCACTTGATCAAGGCCGCCTTCTTGAGCCCAGACCTCTTGCAGGAAAACAATGTCGGCGTTCTCGTTGCGCAACGTGGTGAGGATGGCCTCTTGACGATCACGCCAGGGGCCGAACTGCCACCACAGGTTCCAGGTGAGAATACGTGCCTCCATGGCGCATACGGTACAACCACATGGGCGAGACTGGAGACGTGCCCACTTCCCGTGTCCCCTCTCTCGCCGGCGTCTTTGGCGGCGGCGGCTTGTTCGGTATCGGATTTGCGATGGGAGTCCTTGAAGGTCTCAAGCCCCGAGGAATCGACCTTTCTGAGGTGCCGTTACTCGGCACGTCTGCAGGCTCATGGGCCGCTGCAGCGACCGCCCTTGAAGTGCCATTCCAAGTATTGGCCGACATGCGCGTACCGTCTTTCCCCAATCCAAAACCGGGGCTTCTTGCTGCTATCGCTCGAGACATATTCGGCGATCAAACTGATCCTCTCATTCATGTCATGGCGTGTTCCCTACCGCGACTAAAACGCACCATCCTCGACGGCGGGAAATATCCACTCAGCGAGTTAGTTGCAGCATCGTCTGCGGTACCCGCCCTGTTGTCTCCCCATGTCATTGATGGCACCCGATACGTCGATGGTGGCGTGCGCTCTGGCACAAGTGTTGATTACGGACCTGTCGCAAAGAATCTCGTTGTCATTGCACCATTAGCGGGAGCAATGTGGGGACCATTTGCTCGGTTCGTGGACAATGGCATGCATAAGGAAGTTGCACTCTGGAAAGAACGCACCGGTGGCAAAGTGTTGATCTTCACGCCACACAACATTGCTGCCTCCATCGCACGAAATCCAGCGCACTTATTTGACAAAGCCCGCGCAATTGAGGCCTACAACTTGGGTCGCGAAGAAGCGAAAACATTCGACCTCACGTTTTCGTAAATAGTGACTGCTATTGCGTTGCAAGGCTGGCGCGGAATTCGCCTTCAACAATGAGAGCCGCTATTTCAGGTGATGGTTCACTGAGTCGTTCAAGCGTGACACCAACAATGTCGCCTTCAAATCGATACACGTGTGGGTAGAACCCCACTGGCGCCCCGGTGTCCATGCCGACATCAAATGATTCACCACTCATTGAAAAAACAATGGGAACACTTCGTTCGACATACGTGTGTGCCGCTGGCGAACCATCAACTAACAACACTGCGTGACCCCCCGCGCCGAAACCACCGTCGTAGACAAAGTCCACAATGACTTCGTGTCGACCTGGGGTCAAAGGCGTTGCAGACGTAGCAACGAAGTGATCGTGCCCCATCCAGTTGTAGTGATACACAGGGCAACCAGAGTCATTGATATACAAAGTCCACCCGGCCATGTTGCCGCCCTGACACACAATCACACCGCGTGATCCGCCAACAGGGACAACTACTTCAGCAGTAATACGAAACGAGCAATTCTTTAGGTTCACTACTGAACGCTCCGGCATACGAATGTGATCTGCGGTGTACGTCATTTTCTTTAGTCCACCAAGATTCTCCGGCGGCACGACGGTCATTCCTAGAGTCGAACCAGGTTCGCGTAATGGGTACACGTTGTTACGTTTCGCTTCAGAATCGAATACCTGCAATAACTCGGCGAGCTTGTCTGGGAATTGTGCAGAGAGATCAACACCTTGCGAGAAATCGTCTGCAATGTTGTACAACTCCCACTTTTCCTGCGGGCCATCAAACGGGACTGTACCGAATCTGTTCCATGGCACTCTCCCATGGAAGCACGACGCAATCCAGCCGTCGTGATAAATCGCGCGGTTTCCGAACATCTCAAAATATTGAGTGGTGCGTGTTGACGGCCCGTCTTTGCCATCCATCGCGTACAACATTGAAACGCCATCAACAGGCAATTGTTGTAACCCGTTCACCATTGTTGGAATCTCTACGCCAGCAGCGGCAAGAAGTGTGGGCATTACGTCGACGACATGATGAAACTGTGTGCGAAGTCCACCGCCATCGGTGAATCGCTCTGGCCACTGAACCGCCATTGCATTTCGTGTGCCACCAAAGTGTGACGCCACTTGCTTCATCCACTGAAAC
>CAIYTS010000099.1 GCA_903929185.1 uncultured Acidimicrobiaceae bacterium
ACTACTTGCTCTGCAACTTTGCGTCCTTGCATGGCGGCAACAGATGACAATGGAAGCTTTCCACTGACATCACCAGCGGCGTAGATATGTTCGATATTGCTTTGGCAGTGACGGTTGATGGGAATGTATCCACCATCAGTAACCACACCAACTTCTTCTAAACCAAGACCTTCAGTATTGGGAAGAGAACCGATAGCAAGAACAACATGAGTTGTTTCAGAAACGCGACCATCATCGCAAACAACCCGTACGCCCGTCTCTGTGCGCTCAACAGAAGTGGCACGTGCCCCCTTGAACAACCGCACACCCCGTGAAAGAAACGAATCTTCCAGAACTGCTGCAACTTCTGGGTCTTTGCTTGGCAATACCTGTTGACGACTCACTACGAGCGTTACTTTTGAACCGAACGATGCAAACATGTGTGCGAATTCAACTCCGGTTACGCCTGACCCAATGATTGTGACGCTGTCAGGAAAGCTTCGAGGTGGGTAACAATCGCGTGTTGTCAGAATCCGATCGCCATCAGGAATCACGAAATCAGGGATACGTGGACGAGAGCCCGTGGAAATGAGAATGTCATCAGCTTCAAGAACATGAGTTGTTCCGTCAGCCGCATCAACATGCACGGTGTGTGCGGATGCAAGGCGCGCGGTACCAAGAATGACAGTTACGCCTTGGCTCTGCAGCAAGTTATGAACGTCATTTGAAAGATGATGCTTGATGCTTTCAATACGCGCCGTGAGCGCCTCTACATCAACTTCTGCTGTTCGGTTTTCTAGTCCCATGCCTGACAAATTGTCAGTAAAACTCATTGCGCCACCGGTCGCGATCATTGCCTTTGAAGGCACGCAGTCCAAAAGGTGCGCAGCGCCACCCAGAATCTCGCGCTCTATCAAGGTGACCGAAATGCCTCGACGAGCAGCAGCGGACGCAGCCGAATGACCCGCGGGGCCTCCACCGATAATGACTAATTTTTTATCGACGTTCACGTTGGTCAGGTTATCGGTGCAGTCGTGGTGGTAGTGGACGTCGTGGATGTGGTTGAACTCACGGAAACCGTTGTGGACGTGGCGGGCATAGTGGTACTTGTCGTTGTTGTCGAAGCAGGAACTGAAGTTGTCGTGCCAAATTGGGGAAGAGTCATCGCCAGTAAGGGAGCCCTATTGGGGCAATACCGTGATGGATAACCCAACTGATCTCTGCGTTCTCCGACATATTCAAAGTGCATGCCATCTGCCGGCCAGAAGTTTCCTCCCCATGCAAATCCCCATTTACGAAAGATGCGCACCACAGAACAATTCATCTGCGGGACACCACCTTGTGGGTTGGTATCTGTGTTGATGTCAATTGCCATTCCCCATGCATGCCGAGATGGTGCTCCGAAGTTTCCGGCAAGCCTGTTGTAACGCCCTACGAAACAACCTCCATACCGATTCGAATTTCGTGTATCGACAAATCGAGACAAACCGGCATTTTTTATTTCCGTAAGAGCACCTTGAATCGCTGTGGCAACAATCTGATGGCAGTTGTTGCCCAATTTGATATCTGTGTAATGCATCTTCCACGCGATGTTGCTCGACGTCCACGAATTGGCGACAAGTATGGAACTCCCAACAGTTGGACGATACGAAAATTCACCTAATAACTTTTTTGTAGTAGCGGTACCCAGAGTGCCATCGGGATTTTCTCTATCCCACGATGTCCGCAATCGATAAACAGTTCCAATTGTGATGCCGTGTCTCTTCAGCCCTGCAAGCACGGAGGCCGGTGAATCGATATCCGTAATTGCAATCTGTGCGACCGGCATTTCTCCCAAAGAAGCGGCCGCCGAACTTGACATCAATAAGTCACCCCAGTCAACAAACTCATCGGCAACTATTGCGCCAACAGTAAACGGATGCATCCAGAACTTACGATCGCGCAATGTCAATACATCACCTACCTGTGTTCCGCGGACCTTTGCCGATGTTTCCCCCATCAGCACTTGGCCGCGAGCCAGTACTTCCGTCATTGCGTCTCCACCAGTGGCTCGCACGTATCCAAGCGGAACAACCATGGTTGCCATAGGAATACGCCAGCCCTCCCCTAGTCGAAACACATCCTTGCCGGCTCGCGTCTGTGCAGTGAGCGAAATGGTAGGAAACTTCACCGAATGCGGCGTTGCACCCCCTGCGACAGCACCCGCACTGATCTTTTTCACCTCTAGTGGTGTCAAGTTCGATGCTGTTGATACTGACATCGTGGGTTGAAGCCGCTCGACTGGAAACTCGCTCGACCCGATTGCGACAGCACGAGAACTGATAACCGACAGCACCAGGGCGGTAATCACAAGTGAAGTCCTCCATCGCACCCATTTGACCGTAGTTGATGAATGGCTTCCCCGTTCAGTAGGTGGGCGAACTACCGTAGAGAGTCTGTGAGTGATGAATCTGTAGATCTAGGAACTAATGGCCTCGAGCAAGAAAAGGCTCGCCGTCTTGGCTCGCTCGATGCACTTCGGGCGCACGGCACTAATCCATACCCGTACCGGTTTGATCGCAGCCACACTCTTGGCGAAATTCGCAATGAATTCGGCGCCCTTGAAGCAGGCTCTGAAACCGAAACCCACGTCACTGTTGCTGGCCGAATACTGCTGAAGCGCGACCAGGGAAAACTTATCTTTGCCACATTGCAAGACCGCGAGACTTCTATTCAGTTGTTCGTCTCAAAAGCGATTGTCGGAGATGACGATTTCGATGCCATCAATAATCTGGACCTCGGCGACTGGGTAGGCGCAACTGGCATCGTCATGACAACCCGTAAAGGCGAATTGTCAGTCAAAGTTGATTCTGTTCTTCTTCTTTCAAAAGCAGTTCGCCCACTTCCCGACAAGTGGCACGGGCTCACCGACACCGACACTCGTTATCGCCAGCGCTACGCAGATCTCATCGGCAATGAAGAATCACGCCGTATGTTTGCTGTTCGCCATGCAGTCATTGCTAGCTTTCGCCGCACTCTGCACGAACGCGGTTTCATCGAAGTTGAGACTCCCGTTCTGCACGTTGAACCAGGTGGCGCACATGCACGACCTTTCGTGACTCATCACAACGCACTCGATATGACCTTGTACCTGCGTATTGCGCTTGAACTACACCTCAAGCGGCTCATCGTCGGCGGAATGGAACGAGTATTCGAAATTGGCCGCGTGTTCCGTAACGAAGGAATCTCAACGCGCCACAACCCTGAATTCACGATGATGGAGCTGTACCAAGCATTCGCCGACTACACAGACATCATGGACCTCACCGAGGTTCTCTTCGTTAACGCTGCAAATGATGCGACCGGTTCATCCACAGTTTTGATTGATGACCTCCCTGTGGATCTTGCCAAACCATGGCGCAGAGTACGCATGATTGACCTGGTGAAAGAAGCGACCGGTGTTGAAGTGCATCCGTCGCAACCGCGCGAACAACTCGTAGCCCTTGCTGAAAAGCATGGCGTCAAAGTTCTGCCACATTTTGGACCAGGAAAGATCATCGAAGAACTCTTTGAAGCAACTTGCGAAGCAGCGCTTCGTGAACCAACATTTGTTACTGGCCACCCCGTCGAAATCAGTCCACTTGCTCGCGTCGACAGAAACGACCCATACCTCACAGAACGATTTGAATTGTTCGTCGGTGGACGCGAATTAGCTAACGCATATTCAGAACTCAATGACCCTGTCGAACAACGTCTTCGCTTTGAAGACGAGCAGAAATCAAAAGAAGCCGGCAATGCAGAAGCTGGCTCTGTTGATGAAGACTTCTTACGTGCCATGGAATACGGAATGCCCCCAACTGGTGGCCTCGGTATTGGCATGGATCGCTTAGTCATGTTGATTGGAAACGCTCAGTCAATTCGTGACGTCATCTTGTTCCCTACTCTTCGCCTGGAGGCCTTCTAATGTCAGATCACGCTTGGGGTGTTGGTATCGCAACACTTGATTCTCACGGAGCAACACTTGACGTGCGTTTCCGTACCGTCGGACTTGGAGAATTTTCTCCTGCTGACGCACCATCGCATCAACCAAGTGTTGATACAGATCGTGATCGTGGCGTCGCGTTTGAAGCAGTCACAGTTGAGATTGAAATCTCTGCTGCGCCAACTAGTGCAGCAGACGTGTACTTGCGCCTGAACCTACTGTCGCAGCGCTTTGTCAAGCCACGCACCATCAACCTTGATGGTGCATTCGGATTACTGCAGAACGTTGCATGGACTTCACGTGGCCCAGTCGCTGTAGAGGCTTTGGAATCAGTCGCATGGAACCTTGCGCAGCGCGGCGAGCATCTTGTCGTACACGGCGTTGACAAGTTCCCACGCATGACCGACTATGTGGTCCCTTCCGGTGTTCGCATTGCAGACGCAAGTCGCGTGCGCCTCGGTGCGCACCTTGCACCAGGCACCACAGTGATGCACGAAGGTTTCTGCAATTTCAATGCGGGAACATTGGGCGCATCAATGGTGGAAGGTCGCATCTCTGCTGGTGTCATCGTTGGTGATGGCTCAGACATTGGTGGCGGCGCATCAATTATGGGAACTCTTTCTGGTGGCGGAAAAGAGATGGTCACCATTGGCGAACGTTGCCTTCTTGGGGCAAACGCAGGCATCGGTATCAGCCTTGGCGATGACTGCATCGTCGAAGCAGGGCTGTATGTCACTGCCGGCACTGTTGTCATTGATCCTTCAGGATCAAAGGTGAAAGCAAAACTACTTTCTGGTCAGTCGAACTTATTGTTCCGCCGCAACTCATTAACTGGCACAGTTGAAGTCATCGCACGCTCTGGTTCATGGGGCGGCCTCAACGCCGACCTGCATAAGAACTAATGACACCTGAGGAACTTGAAACCCTAATTTCGGCACGTCGCAGCAATTTGTTGATTGATGCGTCTAAAGAAGTTGACTCTGCATTAGTCGACCGCATAGTGAATTCTGCTCAATGGGCGCCTAACCACAAACGCACCTGGCCACTTCGTCTTGCTGTCATTTCCGGAGATTCCAGAAGAACTCTTGGCGACACAATCGCTGATGCAATGGCAATTCATGGCGATGATGAAATGAAAGTCACAAAGACTCGCGGAAAATTCATGCGCTCACCAATAGTCATAGTGATTGCCGCTGCCGAAGGTGCAACGACGAATGAAACCGAAGAGAACAAGTATGCAGTTGCTGCCGGCGTTCAAAACATGTTGTTGATGGCCGAGTCTTTTGGACTTGCAGCGTTGTGGGGATCGCCCGCGAAAGGCGCGAACGACGCAATCACTACTTTGTGCTCAATGGAACACACAGACTATGTGATGGGAATTGTTTATCTTGGTTGGCCAACGCAATCAGTCTCAGCTCCGCTTCGACCAGACATCAAAGTCACTCGACTCACGTGATGATTTTGGTCGTATAGACCAAAGCAAACTTTTAATGAACTGAAGGCGAATAGCGCAATACATGATGACGATTTCTTCATAGACATCATGGAAAGTTTTTAGAATTGTGTAGGTGATAAGCGAGGCAATTCAGGAGAAATTCACAACTCCTCAACGTGACACCGCGCTTGACGGACTGCGCGCACTCGCCATTCTTCGTGTGATTACTTGGCATGCAAGCGGATGGTCCTGGACCACTTGGATCATCTCTTCCGTCCCCGCAATGTTTGTTGTTACTGGGGCACTCTTGGCGCGTTCGTTACAGAAAGCATCGGCATTTCAAACACTGAAAAAACGTTTCACACGTCTACTACTTCCGTTGTGGTTCTATTCGCTTACCGTTTACCTGCTGTCGGCTCATTTTCATGTTCGCACATCTGCCGTCTGGGCATTCTTTCTCCCTTTCAGCCAGCCAACGTCTCTGATTGCTAGCCAGTGGTTCACTTCAGCAATGTGGTACCTGAGGGCATATGTTTGGGTGCTGGTACTTGCCCCATTTATCTATGCATTGACACGTAGGTTCAAGTCTCTTATTCCGATAGCTGGCATCATTGCCGTAGTAGCTCTTGCAGTGAGGAACATCGACACCGCTGGATTCGGCTGGGCAGCAGGAGACATTCTTCTCTACTCCACCTGCACTGCAGCAGGAATGGCGTGGCTTGTAGATGGACGACCATCACCGCGCACTCTTCACTTTGCGGCAATTGCATTTCTTGCAGGCGCGTGCGGATGGTTGCTGTACCGACAACCACTCGATGGTGTCGTCAATAACGATCATGTGCTGCATCTCTTCGTCGGGGGCTTCTGGACTGCTCTCCTCTTGCATTTTCCAAAGATACTGTCGTCGTTTTCAACCACTGCTGTGTCTGGATTTCTCAACAAGTACCCGCTCAGTATCTATCTGTGGCATTCGATGACGGCATGGTTCTTCTGGCAATTGGTTCCCAACAAGATTCCGACAAACGCACGAGTACTTCTCATAGTTGGTCTGACTTTTGCGGCATTACCCGTAGTGACGTACATCATCGGACTTTTTGAGTATCGGAAAACAGGTTGGTTCGCCTTTCTTCAGGTCTCTCCACGAATTCTGCTGATGGTTGCACTCGTGATCTCCATCAATGTTGGCCCGCTCAGTAGCAAATTGGATTTTGTTCGCACGCCGTTGAATCAGCCATTGCCTCCCTCGGCCGCCCCGAAGGTTGTCAAGATCACTATTGAAGACGACGTAGAGGATTTTCTTGATTCTTCAGCCTTCAAAGACAACACGTGGTCAGTACGCGAAACCGAAATGCAATCAATCTTGGATTATCGCACGAAGGAAATGGGACTCGGTGCTGCACGGGCAATTGTCATTACTCGCGACGGCCACATTTGGCACGGCATCTCAGGAAACATGCGATCTTTTGACCAACCAAGCCTGATTGGCAGTCTGACAAAGACATTTACGACCACATTGATTATGCAACTGGTACAAAAGGGTCTTCTTTCCCTCGATGATCCGGTCGGTGACATGGGAATGGGATTCAAACATGGCCAAATCACCATTCGTCAACTTCTTACCCACACATCTGGACTCTCAAAGTACAAAACAAATAACGGATACGTTGCAAAAGGCACGACGCCAATGGATGTGCTCAAGTACACAAGTAAACAGCCACTCCGATCCCCGCCTGGTGCGTACGTGGACTATTCAACGTCAGGATTCTCACTTCTCGGATTGATTCTCGAACAAAAGACCGGAATGACTTTTGAAGAATTGCTCCGCACCAGAATTACCGATTCACTGGGTTACAACATCTCTACGTTTCGCGGCGACTACGGAAGTATTGGTTTTTCTACCGGAGGAATCATCATGACCATGGATGACCTGGCTGATTGGACTCGTCGCTATTTCTTTGACAGAACCACGACGAAAGAAACGTGGGATTGGGCAATGCGTGAAACAACCGGTGTGGGCACGCATGGTTATTGCCCCTGCCGCAACAAGTCGTTCTTAGCGCTCGGTCACATCGGCGGAAGAACATTTGCGTCTGTTGATGGTGACGGAACTGTTGTGATCATCGATACAACAGGAATTCTTGTCCTCGGCAATTACAAGAAGACTCAAACATTTGCCCAAGAACTACGTCTCGTTGCGGGCGGTGGAAAGAAATACCTGTACCCATGATTAAGACAATTTCTCGCCTCCACCAACGAACCTTGTACACAATTTCTGTTGCCCCAGGCCTCATCTTTATGCTCGTTCTTGAGTGGCAGTCAAGCGAGAATCCGTGGGGATCACGCCGATTCACATTGTTCGACGATGCAATGATTTCAATGGATTATGGCCGAACGCTTGCAAAGACTGGGGAAATGGTCTGGTTTCCTGGCGCACCTCGTGTTCAAGGATTCACGAATCCGTTATGGACGCTCTGGATGGCCTTCGTTCATCTTGTTGGCTTTGACGGATCATCAGCCGCATTAGTGATTTCACTCACTGGAGTTCTTCTCATTCTTGCTTCGTCCTGGATCATCTTTGATTTAGTGCACACCCATAGCGTTGGTAACAATCACCTGATTGCAGTTCTCTCAGCAGGTTCGCTGCCCTTTCTGTATCCGCTTACGTACTGGACACTTCGAGGAATGGAAGTGGGAGTACTCACATTCTTTTGTCTCCTTCTGTTACGAGCAACCGTCAACCACATTCGGGACGGCAGAGTCCGCATCAGTTTTTCTATGATTCTCCCGATCGTTCTAGGAATCGCCACGCGATTTGATTTCACAATCTTTTGTGTAGTTGCGGTTGCAGCACTTCTGCTGTGGGGACCCGCCTACATAAAAATGCGGCTTGTTGCCCTTTACGGCGCGATCGTTGTTGCGACTGCTGCAACGGTGTGCCTCGCTCAAAAGCTGTACTGGGGAAGCTGGTTACCGAACACGTATCACCTGAAAATGGACGGCGTATCACCGATTGATCGAATCTCACGCGGCCTGGCCTCTAGCGCTAAAACTTCGGTGCTATTCGCAATCATTGCAATCGCCGTTATCAGCCAATTGCGATCTACAGAGTTCCAGCGGCGAGTTGTGTTTATTGCGTCAGCAATGTTTGTGGCGATGGCTGCGTATGCCGTATACATCGGAGGCGACGCATGGGAAGGCGAGATGCTCAATCGCTTCTACGCCACAATTGTTCCCTTAGTTCCCCTCGTTGTCGGATTGTCTTTTAACTCTCTTCGCAAACGTGCTACCCCGGCGGTTATTTCCATAGTTTTAGTGCTCACAGCAGTTGGCGCCGGCATCACAGTTAATCCGTTCGGATTCTCCAACAAACACTTTTACATTGTGGCTGCAGTATCAATTCTCTGTGCCCTCATAATCTTTGTTCTATCTTTCGTCTCTCGTGATGGCTATGTTGCCGGAGCAGTAGTAGCGGCAGTGTGCCTCATCGTCAGTGCGTATCCAATGGCGCAACAGCAAAGACACAGTGACCTACTTCTAACGCGTACAAATCTTTTTGTTACCGAATCCGTTGAAACCATGCGCGACACGACTGAAGTGGGCGCCAGTGTTGCCACCATCTGGGCCGGCGTGCCTGCCTACTATTCGCATCGAACAATGCTTGATCTTCT
>CAIYTS010000100.1 GCA_903929185.1 uncultured Acidimicrobiaceae bacterium
CACCACAATGTCGCGTTCCAACATGCCCTCATTGGTAATGGTGACAAGTTCTTCTGCTGAATGAACAAATGTTGTGGGAACAATGCCGATTCCGGCATCAACCAATTCAGTCAGATATTCCTTATTGGTATTCCACCGAATGATGTCTGCAGAGTTTTGCAACACCGTTGCAGCTGAGACAGCATCTAACCACGTGAGAAATTCCGGGTACCGACGGTGATAGTCCCACGGGGAACGAACAATCGCCATTGAGTAGCGCGACCAATCAATAGACACGTCATCCCAATTAACTACTTCCGTGATGATGCCACGATCGCCAAGGGCGCGCGACAAATACGGTAAATCTGTATCGAATTCTCGCGCTTCTGCACCGCTAACGAGAGCGATGACGCGCGACATCAAGAATGAAGGGTTGAAGTACTTCTAGACGTTGGTCTAGAAGTCATCCATTCCGCCGCCGTGGTCGTGTCCGCCGCCAGCCGATTCAGGCTTGTCAGCAATTACAACTTCGGTGGTGAGGAACAATGCTGCAATTGATGCTGCGTTCTGCAATGCAGAGCGAGTTACTTTTGCTGCGTCGATGACTCCGAGCTTTACGAGGTCAACGTATTCGCCAGTGGCGGCATTGAGTCCTTCGTTGCCCTTCAAGTTCTTCACGCGCTCAACAACAACGCCACCTTCGAGGCCTGCGTTTTCAGCGATCTGCTTGAGAGGACCTTCAAGTGAACGAGCAACCATGCGTGCGCCAGTTGCTTCATCACCAGTGAGCTTTTCAGCAGCAACGATGACAGCAGCTTGTGCGCGAAGCAATGCAACGCCACCGCCAGGAACAACGCCTTCTTCGATGGCAGCTTTTGTGGTGCTGACTGCATCTTCAATGCGGTGCTTCTTCTCTTTGAGTTCAACTTCAGTAGCTGCGCCCACTTTGAGGACTGCAACTCCACCAGACAACTTGGCCAAACGCTCTTGGAGCTTTTCGCGGTCGTAGTCAGAATCGGTGTTCTCAATTTCAGCTTTCAATTGGCTGATACGGCCCTTGATGTCATCGTCTGAACCGGCACCTTCGATGATTGTTGTTTCATCTTTTGTGATGACAATCTTCTTTGCTGTTCCCAACAAGTCAAGAGTGACGTTTTCAAGCTTGAGACCAACTTCTTCGCTGATGACTTGGCCACCAGTAAGAATTGCAATGTCTTGCAACATTGCTTTACGACGGTCACCGAAACCAGGAGCCTTGACAGCAACGCTCTTGAATGTTCCGCGGATCTTGTTGACTACCAAAGTTGCAAGTGCTTCGCCTTCGATGTCTTCAGCAATGATGACCAACGGGCGACCGCTCTGCATTACTTTTTCAAGTACTGGCAACATGTCACGAACGTTTGTGATCTTGCTTGACACCAAAAGGATGTATGCATCGTCGAGTGATGCTTCCATGCGGTCTGTATCTGTAACGAAGTATGGCGAGATATAGCCCTTGTCAAAGCGCATTCCTTCTACAAGGTCCATTTCCATTCCGAATGTTTGGCTTTCTTCAACGGTGATAACTCCGTCTTTGCCAACCTTGTCGATTGCTTCTGAAATCATGCGACCAATTTCTGGGTCGGCAGCTGAAATTGATGCAACCTGTGCGATCTGCTCTTTTGAATCAACTTCTTTTGCAAGTGCACGAATGCTTTCAATTGCAGCTGCAGTGGCAGCTTCGATGCCCTTCTTCAAAGACATTGGGTTTGCACCGGCAGCAACGTTGCGAAGTCCTTCGCGAACCATGGTCCATGCAAGAACTGTTGCTGTTGTTGTTCCGTCACCGGCAACATCGTCGGTCTTCTTTGCAACTTCCTTGACCAACTCAGCACCAATGCGCTCGTATGGATCTTCAAGGTCGATTTCTTTTGCGATGGAAACACCGTCGTTTGTGATTGTTGGTGCGCCCCACTGCTTGGCAAGAACGACGTTGCGACCCTTAGGTCCGAGCGTGACGCGAACGGCGTCAGCCAACTTGTTCATGCCGGCTTCAAGACCGCGCCGTGCTTCTTCATCAAATGCAATGAGCTTTGCCATGGGATTTTCCTCCGTAGGTATGGGGATAGGCCTGTTCGGGAGGTGTTTTCACACTGGAACAGACGACTAGCACTCTACCGTTGAGACTGCTAACGCCACTACCCCTCACCGAGGGAGCAGTACCTGAGAATTAGAGGCCGCCGGCCACCGCAGGGATGATGGAGACCGTGTCGCCAGGGGCAACAGGGGTGTCTAAGCCTTGCAAATAACGAACATCGTCGTCAGAAACAAAGACGTTGACAAACTTGTGCAGTTCGCCGGTGGCGTCGAACAGGCGGTCATTAAAGCCGGCATGGGCTGCATTGAGGGCCACAAGCACATCGCGCAAGGTGGCACCTTCCACAGAAACGGTGGATGCGCCACCTGAGATGGGGCGCATATTGGTGGGGATTCGAACGGTCACGGCCATAAGCAAACCCTACCGAACTACTAGGGATTCGCCACCAGAGGAGCAACCATGCCGCTCCATGGCATTGCAGTTTCCAATTGCGATGCAAGTCGCACCAACACATCTTCGCGAAATGGCGCACCCACAAAGTGAACGCCCATGGGAAGCCCACTTGCTGACCAATGCAACGGAAGACTGATTGCCGGTTGACCTGTCAGGTTGAACTGCGATGTGTACGCCATGATCTCGCGCAAATTGCGTCCACCGTTTTCGCCACTGAGATGACCAATGCGTGGCGGTGGACCAGCAAGTGTCGGCGTAACAAGAACATCAAAACCCTTCGAGCCATCCGTTGGTTCCCACCATTGCACTACTCGCCTGCACCATGCATGCAGCCATTCCATATTTGCTAAATACATTTCCGCTGTAACTGCCCTACCCATTTCGCGCATGCGAATGTTGTCTGGTTCTAAATCGCCTTCACCAATTGTGCGGCCAAGTATTGCTTCAAACGTCGAAACGTCTCGATGTGTCCACGCCGCAACAATTGCGGTGAATTTCCCCGCACTTGATTCATCGTTCAAATGCTCTGGCCATGCAACTGAAACATCATGACCTAACGCAGTCAACTGATCTGCGACACGTGCGACTGATGCGCGCGACTCAGCATCATCTAATTGATAACTGAACAGTGGATGATCAAGAATGCCAATGCGCAATCGACCAGGGTTCACGCCAACTTCTTTCGACAGTGGTCGCGCAAAGGGAGGTGCGGTGTACGGGTCGCCCGATTCATACCCACAAATCACATCAAGAACTGCAGCGGTGTCACGCACAGTACGAGTCACGCAACCATCGATGGTTGCTCCCATCCACGTTTCACCAAGATCAGGACCTTTACTCACGCGGCCACGTGATGGCTTGAGCCCGACAAGACCGCATTCACTTGCTGGTACACGAATAGAGCCACCACCATCATTGGCGTGTCCTACTGAAACGATGTGTGCTGCAACGCTTGCTGCAGACCCGCCACTGGAACCACCGGTTGAGTGTTCAAGATTCCATGGGTTGCGCGTAGGCCCGTACGACAACGGTTCGGTAGTAATGGTGTTTCCGAATTCAGGAGTGTTGGTTCTACCAATCACAACAAATCCAGCGCGCAAGAAGCGCTGCGTTAAGTAACTGCTACGCGACGCAATGTATTTTTCGTTCTTCAAGAACCGCGTTCCCATGTGGTGCGGTTCACCAGCAAGTGGAGCACCAAGATCTTTCAAGACCATCGGCACGCCCGTGAATGGCCCAGCAGGCAATCCAGAGTCTGCTTCTTTTTGTGCACGTTCAAACCGTGGATGAATAATTGCGTTGATATCGCCATTGACCGCCTCTGCCTGAGCAATCGCTGCATCAATCAGTTCGCGAGCAGAAACTTTTCCGCTTGCAACTAGTCCGGCTTGGTCGACTGCATCAAGGTTTGTCAATTCACTCATGGCGCAACCTTATGCGCCCCGTAAGGTATGCACATGCGCGTACTTGCAGCTTCCGACAAGTTCAAAGGAACCGCATCAGCTGCTCAGGTGTGCGCAGCTATTGGCCATGCCTGTTGGAACCTCAACATTGACTGCGTCGAAATGCCCATGGCAGATGGCGGAGAAGGCACGCTCGAAGTTCTCGGTGGCGCAAATCGCGTCACCACTGTTGCCGGACCACTGGGCCACCCTGTTCAAGCCGAGTGGCGCTTGCACCGAGGCGTTGCCGTCATCGAGATGGCACGTGCATCTGGACTCACTCTTGTTGGTGGAGCTTCACAGAATGATGCAGTGGCCGCATCAACAACTGGCACAGGCCAACTCATTGACATCGCACTCAACGAAGGCGCAAAGAAAATCATTGTGTGTCTCGGCGGATCAGCAACAACTGATGGTGGGTACGGTGCATTGCGTGCCATCAGTACACCAGCACGTTTACTTGCGGTTGACTTTCTCGTTGCATGCGATGTCGACACGCTGTTCACCGATGCGGCCAAAGTTTTTGCCCCGCAAAAGGGCGCAACCAAATCACAAGTGAATCTTCTTACTGGCCGGTTAGAACGACTTGCGCAAATGTATTCATCTGAATACGGAATTGATGTTGCAGAATTACCGGGCTCTGGTGCAGCAGGCGGACTCGCAGGCGCACTCGCTGCATTAGGTGCAACACTGATGCCTGGCTTCGACATCGTTGCTGAAGAAGTGGACTTCGACGAGGCGATTCAGAACACTGATCTAATAATCACTGGCGAAGGTTTGCTAGATGACACAAGTTTTGATGGAAAAGTTGTTGGAAGTGTCTGTGATTATGCGCGGGAGTCGAAAACAAACGTCTCTGCGATTGTCGGCGACATTGACGAAGCAATGGACTCATCGCTATATGCAGATCTCCGCGTCACTAATTTGACGCAAAAATTTGGTGCAGAAGAGTCAATGACTCATGTCCTGCGTTGTATCGAAGAAGCAGCACGTGAGATGCTGCAAAATTCGTAACTGTTAACCAGCAACCGTTGTGGTTGTTGCTGCAGCACCACTGCCTCCGCCAACAACGCCAGCAAGTGGCTTGTTCGCAAGATCAGTTCCGAGCAATACCAAGATGCATGCTTCACCGACTGAACCAGTTTCCACAGGAATTGGTTGCGGCATGGCAGCAACTTCAACATTGCCACCAAGAACTGCAGCCACGTTCTGCGAAGCAGCTTCACAGCCAGCGAGATAGAAGACACCGGTCTTTGCGCGCTTAGCAGTGCCAGCAGCCACGTTCATTGCAACCTGTACTACGTAACCCTGGTCTTGCAACTTGGTGGTCATGTCGCCAGCACTACCGGCAAGTCCTGAAGCGTTCGCAACTTGAATCTTGAAACCATTGATGCTGAATGGTGCGAGTGTTGTTGGCGCGGCTGGATCAACTGATCCGCCAGGTGCCACCGTGACGCCACTTGGGTCTGCTGTGCCGACAGGGACTGTGGCAGCGCCACCGTCTCCGCGGACATCACGCAGAATAAGGAATCCGAGCACCAGGGCAACGACCGCAACGGCTGCGCCGAGAGTGCCTGTGCTGGGAGATGAAAGTGATGGGCGCTTGGCGCCTGGTTTTTGCTGACTCATGGAAAAGGTCCTCCGAGAGAGAAATAGGAGACGCCCACACGGTAGTTCCTATGTGGGTACAGGGGTATGACACCCTGATTTTCCTTACTGCGTAAGGGAAATCGACAGGTCGCTGGCCCCGATACGGGCGAATGGAGCCGGGTGTGGGGATTGAACCCACGACCTACGCATTACAAGTGCGTTGCTCTACCACTGAGCTAACCCGGCAAGGTGAAGGACAATCCTAGGCGGGAGAAGCCAATCGCGCACGGGTCACTTCGTAGGTTGCCAAGGCAGCTGCCGCCGACACGTTGAGCGACGAGACCTGTCCAAGCATCGGAATGCTCACCACCGTGTCACAACGCTCCTTCACCAGGCGGGAAAGGCCTGTGCCTTCAGAGCCAAGGACGATGCAGATGCCGTCGGTGGCGAAGTTGGCGATGTCGAACAAGGTGTTTTCGCTCGAGTCATCGAGCCCCACTACCCAGATGCCTTTATCGCGCATTTGGGTGATTGCTACTGGCAGGCCTGGCACCAATGTCATTGGCACGTGTTCAATAGCTCCGGCAGAAGTCTTGGCGACGGTGGGCGTCACATGCACGGCACGATGCTTCGGCAAGATCACACCAGTGACACCTGCGCCATCACAACAACGCAATAACGCGCCAAGGTTGCCTGGGTCTGTCACACCATCAACTGCAACAAGAAATGGCATCACACCATTTCGTTTTGTCATCAGTGCATTGAAGTCTGCTTCCTCTAACGGTTGCGCAAACGCAATGATTCCCTGCGGTGCTTCACTGCGTGCCGTGTCTTCTAACGTGCGACGAGGAACTTCGACAACTGTTACACGTGCAGCATCTGCAATTTGCATGATGTCATCAATGATCGCTGCAGGGTCAATATCTTGCGCAATCCAAATTTCTTTTACTTTGCGACGCTGACCAATCAGTAGTTCACGAACAGCTTGGCGACCTTCAATTTGTTCGCCACCGAGACCTTTGGCAACAGGTGCGCTGCGACGTGCATCGGATTGACGAATAGGCCGACCGCGAGGTCCACCTTCGCGTGGGCCGCTACTGCGAGACGACGAACCACTACTGCGACCAGTGCTTGGTGGCTTTCCGCCACCTTTTCCACTTCCCGTGTCGCGACCGCCTGCAGCGCGACCTGGCTTACCGGTATTCACTTTGGGGCTACTTGATTTGACTGGTTTACGTGGTGCCATGACTATGACTCCTTCATGATGAGAGCTGATGCGAAACAGGCGATACCTTCGCCACGGCCAATAGAACCAAGGCCTTCTGCCCTGCGTCCTTTGACTGAAATAGGTGCGCCAGCAGCTGCTGACAACAATGCAATCATTGCATCGCGATGAGGTGCGATGCGTGGTTCTTCACACACGACACTGCAATCAACATTGCCAATGCGCCAACCAAGAACTGAAAGTTTGCTTGCGACATCGCGCAGAATCGCAAGAGAATCTGCGCCCTTCCATGCTGGGTCGGTATCGGGGTAATGCTGGCCAATATCGCCTAGACCAGCTGCACCTAACAGCGCGTCTGCTGCTGCATGTGCAATGACATCGGCATCACTATGACCGACAAGTGTGCGCTCGCCAGGAAATGTGACGCCACCAAGAACTAGTACGCGGCCGGGCTCTGTTGTTTCTGCAAAGCGGTGGACATCAAAACCCTGACCGACACGAATGTCGACCATTAGATTTCTCCAGCTAGCAATCTGTTCGCGTGAGCTACTGCCCACTCAAGATCTTCTGGCGAGGTGATCTTGCGATTCACTACTTCACCTTCGACAACAACGACTTCGCCTCCAACGCGCTCGATAAGAGCTGCATCGTCGGTTCCTTCGCCACCTTGTTCATGCGCGCGTCGCAATGATGCCGCGCGAAACGCTTGAGGAGTTTGCACAGCACGCAATGTTTCGCGGCGCGGCGTTGACACCACAACTTCTGATTCATTCACTTGCTTAATGGTG
>CAIYTS010000101.1 GCA_903929185.1 uncultured Acidimicrobiaceae bacterium
GTCAGGTCAGCCACGTCAACATTTCCGTTGTTATCGCATGCAACGACAACCACTGACATTCCGGCCATCACTGCACTTGCAGCATTAGTGCCATGTGCACTCGATGGGATCAGACAAATGGTGCGCTGTACATCGCCGCGCGAGCGGTGGTACGCACGAATCGCCATGAGGCCTGCAAACTCGCCCTGGCTCCCAGCGTTTGGTTGAAGACTTACTGCGTCGTAGCCGGTGATTTCCACAAGCATTGCTTCTAGTTCTGATAACACCGTGCGTATGCCTACAGACTCATCAGCAGGAACGAATGGGTGAAGTGAAGAGAATTCAGGCCAGGTGACTGGTTCCATTTCTGTCGTGGCATTCAATTTCATGGTGCATGAACCGAGCGGAATCATTGTGCGGTCGAGCGCAAGATCCTTGTCTGCTAGACCGCGCAGGTATCGAAGCATTTCGTGTTCTGTGTGATAACGGTGAAACACGGATTGCTTCATGAATGTGTCAGTGCGGAAAAGCTCTTTCGCTGCACGAACCCCAGATGTAGCGATGAGAGCTACGCCCATTGCTTGTAAGAGTTCAGAAACTCCTAAGTCAGTGGTCGTTTCGTCGACACTCAGTGAAAAGACTGTGTCAGAGACGAGACGAATATTGAAGCCTGCATCACGCGCCCGCTGTACGATCGCGGATGCGTCAGCTGAATCACACGCAACGGTGTCGAAGAAATCTGAATGTCTAACGGAGAGTCCGGCCGCAGAGAAGGACGCAGCAATCGTGTGTGCGTGTGCGTGTACTCGGCGAGCAATTCGTGTGAGGCCTTCAGGGCCATGCCAAATTCCGTACATACCGGCCATATTGGCGAGAAGTACTTGAGCTGTACAGATGTTGCTTGTTGCCTTTTCGCGACGAATGTGTTGTTCACGTGTTTGTAATGCCAGACGTAACGCTGGTCGTCCTTCGGTGTCTGTGCTGACACCGACCAAGCGACCGGGTAGTGCGCGTGCGTGTTCATCGCGAGTGGCCATAAATGCAGCATGCGGACCACCAAATCCCATTGGTACGCCGAATCGCTGTGATGACCCAACCGCGATATCAAAACCAAGTTGTCCTGGCGGGGTGATCAGTGCAAGCGCCAAAAGATCGGTAACAGCGATGGAGATTGCCTTGTTGGCTCGTACTTGCTCGGTGAGGGCAGACAGAGCGGAGGAGGAACGTATATGCCCATCGCTACCGGGAAGAGACACAACCACAGCAAAATACTGTGAAGCATCACACGTAGATATATCTCCGAGTTCAATCAAGATGCCGATGGGTTCTAAGCGTGTGGAAAGTACTGCGAGTGTTTGCGGATGAGTGTTGTTGTCCACGAATACAGAATCTGATTTCGACTTACTAATTCTGTGAGCCATAGTTACTGCTTCGGCTACTGCAGTTGCCTCGTCGAGAAGAGAGCCATTGGCGAGTGGAAGTCCCGTCAGTTCAGTCACCATCGTTTGGAAGTTCAGAATGGCTTCGAGTCGACCTTGACTAATTTCAGGTTGATACGGCGTATAGGCCGTGTACCACGCTGGATTTTCCAGAACATTTCTCTTGATTACTGCTGGAGTGATGGTGTTGTAATAGCCCTGACCGATAAACGATGTTCGGTGAACGTCCGATGCGAATTTTGACTTCAGAACGGGAAGAACTTCTGACTCTGTTAATGGTGATGAAAGTGCCATCGACGTGCGCAAACGAATCGAAGAGGGGATGGTGGCATCAAGAAGTTCTTCAGAACTTGCGTAGCTAATAGCGGCCAACATGGTTGCTCTGTCAGCATCGTTCAGGCCAAGATGTCGATGAGAAAAATGGTCCGCATGAAATTCAGGCGTGGTAAGTGAGCGTTGGGTAGAGGTCATTAGTAATCCGATTGACTCTGTGACCCCCGCTGTCTTTTGTACCTGAGAGCTTCGCCATCGAAATGGCTTTCCCCGTCGGTGGAGGGCAAGCCCTCTCTTTCCAGCGTTCGGCGTCTACCTGGTCCCTGTGCCTGAGAGATTCCGGGGTGGTTGCTCCTTCGGCGGCGCACCGTTGCCGGCACACACTCTCCCAAGTAGACGTTTTTCTACACCGTAGTCGGCGGGGAAGGGGGGAGGGTCATTCTGTTGTGGCGTATGCGCCGCTCGTTCCTTTTTGGGGACCAACCTGATCGATTGCTGTGTCAAGATGCGATAAGAACTCGTCGACGAGGGGAGCATGAATCGCGTTCACCGTGAGGTGAATACTCGCAGGTGGTGTCTGTTTGTCGAGATACCAGCCAGCAGAAATCAGTCGATCAGCGATGGCAAATACGTCATGACGATTTGTGTCTTTTGTGCCAAAGGAGATCAGAGTCGACTCGGGGAGTCCGCGCACTACGAGATCTGGATGTGCGTGTAGATGTTCGTAAATACGCATTGTTGATTCGCGTGCACTTTTCGTTACGCGCTCGTAGCCGTTGTCACCGAGATAATGCATCACAGACCACGACGAAGCGATTGGCCCGCCTGATTTGGTACCAAGAATTCCTGACGAGCCGTACAGGCCGCCGAGCCAATTGTCTGTAATGAATGTTTGATCATTGCGAAGAGCCTTATTGCGATGCAGCAATACGCCTGAGCCTTTTGATGTGTACCCGTACTTGTGAAGATCTACAGAAATTGATGTCACTCCGTCACAACGGAAATCCCAGGGTTCGATCGGTTCTCCGAGACGTTCCAAATAGGTGAGTGTGACACCGCCCATGCATGCATCGACATGACAATTGATGTTTCGTTGCGCTGCAATTTCGGCAATAGCAGCGATTGGGTCGATCACTCCTTGTGGGTACTGGGGTGCAGATCCGACAATAAGAATTGTTTCGTCATCACATGCATCGCGCATTGCATTGACATTTGCCTTCCAATCGGCACCAACCTGTACGCGCCGACTCTCTACGTCGAAATAATCGGCACCCTTTTCAAATGCTGCGTGGGCTGACGCGGGGAGAACCATGTTCATGCGTTGCAGATTGCGCCCTTCACGCTCTGCGCGCTTGCGTGCGGCTCGTACGGTGAGCACGAGGCTCTCGGTGCCACCCGAGGTCATAAACCCGGCTGTGGCGTCATCACCGTGGGTCCAGCCTGTGACGATGTCAACGACTTCTTGTTGCATGACCCGTAGGGAAGGAAACGCACTGGTGTTCAGGGCGTTCTCGCCAGAGAAGCGTCGGTATGACTCCTCAGCAAGTGCCAATACGTCTGGACCGGCGCTGTAGGCCAGAGTGAAACAACGACCGTCGCGCCAGCGAACATCATCAGTGCGTAGAGATTCCAGATGTTCAAGGATGGCTGGCGCAGTTTGTCCGGGACCGAGATGTGCGATGGGCATATGTGCACTGTAGGCGCATGATGTCATTGCCAGCGGGGACAAGGGTTTCGTGATGTCTCCGCATTTAAACGGGCTATAATTACATAACGGAGATTATGAGCGTATTGCAGGGGTGAGAGAAGCTGCGGCGATGGGCTCGGCAGCCTGGATCAGCCAGCCAAGCATCTCCAGCAAGGTTTCCTTTGTTTGGCGTGGTGATGTGAGATCCGTTTGTACGTCGTGCAATGCGCAATGCAATACATAGATCTGGTCCTTCAGTGCGTCGAGTTCGTCGCGTGTCATCACCAGTTCATTCTCAGACAATGCAAGTTCTGATGCGCGTTGACGTGACACCCAGTCCCATTGTCTGCACCGTTGACTACAGAATTCCTTGGGCCTGCCAGGTCCAGACGACGCGGCCAAAACATGCCGGCACCATCGACATCTCTTATCGATTCCCTGCTGCCCTGATGTGTCGGTGGATATCGTCATGACGAAATAGTACGACAGGTAGTCTGCATCTTGTGTCATTTCCTCCTGCACCTGAACGATTTTTTGCAAGCGACAATTTCAGCGGCGCCCACCCCCGCTATGTCTCGGCGCTTGAGCGAGCTAACTCTGGTCACATGATGGCCTACGGCGGCGATGCAATAACAAAGCATGCCACTTCTTTGTTTGAAGAATTATGCGGTACCGATGTCGATGTTCTGTTCACGTTCAATGGCACGGGTGCAAACATTGTTGCTCTCGGAAGTTTGTTGCAATCAGCAGAATCAGTGATCTGCAGTGAGTGGGCTCACATTCATGTTGATGAAACTGGTGCTCCCGAGCACATGTTGGGCATCAAGCTGCAAGATGTGAACTCCCCTGACGCAAAGGTGACTACTGCACACATCACAGCTGCTGCTTCTGCTCTTGGAAATGTTCACCATGTGCAGCCTGGTGTTGTTTCGATCACGCAGGCAACTGAACTTGGAACTGTGTATTCCATTGAGGAAATTCGCGCTGTATGTGACACGGCTCATTCATTTGGCATGCGAGTACATCTTGATGGCGCTCGTATTTCAAATGCCACTGCTTCACTCGGAGGTGACGTCGCTACTTTTCGTGCACTTACCTTTGGTGCTGGTGTCGATGCTGTTTCATTTGGCGGAACAAAGAATGGAATGTTCGGAGCTGAGGCCGTGTTGTTGCGTCGAGGAGTGGCTTCTGACAGGTCTGGTTTTATTCGCAAGCAAAACACGCAGCTGCCATCGAAGATGAGATACACCGCTGCTCAGTTTGTCGAAGCCCTTACTGATGACTTGTGGATTCAGACTGCCGGTCATGCAAATGCCATGGCACTTCGCTTGTACAACGCGTTGTCGCATATTGAGTCATTGCAGATCGTGCGTCCTGCAGTGAACAGCCTCTACCCCGTCCTCCCTGTGGCTGTGAAAGAGCGACTTCAAGCCTGGAATTTCTTCTGGGACTGGGATCTTTCCCGCTCCCAAGTCCGCTGGATGACTTCGTGGGACACCTCCCCCGACGATGTGGATGCCTTTGCTGCCGGGGTTTTGGCTGCCTTTTCCGCGCAATAGGAGCACCTACCGATTCAGAATTGACTAATGGGTTAATTCGGCTATGGTGGTGTCACACGCGGCGAAGTTGGGGGCAACAATGTCTATAGGGGAACTATTTTCTTTTCGGGAATGGAACGACACAGCGTGGTCTGAAGACGCCGAATGCAGAGGCCTCTCCACAATCTTCTTCCCTCCGGCAGCCGAACGCCCTCAAGCTCGCGAACGACGTGAAGCACAAGCTCGCGAAGTGTGCACATCATGTGCCGTCATGACAACGTGTCGTGAGTTTGCCCGCAGCAATCGTGAATACGGTTTTTGGGGCGGCGAATCTGAAGAAGAGCGCCATGCAGCTGGCTTCAGACTTATCGCACCTATTGGTGTGCGCTCTCGCAATATTTCGTAGAGCCTCACGGCTTCTGAAGAATCACCGCTGTCCATCCATCGCGGTCTTCCCTCTCCAGTTCGGCGCAGTCGCTGTATGAGTGCAGAACGTTGCTTACCTGTTCATTGCGCATTCCACTGAGAACAATCAGCCCTGCTTGTTCTATTGAACCTTTGATGGTGTCTGACTCTGCAATGAGAACCGGGGCAAGAATATTTGCAAAGACAAGATTGGCAGACAGATCTTTGCTGTCGTTGAGCCACGTCGTCTGTACTTCATTGAGTTCGTTATTCGTACGAACCACTTCTTGCGCGTTGTGCGCAATGTCGTAGACAAAACTTTCGCATTGCAGAATCTTTGTGACAGCAATAGCAAGAACTCCGGACCCACAACCAAAATCAAACACTCGTGAGTTTCTTTTTACATGTCGAAGTCCTAATCGCAGCGCCAGCACTGTGGTTGTGTGATTACCTAATCCGAATGTGTCTGCCGGCTCTATGAAAATGACATGCGGTACATCTGGAGATGGCACCCATGCTGGACACAACACCACATCATCGTTCACCCAAGTTGGCACTGCGTGTTCACGCCATGTGTCGGCGACCGTTCGATCGATGTGTACAACCGAGACTGTGACATCAGGAAAAGATTCTTGAATGAAATCACGAGAGACAGAATGATCTTCACCCATGCTTGTACGCAATGTGACGAAATCGCCAGACGCTTCGAGTTCTTCTACGGCTACTACTCCAAGGCTCCACAATAGATCTGCAAGCAATTCTGATTCAGATGTGGCGACGAGAAAATCAAGCATGGTCCACGATGGAACACTCGGCGAATCAGTCAATGCGGCGCAACTGTTCTCTGAAGCGTTCGCCTTTGTGGAGGTACGCAAGAACTGCCATATCAATGTCGGCCTTGCGTGCACGACCTTCCTTAATGGTGGCTGGTGCGCCTACCGCGAGGGCACCTTCAGGAATCACGGTGTCATTCAGTACCACCGAGTTGGCAGCAACAATTGAGCCAGATCCGACAACGGCTCTATGGAGAACAATCGCACCGGATGACACTTGGGCTCCGTTCTTGATGACGCACCCCTCGAGGTGAACGAGGTGGCCAACAACGCAGTCATCGCCAACTGTCGTGTGGTCCATAGGAGTCGTGTGAACCACAGTGCCGTCTTGGATGCTGGTTCGCTCTCCGATGACAATTGCTCCGTCATCGCCACGAAGGACAGCACAGGCCCATATCGAACTCTGAGCTCCGATAGTGACTGATCCAATGATGACAGCATCTGGATGTACATAGGCCGTTGGGTGAATGGACGGAATTTGATCACCGAGTGCGTAGATAGGCATGAGCCACGGTAGCAACTAGATCTGTGTCCTCTGATGGTCGTGGGCTTTTCCGAGATACCGTAGATGCCTATGTCACGTCGTATCGAGATCGAACTCACCAGCAAACGCCCAGATGGCACTTGGACATGGCGCGCCGCCGGCGCACGTGAACCTCGTGGTGAAGTTGTCGACTCAGTCGTCCCTGCCGGAGCAAGCGTCAATGACGTCATGCGTGCAGATGTAGAAACAGATCTTGATGGAAGCCGCGTGTTGTCAATCACGCCCCCTAAAGCCAAGAACGTTCGTACAGGACTTCTCGAAATTCTTCCATCAACTCGCGCGTTTGAACCTGTCACTCAGCAACTTGCCAAAAAAGGTTCACGTGGCGGAGATGACCGCAAGGGTCCTCGCCGTGAACGCAAAGACGGAGACAAGCCACGCGGTGAACGTAAAGATGGTGACCGCGCTCGTGGCGAACGTAAGGAAGGTGCCGAAGGCCGATCTGATCGTCCTCGTCGTCAGTTCTTCGATGCACCGCCAGAACTTCCACAGCGTCCAAAGGCAAAACGTATTCGTCCACTTCGCGTAAACGTTGATGCTGTGCTTGCCGAATTACCAGAAGCTCATCGCACAATCGCTGAGACAGTTCTTAATGGTGGAGTTCCAGCAGTACGTGCTGCCATCGAAGAACAGAATCGCCTCGCGGTTGCTGCCGGTAAAGAAAAAGTCCCTGCTGAAGGCTTGTTACAAATTGCTGAACAACTGCTGCCTCGTCTTCGCGTGGCTGAATGGCGCGACAAAGCTATTTCTGCTGAATCCATCATTCATGACATTGATTTACGTGATTTGCGTTCCATCGTCGTTACTTCTGATCAGCTCGTAGCCATTGATGAAGAAACTCGTGCACTTGTTGCAAAGATGAAGCAGGGTCTCGTTATTCGTCAAGAAACTGAAACGAAGAATTGGCTTGATGATGTTGCTGCTGCCACGTCAGTCGGTCGCGTTGTTCGTGCATTGCGTTTGTCTTCTCAGCCACCTAAGGCTGGGGTTCCCTTTCCTGCTCCACTCGCTGCGCAGGTTGTTGCTGCAACTGTTGCTGGACTCACTACTGATGCGCCATCAGAACGATGGATTGCGCTGTTAGAAGCTGCTGCTTTCTCCCCTGTTCATGCAAAGGTTCTCCCTGCTGCTGTACCTACTGTGATTTCAGAAGATCTCACGAAGACAGTGACTCGCCTTGGGCCATTGATGCCTCAGATTGCTGCATTGTTTGGCATTGCTGTTGATCCGAAGGCTCGTCCACCGCGTCCGTTGCAAGTTCCTCGTGGTGACAAAGGTCCACACAAGCGTGCAGGTGACTTGAATAAATCTGCTGATGGTAAGCCTGGTGCTGATAAGCCTCGTCGTGGTCCTAAGCCACCAGCATCTGTCGCACCAAAACCTCCTGCTCCGGCTATTGCTTCAGAACCTGCATCTGAACCAGTTGTTGCTGAGGTTGTAGAGACACCTGTTGTTGAAAGTCCACAGGTCGCTGTCAGCGAAGCACCAGTTGTTGCTGAGTCAGCACCAAGCTCTGAACCGGCTGAATAGCCTCAACTTCCCCACTGTCACTGCTTCTCACTACGGTGGAGGCATGTCAAACCTGGTCACATATGAAGTGCGCGGAAACGTAGCGCTCATCACACTCAATCGTCCCGATGCTCGTAATGCTGTTAACGACGAGTTGGCCGCTGACATGGAAGCGTGCATTGACCGCCTTGAGGCTGACGACACTGTGTGGGTCGGAGTATTGACTGCAAATACCGAAGGACACAAATCCCCCGTATTTTGTGCCGGTGCAGATCTGAAAGCACTGAGTGCTGGTGGTCAAAGTCTTGGCACTAAGCGTGGCGGATTCGCAGGGTACGTGTACCGCGACAGAGTGAAGCCGATTATCGCTGCAGTTGACGGCTTAGCAACCGCAGGAGGATGTGAGATTGTTCTTGCGTCTGACATGGTCATTGCCACCTCTCGTTCATCATTCGGTTTGGCTGAAGTCAAGCGCAACCTCATCGCCGGAGCTGGTGGTCTCTTTCGTCTTCCTCGCGCAATAGGTCGAGCCGTTGCAATGGAAGTAATTCTTACGGGTGAACCATTGTCCGTTGATCGTGCATATGCGCTCGGATTGGTAAACCAAGTTGTTGAGCCAGGCAAAGAAGTTGCAGCCGCCATGGCACTTGCAGAAAAGATCGCATTGTCAGCACCAATGGCAGTGGCCGCTAGTCGACGTGTAATTCTCGCGTCTGCTTACTCAACAGATGAAGAACTCATCGAGATGACGAATAAAGAATTCGCACCCATCTTGAGATCTGAAGACACCAAAGAAGGTCTCACAGCTTTTATTGAAAAGCGCGCTCCTCAGTGGAAGGGCCGTTAGAGCTTCTTGCCAACGACGATTGTTTGAGCAACTAAACCGTGTCGCTCAAACAGATTCTTCATTGCCCGATCACCGGGCAAGGCACTTGATTGGACCCACGTAGCGTTCCGGTGCTGCAGATCTGCAAGACATGCCAGAACCAGAGAATCTCCGATTCCGATGTCTCTGCAGGCTGTTTCTACAAACACAAAGTCAATCGACCAGTTGCCGGCGCTATTTGGCGAAGCAACGAGAGAACCCATCACTGTTGAACCGACTCCAGCAACCAACGTAAAACCTTGACCATCGGTTGTGCCTGCCGGTAAAACTGACCCTCGATATTGTGTTGCCTCTTGTGCGGAAAACTCGCGATGACTCTTCAGAACATTTGCATCATTCGCTTCTGCGTGGCGCACGAAGATAGCGAAGCTAGTCATGGGAGGAGTCGTCTTTAGGCATCGGCTTCGTCACTACCTTGCGCGCTTCCTTAACAGCTTGATCAACGGCAAACTTCCCCACCATTTTTGCTGATGGAGCTTGTTTCTGTAGCGACATTAGAAGATTGTTGAATCTACGAGCACAGTCTTTGGTGAACGTAGAGAGATCCATTTTGCTACTTCACAAAGACGGGGCACGCATCGTCACCGATGGGACACATCGGTGCATTTTTGCGAACAAGAAGGAAACAACTGTTACAGAGAAGTTCATCTGCTCGTTTTGGCTGCAGTTCATCATCACCTGTTGAACGCTCTTCATTGTCAGGCACTTCGTCTTCTTCTGCCGGAAGATCTTCGCTGGCTAGACGGTCCTTGAGTATTTTTGAAAGGTCCTCTTCCACATCGTCAGGCGCAACCATGTCGTCATCGTCGTCATCGTCATCGCCTGGTTTGCGCACGATGGTGGCGCCCATGGAATCGTCGTCGTCTTCGTCGTCATCGAGGAGCGCGTCTTCGTCGTCCTCGATGAGTGGTTCGTCGAGTTCCAATTCCTCGAGGTCGTCAATTTCATCGCCGTCTAGGTCAATTTCCAGCTCAACTTCAGTTGGTTCAATCTTCTTCTTAGCCACTAGGTGCTCCTAAATTCGTGCAAGGACTCGCGGCGGGATACTAGGCATAAAACAGTGCCAAGGGACGAATGCTTGAAAAATAGAATTTTTGCGTGACGATTGTCACGGCAAGAATTACAGGTCTTTTGTGGTTCGTTTGGACTCTGCGCGACGTTCGGACTCAAGGCGTTCGAGTTCTGGCGCTTCGGTTGTCATGTGAGACATCGCTGCGGCCACGGCGTGATGGCCGGCCTTCTCAGAGATCTGTTTATGCATCTCCAGAGCCACCCTGCGGTACGAAGGATGACCTTGTGGACCTGAACGCAGTTCCAGCATGTGCATCGCCTCACGGGCGTTGAACTGCATCACGTAGCGAATGCGATAGGCCATGGAAACGGCATAACTGGCCTGATACGGATAATCAGCGGCAAGGGCGTCGTAGAGAGACGAGGAACGAGCCATCACTTCATCGAACATCTCGGCTCCCCCCGCTGCATCGACCAACTCTGGTCGGGCATAGCCGTGGTAGGGCGTGAGAGGTTGCCACTCAATAGTTAGCAAACGATGGCGTTGCAGGTCGCGGAAAGCGCCGTAGTCGGACAACACGTCAAATCGGTAGTCGATACTTTCAAAGGCTCTACCCGGACGGTGACGTCGATTATCGCGATCACCGATGTACGCATTCAGAATGTCGGTCTTGTCCTCAACGCTCATGGCTTCGACACGCATACGAATTTGTGATTCAGGCAAGTGTGAATACTGATAACAGGCGGCTGCGACCAATTTGTTTTCACCATCTGGATCAAAGTCAACAAGTGTCACTTCGTCAACGTCGGTAGCAATCGCGTCTCCCATAATGGAATCAACGATGTCTGTCATTGCCGCAGTGTTGGTTGACAAATAGTCAGACCATTTGACTCCCCGCTCTGCAACGTCAACTCGACGAAGGAAAGACGGAATCACTTTGCGTAGTTCGACCAACATCATGTCTGCGTAGTACCGCGCCTCGGGAAGTGGATGAGCTCGCATGCGCAACAAGAGTTGTTCATAGCCTTGTCCACTTCCGTAGATTCCGACATTGGACAACGAAGATGCGGGCAACAAACCGCGAACAGCATCGAGTGCCTTTGCCCGGGTTGCCTGGCGAAAGACGAAATCGCTGTCTTTCGGACCTTTGACGACAGTCGAACGCACATGTTCTGTTACCAACTCTGCAAGCTGGCTGTACGAATCAAACATGCGATCCATGTCTCCGACGTAACGAGTGCCAAAGCGGCCTTCCAAGATGTCTGGATCCCGGTAGTAGCGATAACGCCCGCCGAGCCTGTCGTCGTATGCGATGTAACGGGTGCTTTGTTCGAGGTAGCTCATGAGGCGGCCCCACTCGAGAATCTTGGTCAAGATATTCGATGACTGTTCGCAGGCCAGATGAACGCCGCCCAATTGCGCAACTGAGTCGTCGCCATATTCAACAAAAACCTTTTCGTACAGTGACTCTGCTCTGTCTACTCCGACAGTGGCATCAACTGCTTGGTCTCCCGCAATTTCTAGATCA
>CAIYTS010000102.1 GCA_903929185.1 uncultured Acidimicrobiaceae bacterium
CGGGGCGAAAAGGTCAAGGCTGTCGGTTCTGGACATAGTTTTACGTCGGCGGCGGCCACGGATGGCCGAATGGTACGACTGGACAACCTCACCGGAATTTCACATGTCGACCATGTGAAGAATCAGGTGACCGTAGGGGCCGGTACGCGGTTGTCGGAGTTGAACACACTTCTCGATGCAGAAGGACTAGCGATGGCAAACTTGGGCGATATTGCCTACCAAACAGTTGCTGGTGCAATTTCAACGTCTACTCACGGAACAGGGAAAGCTCTCACAGGTTTAGCTGGCCAAGTTGTCGCAATGACACTGGTGAACGGTCATGGTGAGATCCTTGAATGTTCAGACACAACCAATTCGGACATTCTTGATGTGGGAAGAGTCTCTGTCGGTGCGCTTGGAATTATCACGGAGTACACCTTGCAAGTTGTTCCTTCGTTTCGTCTAAGAGCGCTCGAACAGCCAATGAAACTTGATGAGGTACTGGAAAATATCCATGAGTTAGCTGCAGCTCATGACCACTTCGAATTTTTCTGGATTCCTCACACACGCTGGGCCTTGACGAAACGAAACAATCGGACTGACGATGCGTTAGCTCCATTGCCGCGCGTAAAAGGCTGGATAGACAAGACCTTTATGGAGAACTATGCATTCGGAGCGTTGTGTCGCGTAGGTCGAGCGCGCCCTTCGTTGATTCCACGGCTTGCCACAGCGTTACCGTCTTCTGGCTCTCGCGAATACGTTGATCAGAGTTTCAAGATTTTTGCTAGTCCACGTATTGTGCGTTTTTATGAGATGGAACATGCATTACCGGTAGATGCCGTTGCCCCCGCATTGCGTGACATTCGATCAATGATCGAGCGAAAGGGATACTTGTTGAATTTCCCGATTGAAGTTCGCTTTACAAAGGGAGATGATGTTCCGCTCTCAACGGCACATGGCAGAGATTCGGCCTACATTGCGGTTCACGTATACAAAGGAATGGAGCCTGAACCCTTCTTTCGCGATGTTGAAGACATTCTTCGCGGATACAACGCACGCCCTCATTGGGGAAAGATGCATTATCGCGACGCGGATGAATTGTCCACTTTGTATCCACGTTGGGATGAGTTCATAAGTCTGCGTAATCGACTAGATCCACAACGTACTTTCGCTAACGCCTACACAGACACAGTTTTTGGCAAGTAACGCTTAGAAGCAAATATCCTGTGGTCGGACAGGGCATCGGTCGATTGTCTTGCCCGTTGCGTTGCGAATAGCCGCAACGATTGCAGGTGTTACAGAGATACACGGAGCTTCACCGACACCTTTGGCTCCCATCGGAGCTTGTGGATCTGGTTCTTCAATCATGGTTATCAATACATGTGGCGCATCAAGGGCTGTCGGTAACAAGTAGTCGGTAAAGCTTGGATTTCGAACAATTCCATTTGTGACGATAATTTCTTCCATCACTGCTAATCCGAGACCTTGTGCGATGCCACCTTCAATTTGTCCGGTGACAGACATGGGGTTGAGTACTCGTCCAACATCTTGTGCAGTTGCAATTTGTACAACCTTGACCAAGCCGAGTTCTACATCGACATCGACTACGGCGCGGTGTGCAACGAAAGCAAACGCTACGTGACAATTACCTTGGCCATTTTCGTTTAGGTCTTCGGTAGGGCGGTGGTGATATTCAAACGTTTCGGAAATTGTGATATTTGCTGATGCCTCTTGGACCGAAATTCGCAGGGTTCCGATTGTGTCTATGACATCAGTGTCGTCGATCGCGAGACGTATTGGGTCGATGCCGTGCATTGAGCCGACATGTTCAAACAGTCTTTCTCTCACCATGCGACATGCTCCGTCAACTGCGCCGCCACTCATCCATGTTTGGCGTGATGCAGATGTTGAACCGGCTGAACCAATTTGAGTGTCAATGGTGTCGTACGTGACGTCATCAACACCGAGAACTGAACGTGCAATTTGAGGGGCAAGGGTGACAAATCCTTGGCCAACTTCACTAGTTGCAAATTTCAGTTCCACTGATCCGTTCGTCAGAGTGCATCGTGCAGTCGAGTAGTCATCAAACCCCTCGCTGTACATCAGGTTTTTCATGCTGACGCCCCAGCCGATACCGCGCACGATGTTTCTGCGGTCCGCTGTGCGACCTGATCCTCCAGGTAGGTCAAGTTCGTGAGGATGTGCTGTCATCTCTGCCGGTAACGGCATGGCTGCAGTTTCTTTGATGCAGCGTTCGAGGGGAGCAACGCTTTCAAGAACTTGTCCGGTGATCATGGTGTCGCCAGTATGAATAATGTTTCGTAGCCGAATTTCGACCTCGTCAATGCCCGTTGCAGCAGCAAGTTTGTCCATCTGGCCCTCATGAGCAAAACAGGCCTGCACGACGCCAAAGCCACGCATTGCGCCACACGGCGGATTATTGGTACGTGTTGCATATCCATCAACGATGGCATTGGGGCATTGGTACGGCCCTTGAGTGTGTGTGACGCCGTTGATGAGGACTGCAGATGATGTTGAAGAATAGGCACCGCCATCGAAAACAAAACGCGCTTCAATCTTTACAATTCGACCATCTGTATTTGCATGGTGTCGCATCCAGATCTGCGCGGGATGACGATGCACATGACCAAAGAAACTCTCCTCGCGTCCGTATTGCATCTTCACTGGGCGACTAGTACGCATTGCCAAGAGAGCAGTGTGTACCTGCAAACTGATGTCTTCACGAGCACCGAAGGCGCCGCCAACTCCGCCGAGCACAAGGCGTACTTTTTCCTCTGGAAGGCCTAAACACTTTGCCATCTGTTTGCGGTCTTCGTGCAGCCATTGTGTGGCGACGAAAACTTCTATCCCGGCACCATCGTGATCGGGGATAGCCAGAGCTGATTCGGTCCCGAGAAAGGCTTGATCTTGCATACCAATGTCGTAGGTGCCTTCAACAACAATTGGTGCCGTTGCATTCACGTCGCCATGAACGATTCGTTGACGTCGGATGATGTTTCCATCAGGATGAATAGGTTCGTGGGATCCGTCGATTGCATGTTCGGGGTTTGTAAGGGGAGTCAGAACTTCGTACTCAACACGAATAGCAGCTAGCGCCCGGCGGCACGTCTCGGGATGGTCTGCAGCAACTGCAGCAATTGGTTCACCCATGTATCGAACGACATCTTTAGCAAATACTGGCTGATCTTCGCTGATGAGTCCGTACGTCAGTTGACCAGGAACATCATCTGCAGTGATAACACATTCAACTCCAGCAATCTTCCACGCACCTGAGAGGTCGATGGAAATAATGCGGGCATACGGATGAGGAGACCGAAGCGTGGCGCCCCACAGCATATTTTCTGCGTGAAGGTCGGACGAGAAAGCGAAATCGCCTTGCACCTTGGAAATACCGTCAGGTCGAAGAGCGCTTGAACCAAGAATGTCACGTTGGGTTTTTGTAATTGTCATGACGATGTGCTCTTTCGAACGGAGATAACAGAATCAACAGCAGCAAAGATTCGGCCATAGCCGGTGCAGCGACAGATGTTGCCAGATAATGCTTCTTTGATCTCTTGTTCACTAGGAGAATCGTTGTGGTCAAGCAAATGATGCACAGCCATGACCAAGCCAGGGGTACAGAAGCCACATTGCACTGCGCCTTCACTGACAAATGCCTGTTGAACATCTGTAAGTGAACCATCTTCGTTCAG
>CAIYTS010000103.1 GCA_903929185.1 uncultured Acidimicrobiaceae bacterium
AGTCTTTTCGGTGTCGACAACTTCTTGTGCATGTTGGTTGCTAAGAGGTTCCACTGCATCATCGATGAGTGCAAGTATCTGTTCAACGATGGCTGCAACAGTTGCACCAGTGCCATCGATACGGCGAGGAATGTTTGCAAAGAAGTCGCGCCGTTGCGCAAGCTGTGGATCTGAAGCGAGCAATTTGGCTCGCGACATGCTGCCGGCTGAAGATTGCGCTGCTGCATTAGCAAGCGCTGGTGGAATACCTGAACGAATAAGCGCCTGTTCGATATCAGCATTCTCGAGTAAACCGAAATGCACAGTGAGGCAACGTGATGCAATGGTGGCGAGAGATTCATCAACTTGATCAGCAAGCATGATGAAGAAAACTCCGGACGGTGGTTCCTCAACAGTCTTCAGTAGTTTTGCGGCAGTGGCAGGAGCCATGAGATGAACTTCATGAACAATGATGACCTTGCGTGCACCTTCACTAGGAGTGATTGATGCGATCTTAATAATGTCTTCTGCTTGTTCTTTCAGAATTGAAGCACCATCGCGACGCACTTCATGGACATCAGGGTGTGCGCCACGCATCGCCATTTCATTAATGCGTTCTGTTGGATCATCCGAACCCGACAACAACATGGAAGCAAATGCGCGTGAAGCTTCTTCTTTGCCGCATCCTTCAGTGCCGACAAGGAGATATGCATGAACGGGAGAGACGGCAGCGTGCTGCAGTTGTTCAACGGCGCGGCCCTGGCCAACCACTGAATCCCAAATTGATGCCATGTAGGCAGGCTACTAATTCAGTCTGTCAAGTACGGCAACGCGAATAGCTGCCTCGACATCGTCCTTGGGAACGGTGCCGTCGATGACAATCCAGCGATCGGGGTCTGCTTCACGTAATTCAGTGAATCCATCATTGATGCGGGCGAAGAAATCAGCGCCTTCACGTTCGAACCGGTCGAGGTCTCTCTTGGCGAGACGTTCATTCAGAATGTCTGTAGGTACTGAAATAAACACAACCATGTCGGGTAGTCGGCCATTTAGTGCCCAAGTAGAGATATTCAAAAGATCCGGTGTGCCGAGACGACGGCCATACCCCTGATAGGCGAGCGTTGAATAAATAGAACGGTCGCTCACAACATGTTGTCCGCGTTCTAACGCAGGCTGGACAATTTCAGACATGTGTTGTGCACGGTCTGCCGCCATTAACAATGCTTCGGTGCGTGGTGACAGATCAGTATTTTCTGGGTCAGCCAAAATGGCGCGAAGAAGTGCACCGATTCGTGTGCCACCTGGTTCACGAGTGATCACCGCATTCAGATGTTCACCGAGTCTTTTGGTGTGCGTGCTTTTTCCGCAGCCTTCTAAACCCTCAAGCGCGATGTATGACGGAGTGCTCACTCGTCATCCGAAGAAGTTGTTGCTGCCTTTTTCTTAGGAGCAGCCTTCTTTGCTGCGGCCTTCTTAGCTGGCGCTTTTTTAGCAGCAGTTTTTTTCACGGCTGTCTTCTTTGCAGGCGCTTTCTTAGCAACTGCTTTACGTCCGCCAGCTTTCTTTTTCTTTGGTCCACCGTTTGCTTCAATGTATTCACGACGCAATTGCAGCAATTCATATGCACGCTCGTTGGTCATCTGTTCCATGCGGTCGCCGCGAGTAAGTCCGGCGTTGGTTTCACCATCGGTGATGTAATCGCCAAATTTTCCTTCTTTACCAACAACTGGTTTTTCACTTGCAGGGTCAATGCCGAATTCGCGAAGTGGTGGCTTTGCGGCAGCGCGACCCTTGCCGAACACGCGAGGTGTTGCAAGAAGCGCAAGTGCTTCTTCGAGAGTGACAGTGAGAAGTTGTTCTTCAGTTTGAAGTGTGCGGCTTTCTTTACCCTTGTTCACGTAAGGGCCATAGCGACCATTTTGTGCAGTGATGAGCTCGCCATCGGTTGGGTCAGCACCAACTGTGCGTGGCAACGACAACAAGTCAAGTGCATCTTGCATCGACAACCGATCAATGTTCATTGTTTTGAACAATGACGTCATCTTTGGTTTTTCCATACCTTCTGGCGGAACATCCATAGTGCCCCACTGAACGTATGGACCGTAGCGACCCGACTTTGCGAATACTGGATAGCCCTCGTGTTCACCCATTGGGGTGTCACCCTTCGGAGCTTTCAGCAATGTGACTGCTGCATCAAGAGTGAGTTCATCAGGCGTCATTGTGTCGGGAACACTTGCAGTGTTTTCACCAGAACGAACATATGGCCCGTACAAACCAGGCTTGACGATTACCACTTCACCTGTGTCGGGGTGTGCACCGAGTTCAAACGTATTGACAGCAGCAGCATCGATTGAGCCGCCTTCAAGTTTGGCAGCAACGATTCCGTGCAGACCTTCTTTTCCATCGATTCCGAAATAGAAATCATGAAGCCATGTTCCTTTTTTCACTTCACCATTTGCAATGGCATCAAGTCCATTTTCAAGTTTGGCGGTGAATTCGTAATCGACAAGAGTGTCAAAGTTTTCCTCTAGCAAACGAATAACAGAGAACGCGGTCCACGTAGGAACTAATGATGTTCCCTTTTTCCATAAGTAATGGCCACGGTCAACCATGGTGGAAATGATGCTTGCCCACGTTGAGGGACGACCAATTCCTTTACTTTCCAATTCCTTCACTAATGATGCTTCGGTGTAGCGAGGTGGAGGAGTAGTGGAGTGCGATGTTGGTGAATACTCACTAACAGGAACGTTTTGTCCTGGTGTTAATACGGGAAGTAGCAATGCATTTTCATCGTCTGCTGGAGTTTCATCTTCGTCACGAGCCTCTTCGTATGCCTGGCGATAACCAGGGAACGTAATAGTGGTACCGCTTGCTGAGAACTCGCAGTCAGTGCGTTGAGCATCAGCTGCCGTTGCACCAAGGCGCACACTGACAGTGGTGCCGAGCGTGTCTGACATTTGTGAAGCAAGTGTGCGCTGCCAAATGAGGCGATACACGCCAGCATCTTGCCCGCGTAGTTCACCGCCAAGTTGTTCTGGTGAACGCAATGGCAATGCAGGACGAATAGCTTCGTGAGCTTCTTGTGCGTTCTTTACTTTTGAATTGTGTTTACGTGGGCCATCAGTAAGGAACTGCTTGCCGTAGTCACGTTGCACATATGAGCGCACTTCGTTGATTGCTTCGTCAGACAATGAAATAGAGTCGGTACGCATATACGTAATGAATCCACGCTCATACAGACTCTGCGCTGCGCTCATTACTTGACGACTCGACAAACGCAATTTGCGACCAGCTTCTTGTTGCAATGTGCTGGTGGTAAATGGCGGCTTCGGCGAAGAGCGGTACGGCTTCTCATCAACAGTGCGAACAACAAGATCAACGTTGGTAAGGCCAGCGGTTATCTCGGCACCACGTGCTGCAGTAAGAATGGTGACATCTGGGTTGACAACACCTTGTTCAGAAAAATCTTTTCCTGTTGCAATACGAGTGCCATTGACAGAAAGCAATTTTGCAGTGAATGACGGCGCGGTATCAGTGACGGCTTCAAGAGAGAAGTAATCAGCTGAAATAAACTTGATGCGTTGCCATTCGCGTTCAACAATCAGACGAAGCGCTGGGCTCTGTACGCGACCTGCTGATAGTCCGCGGTTAACGCGACGCCACAAAACAGGTGACACTTCGTATCCGAACAAGCGGTCAAGGATGCGGCGAGTTTCTGCTGCATCAACAAGTGGCTGATCAAGTTCGCGTGGGTTCGCGACAGCTTCCTGAATGGACTTCGCGTTGATTTCGTGGAACACCATGCGGTGCACCGGAACTTTTGGCTTGAGGTGTTGCAGCAGATGCCAGGAGATTGATTCGCCTTCTCTGTCTTCGTCCGTTGCTAGATATAAGGCATCAGATGACTTGAGTAGATCTTTGAGTTCCTTGACAACAGTGCGGCCGCGCTCGGTGAGCTCATAAGTAGGTGCGAATCCGTTGTCGACGTCGACTGCCATTCCCTTGCTCGGAAGGTCGGCAATATGGCCGACTGAAGCGCGGACGTTGAACTCCGGCCCGAGGTATTGGGAGATCGTTTTTGCCTTTGCGGGGGACTCAACTATTACGAGAAACTTGGCCATATCTTTTTCAGGGCTATGTGATTTGCTACCCCCTTGTCAAGGCAATAGGCGCAAACCCTTATTTCATCAGGGTATCGGAGCCGGCTTCGTGTGGTGCTTGCCTTCCACGTTGATCTTTGGGAGGAGGCGATCAAGCCAGGCGGGCATCCACCAGTTGCGGGCACCCAGTAATTCCATGGTGGCGGGGACGAGGACCATTCGAACGATGGTGGCGTCGACGAAAACAGCCACGGCCATACCGAGGCCAAAGAGCTTCAATTGACGGTCATTGGCAAGGACAAAGGCGCCGAAAACGCAGACCATGATGAGAGCAGCGGCGGTGATGACGCGGGCGGTGGCGGCCAGGCCATCAGCAACTGCGGTGGCATTGTCGCCGGTGCGGTTGAACTCTTCATTCATGCGCGACAGCAAGAACACTTCGTAGTCCATTGACAAACCGAACACGATGGCAAAGAGGAACATTGGCGCCCATGCCTCGACAGGTCCGGCCTTACCAACACCAATCAAGTTTGCTCCCCATCCCCATTGGAAGACAGCAACAATGACTCCGTACGCAGAACCAACTGACAACAAGTTCATAAGAACTGCTTTCAACGGAACAAGCAAACTGCGGAACACGGCCATCAACAACAGGAACGACAAGATCAGCACGATTCCGATGAGGAATGGCAAACGTTGACCGAGGTAATCAGAGAAGTCAACAGATGCTGCCGTGAAACCACCAACACGAGCAGTCACTCCGGTTGAAGGAATGACTGAGTTGCGAAGTGTGTGTACCAATGTTGACGTTGCTTCATCTTGTGGAGAAGTTGCAGGGTATGCCATCACAAGTGCAACTGTGTCGCTCTTCATTGGTGCAACGCCAGCAAATGCCATTCCGGGTGTGTGGCTGATTGTGTCAGCAAAAGCTGTTAATGCTTTTTGATCTTTCACAGTGTCACCAGAGACTGCGATGTACAGCGGACCGTTGAAGCCAGGGCCAAAACCTTCGCTCATCATGTCGTATGCCTTGCGCACGTCCGTTGACTTTGGATCATTTCCAGCGTCACCAAAACCGAGACGGATTGAAAACATAGGAATTGAGAGAGTCATGAGGAATAGAGCCGCAGCAATAAATGAAATCCATGGTCTGTGTTGTACGACTCGACTCCATCGCCACCAGATGGTGTTTTGATGGTCGTTCTGTGCGCGGTGTGGAACTGCAGTACGCAATGCAGGAACAACAAAACGTGCCAATTGACCAAGGACGCCGAGCGCAAGACCGATCAGGAAAATTGCGAGGCTCTTAGCGAAAACTGCAACAAAACCGCTAGCAACAATGGCCGTGAGTGATACGACAGCTGCACGTGATGTTGTGTCGATTCGGCTACCCACCATGGCAAGGAGCGCCGGCAACAAGGTGACTGACGCAATGATCATCACTGCAACACCAATCGCCATTCCGACGGCAAGTCCGTTTACGAACGACAAGCCAATAGCTAGTAAGCCGAGAAGAGCAACAATGACAGTTACTCCCGCAAAGACAACTGCACGACCTGAAGTATCAATTGCTTCAACAATGGACTCCTCAACAGTCAAACCATCGTGAAACGCTTCACGGAATCGCGTGACAATAAACAAGGCGTAGTCAATACCGACACCAAGCCCAATCATGCCGACCATTGATGTCACTGCATCTGGCATAGACATGAAGTTGCTGACAATTCCCACAATAGAAGTCGCGATGATCAGACCGATCAGAGCAATTCCGATTGGTAAACCCATCGCAATGATGGAACCGAACGCTAAAACCAAAATGACGATTGCGGCCAAGATGCCAAGCGCCTCTGTGTTCGGTAGTTGCATTTGTTGGAAAATCATTCCGCCGTAACCAACGTTGACTCCTGATGCACGAAGTGACGCAGTTGCAGTCTTTATCTTTGTTCCGAGAACCTTGTATTGTGCTTGCGTCATTCGTGGAACGCTGATTTGCGCGAAAGCAATAGTGCGAGTTTTGTTGACCTGACTCTGCACTTGATATGGCGTGTTGATGTCAACATCTGCAATTGCATCAACAGCGGCGATTGCTTCCGTGATTGCTTTCTTGGCTTGTGCGTCATCGATTGATGATGAAACTTGAAAGACCAATTGTGACGACACGCCTCCCTGATTGGGGTTGACTTGTGCAAGCAAATGTTCAGCCTGGCGAGCTTCACTTTGTGGCATCGCCATTTCGGTGCGGAAATCAGGGCCGATAGTGGAACTCGCCGCGACCATTCCGATAGCAAGTGGAATCCATATTGCGAAAACAACGATGCGCTTGTGGCGTACAGAGAAACGGGCAAGTGAAGAGAGCATGAGGGTCCTATTCGGGGGAAAGGGTGCATGTCTAGGTTACGAAACAGAACACTGCGATGGCTACATGGCGGTACCGTTTCGGTAGATGGAAACACATGTCACACCACCAAATACGCCTGATGGTCAGGTGCTGTCTGGTCGTATTACGCGTTTAGATCGCGGATGGAGCACGGTGTTGCTGGATACTGCCGAAAGTGTGCGAGTGCGCAACATTGGCGTAGAAGTTGCTGTCGGCGACTTCGTGTCAGTCTCGGCTGATTTCGAACGTATAGATATGGTGCATCCGCGCCGAAGCGCATTGACACGACGTAACTCGTTTGAGGGCGCACGAGGCATGCGCCAAATTGTCGCCTCGAATATTGACACCGTATTTCTTGTGCATTCGGTGAACTCTCCGCCAAACCAGCGTCGACTTGAACGTGAGTTGGTTTTGGCATTTGATAGTGGCGCAACCCCGGTTCTTGTTTTGACAAAGACTGACACCATTAGTCCAGAAGCGGCCGAAGCAGCACGGGCGGTGTTCGCTGAAATTACCTTTGATGTTGATATTGCACTCGTCAGTTCCATTACGAATGAGGGCTTAGAAAAGATTCGTGCGTATGCAAAGCCTCATTCCACGATTGCATTCATTGGCGCTAGCGGAGTTGGTAAATCAACACTGGTGAATGCGCTTGTCGGCCATGAAGTTCAACGCACTGCCGAAGTTCGTGAAGACGATCAACGTGGACGTCATACCACCGTTGCTGCAGAACTGATTGAATTGCCAGGCGATGCGTGGTTGCTTGATACTCCCGGCTTACGCGCTGTCACATTGTGGACAAGTAGCAATGGAATTGAACGTGCATTTCCTGATGTATTTGACCTGGCCGGATCATGCAAATTTCGAGATTGCAAGCATCAAGATGAACCAGGCTGTGCAGTAACTGCCGCAATAGCAGCCGGAACTCTGCCGGCTGTACGTCTTGAATCAATGCGCCGTCTGGTTGCAGAAGAACTAAACGTTGAAGAAGAACAAACAGAACGCGAACGTCAAGAAGATCGCCGCGGGTTTCGTAAGTTACCTAAACCGTAGGAATAGGGAATTGCAATCCGACGATTGCGCCACCGCCAGCATTGTCTAAGACATACGCGCTGGCATTGTGATCTGTCGCGAATTGCGACACGATTGACAGACCAAGTCCGGAACCTGGCATTGAGCGAGTGGCTGTTGCTCTGTAAAAACGGTCGAATACAAGAGGCTTGTCAGCATCAGAGATACCGATGCCCTTATCGCGAACTTCCACACGGAATGAGCCGACATGGATTTCAATTTCGGAACTGTCGTTAGTGAACTTAATGGCGTTGTCGACCAAGTTACTGAGTGCGCGCTCAAGTTGATGCGGTCGTGCAAAAACAGTTGTGCCTGGAGTCGCGTGAACCGTTACAGGTGCTCCGGACCGACGGGATGCACGAGTGGCAATCTCGTGTGCGATATCTGAAAGGTCAATGGATTCAGGCGCTTCTGTGGTTCTGTTATCGATTGCCAACGCGCTCAATTCAGCGCTGAGATCTGCAAGTTCGTCAACTTCGGCGCGCATGTCAGCCAAAATTGAAGTGCGGTCAGTATCTGACAATGTGCCACGCTCGAGCAATTCTGTATTGGCACGAAGACTGGTTAGTGGTGTGCGAAGTTCATGACTTGCATCTTGAACAAGCTGGCGCTGACGGGCGACACTGCCTCGCAATGCCTCCAGCATGGTGTTGAAACTGGTGGCTAACTGTGCCACTTCATCACGTCCAGAAACGAGAATCGTGCGGTCTAGGTCTTGAGTTGCGGCGATTGATTCGGCTGTAAGAGCCAAGTCTTCGATGGGCTTACTGATTCGACGAGCAAAGAGCCAACCAAACAGTGCAGAGATTACTACGGCGATAGCTGCATAGATAGGAAACCATGTACGCATGCCACGTTGTGCATTCAAAAGAATTTGGGTGTCTTTGGCAACTTGAATGAGTGAACCGTCATCTGCAATGACAGTAAGTGTTCGAAATTCGTGATTGTCGATGATGGTGGAAGATCGGTTAATTCGCTTGCCATTAACTGTCAGAGAGCGATCACCATTTTCAATTGGCAGGCGTGGGTATTCACGACGTCCAATGACCTGACCATTGGGAAGAACTATTTGTGTGATGGCATCAACTTCAGTCTGCATAATCGCTTGATTTACGGGGCCTTTGCCGAATGCATCGTTCCAATTGAAGCCTCGTTGGCTCATGATTTGGAGGATTCGCGAAGCACGCTGATCTAGCGAGTTTTCAACCTGACCTTGTAGTTGATTAGATGCGATTTGATAAGCACCGATGCTCATGCCAGTAGCTAATACAAACATAAGACCTGCTGAGACAAGTACGAAACGTGTACGTAGATTCATGATTGCTTAACCGTGTACCCAACACCACGCACTGTGAACACAACACGTGACTCGTTGTTTTCTTCTGTCTTACGACGCAGGTATCCGATGTACACATCGAGTGATTTTGAGTTCGTTTCGAAGTTGTATCCCCAAATTGCTTCATAGATGGTTTCGCGAGATACAACGATTCCTGGCTGTTGCATGAGCAACTCCAAAAGATCAAATTCAGTCTTTGTAAGTTCAATGACTCGTTCACCACGATGTACTTCTCGTGTCAGTGAATTGAGTGTGAGGTCGCCAACGCGCAATTGCGTACTCGCGCCGGTTGGTTGTGAACGCCGGAGCAATGCACGACAGCGCGCAAGTAGTTCATCAATGACAAACGGCTTTACTAAATAGTCGTCGGCGCCTGCATCAAGGCCGGCAACTCGATCGCCTACTTCTACGCGCGCAGTAAGCAGCAAGATTGGAATATCTATACCGCGATGACGCGCTTCACGACACACAGTAAGGCCATCAGCAAACGGCATCATCACGTCAAGCACAGCAAGGTCAAAGCGTGAATTGGCAAGGGCCTCGAGGGCTGCCTGTCCATCGTTCACAGCGGTGACCACGTAGTTCTCTAGCTCAAGGACCCTCTGAACGGCCTTACGAACTGAGGAATCATCTTCGGCAATCAGTACTTTGCGGCTGTCCATGAAGACACGGTACCCATGATTTGCAACGGTTTGCCGTACCTTGGCCCAATTCTTGACTTCCTCTTACCTTCCTCATGTTTACTTCTTACCTAGCCCCGTGAAAGTGGAGTCACGCCAGAACAACTCTGGAGTACACCCACAAAAAGGAAAATAGAACAATGAAGATCAAATCTCGTTTAACAAAAGTTGCGGTGGCCTCAGGGCTCATCGTGGCAACCGGAGCATCAGTGCTCGGCATCACCGGCTTTGCAAGCGCACAAGTTGCACAGCGAAGCAATGTTGTTGCAGTTGCACAGGCAACTGAGACAACTCTCCCAACTGACACTGCCGCTGGAACAACTCCAGCAGCGCCGAGCGCAAGTGCAACACCTACCACTCCGTCAGTCGAAAAAGCTGATCGTCCATCTCCACTTGCAACAGCTTCAAAAGTTTTGGGAATTACTGAAGCAGAATTGAAGACAGAGCTTGAATCTGGAAAATCAGTTGCTGATGTTGCCAAGGCAAAGAACATTGACCTTGCAACAGTGAAGGCCGCTCTTCTTGCAGAAGTAAAGGCACATATTGATGCTGAAGTTGCTGCCGGAAAGCACACCGCAGCTGAAGGTGTAGCAGAACTTGCTGAAGTGACATCACGTATTGACACCATGTTGACCACCGCTGGTTTACCAGCACGTGGCCCACACGGTGAAGGCGGTAAAGGTGGTCATGAAGGTAAGGGCGGCGGAAAGTTCATGTCTGCGACACTTGCAACAACATTGAAGTTGACACAAGACGAATTGAAGACACAACTTCATTCAGGAAAATCACTTGCTGATGTTGCAAAGGCACAGAGTGTTGACATTGCTGATGTGAAAACTGCACTGACATCTGATTTCTCTGCACACCTTGCAGAAGAAGTTACATCAGGTGAGCACACCCAAGCAGAAGCTGATGCAAAAATTGCTGAGTTCACGACCAACCTTGACACCATGGTGAATCGTGTTGGTCCTACTGGCGGTATGCGCGGCGAAGGTCGCGGACCTGGCGGACATGGCCCAATGGGACAAGGTGCTCCGTCTGCAAAGAACACTTCTGCTTCGGCATAACAACATCACGCACCAATTGGTGTGATTATCTCCCCAAAAAACATCCGGAGCCCGCAGCAATGCGGGCTCCGGTTTTGTTTACCCAAGAACCATTGGGGGCTCTCGCATCATGGATGAAGTTGCGTGCAATGAGAGCGAGGGCAACCATTTTCCTAGCAGTGGAAATCTCTTTTTCTTGGTGATGTCAACGGTGATGATCCCCGTTACTTCATCAGTTGTTGTCTGTGCAGAGACATGCGAGAGATCAGCAATTGCTGATACTGCGTCTACTGGGTTGTCAGATGTGATTGCTGAGCGGGCAGCACTGCGAGCGATATCGCTCAACCTCAAAGTATCGAGACACACCGACAGTGTTGCCAGCAGTAATACAGCACACAAGACAACCAACGGTGCCATCAGTGCGAATTCAACAGTTGCCTGACCTCGATTGTTATGGCGTGCTGTTTGATGCGCGATCAAAGATGCCATTGAACACCGTGTCAAACAGTGAGCCAATTTTGCCGGCCCCGCCACCGGCTGTCGCCCATGCGATGACGAGGAGTGCGATGATTGCTGCAACGAGCAAGATCAGCGCATATTCGGTTGTTGCCTGACCGCGAGAACGTTCTGTTGAGTGGTGAAACATGTGTCTTCTTTCGTTATTGAGTAACTGAGGGAAGGGATAGAGAGAGTTGGCTGAGGCTTGCAAGAACGAGCGGGGCTACAGACAGCAGAAGAAATGAAGGAAGAACACAGAGCACTAACGGGAGAGAGAGGCGAGTCGGCAATTGTCGAATGCGTGTATCGACGTGTCTGCGTCGCTCAATGCGATGGTCACTTGCGAGCCGAGCGACCGTTTCGATAATTGGCAACCCATCGCGTTCGGCTTCCACAATTGTTTGGCCAAGGTTTTTACCGGTGATGTGATGTGTTGTTGCCAGTGGAATTAGGGCTTCTTCAAGTGGTAATCCGGAATTGAGGTGGTCAGCTACCAAACTGCCAAGTGTTGATACCGCATGCCATCGCTCGCATGCCTGTGTCATGGAGAGGCCGGCACGCAATGACACGCAGAGATGTTCAGTGAGCTCACCGATGTCATCAGGTTCGTCACCGACAGCTCGACGTATCAATGATGAAATCCAACGCCAACCAAGTCGATTCACAAAGAAACCGATACATAGTGACACCACGACGATGGGAGTAAACATCTCTGCTCGGAATTGTGAACTCAGAACGATTGCTCCACCGAGAAAGAGAAACGGCAATGCAGACAGTAAACGTGCAGAGAGTTGTGCTTGCGATGCCGCCACGACTAGTTCTGCGGTACATGCGGCCCGTTCACGCAATACGGACGATGCATGATCCAGTGCAGCGGGAACGAAATTTCCGTGGACCATGGCCGATTCGAGAAGAGCAAGACACTGGGCATCATTGCTCTGTGGCTCGGCAGAATCACGAGCGACACCAAGTGATTCTTCGCATGAATGCATGGCAGTTATCTCGTTATAGAGAAGTGACCAACACGGATGAGGGAAACGATGAGTCTGAAGGCTGGAAAGAATTGCATCATGAGGCGCAGAACCACTGCGCGTCGCTCGAGCAAGAGATTCACAGAGCGTGGCGTGGTCAAGAAGTGTTGAGGTGTTCGTATGCCGATACCTCGGCGGCGGCTTCATAGTTTTCATATGACCCTGTACGAGGTCGGCATTACGCATGCGACGTTGTATCTCGTACGTATCAGTTATGCGAAAGAATCGTGGAGTAGCAAACCATGCGAATGCAATAGTCACTGTGCTTCCGGCCAACAACTCACGCATGGTCAGTTGCCCTGTACACGGAATGAGTTGTTGACCCATGACAGCGAACAATCTCGGTAATTGAACGTCGGCGAGACGTAACTCGTTGCACGAATACGATTGCCCCAACTGCACCATGAATGGTAGAGACCGCTTGATCGTGTGACCACTGCGGTGAATCACGCAGCACCATAGAAGCAAGACGATCAATTGTCTCGGTTGCTGACGTGGCATGCACGGTTGACCAACAACCACGGTGCCCTGAAGACAGTGCCAACAACATATCGACAACTTCTCCGCCACGAACTTCGCCGACAATGAGGCGATCTGGCCGAAGCCGAAGTGATGCGCGAACAAGTGATTGGAGTGAGATTTCCCCCACGCCTTCGGAATTAGCCGGACGCGTTTGAAGTTGTACGACATGTGGATGTGCGAATCGAAGTTCTGCTGTGTCTTCCACGCAGACGATACGTTCAGTTGGTGCAAATGATTGGCTGACTGCTGAGATAAGCGATGTTTTGCCAGACGACGTTGCACCCGCCACAACAACATTGATGTTTTGTTGGACTAGGTCACGCACGATGTCAGTACATGCAGTGGGGCCAAATGAAGCAAGCGGCAAAATGCGGCGCGAGAACTTTCGAATTGCGATCGTTGTGCCGCCTACAGCCACGGGTGAAATCACTGCACATGCGCGGGAACCGTCGGACAATCGTGCATCAAGAATGGGCGAGAGAAGGTCAAGTCTGCGACCAGATGCGCGAGCAATACGTTCAAGACTGATAGCAAGTTCGCTATCAGTAAGTGTTCCGACATGTCGAAGACCTATTGCATCTTCGACCCATACCTGTTTTCCGCCCACGACCATGATTTCACTGATGTCTGGGTCATCAAGATGTGTTTGGAGTGGTCCGAGACCATGAAGCATGGCGTTTATAGCGATGTCATAGACGGGCCGAACAGTTGTTCCGCACGTGATGGCAACATTCCGGCATCTACCGCACGACTAATTGCCGACGTGTAGGGAATTTCAAGTGTCACAGGCATACCGAGAACATGTCCGACATCTTTCACGGTGAGTGCACGACTTTCTTCACACACAACAAATAGTTGCGAGGGTCTCTGCATTCGTGAGGCGCGGCGCAAA
>CAIYTS010000104.1 GCA_903929185.1 uncultured Acidimicrobiaceae bacterium
AATTCAGAAGCTGAAGTGGCTGAACTTGCAGCCTCGCTTGATTATTGCAAGCCAGGCGAAAGCTATGTCATGGGAATTCAAGTAGTACTTGATTCCATCACCACGCCGTAGTTAGCCGCGGCCGGCCATTCCGCCAGCCATTGTCAGAGTTTCAACGTCACGCACAATGCGCGGCAAGAGATGCGCACGAATTGCTTGAAGTGCCGTATCGGCGCGCGTATTGCCCGCACGTTGCAGCACGTCAAGGTCTGTCATGCAATCTTGCAATGCATATCCAAGTTCACGATGTGCCGCACGAATTGGTGCCTGATCAGCCGGCATTGGCACATTTGCAAGCGCACCAAGGGTTGTAGCGCGGGCACGAATACGATCAGCCTCAGGGCCAGTTGTGTCGCCAAGCGCTGCAGCAACATCACGCAGAACTTGAGTCATTTCATTATGTTCTTGTGCAACGTACGTGTCATAAACGGGCAAAGCTTGTCGCACTTCTTGAATGAGTGACTGCACCATCTGACACATCACATGTGCTTTCGGGCTGCTGACATGAGGCATAATTTCGTTTTCCAAAGAAACGATCAGACCTTCGAGAAGATCGTCAAGAGTCGGATTGGTCATCATGCTGGTACCCCCGCATATCCCATGAGCTGCGCCATTGCTGGGAACGCACCCATACTTGATTGAGCTACGTAGTACGGAAGCAACAACATGTACTCCTTATTCGCGCGACGTGAAACAAATTGTTGAACTGGCACTGCTATTTGCATCGTGCCAAAAAGTGTGAAGTACCCCAACTCTTCTGGCGTGATGTCGCCACCCGTCAGTTTGTTGTAATAAGAAAGGAAGCCACCTTCCTTTTTTGGGTAGTCCATAACGTGAGTGTTGCTCACTACATCCATTAGGACCATCCAGCCAAGATCTTCACGTGGGTCACCAACTCGACTTGCTTCCCAGTCAATAAGTGCTGATACTTGTCCATCTTTGTACAAGAAGTTCGCAGGGTTGAAGTCTCCATGCACAATTGCCAACGGCATAGCTCGTGGCTTATTGCGACGCAATGTGTATATGGCGTCAAGCGCAATCATCAAGATTGGATCAAAGTTGAAGGTGGGGTACGAGGATTCAAAGAATTCAATTGTGGAGTCCATGAACGAATCCCACGAATCAATCTTGATTCCACGATGAAACGGATCCGACAATTCGCCATTGGGGTCAATCTTGTTGATCGGACATTTATGAAGTTCCACTAGAACTTCGCACAGATGCTTGATGACACTTTCCGCTTGGTCTTCATCTGATCCACCATTAAACAACGCAGAGGTTTGACCACTGCCTGATGCGCGCTCGATGATCATCGCTGGCTCACCGAAATGTTTCGGATCCATCTCATAGCCATAGCTCTGACTCACTGGAATCGTGGTACGCAAACGCAACGACTCGATCAGGTTGTGTTCAACAGCTCTGTCGGTATGAAGAATTGCTTCTACGTCAGGCGGATCTTTGCGCAAGATCAGAGGCATCTTTTCCTCTTTGTCACTACGTGTTACACGTGCATCACATTTAAATGTTTCTCGTGAGAAACCACCAGCTATTTGTTGAAAATCTTCAACAACAATGCTTGTGGCGTCTGGCAAAATGCGTTCTAAGAACGTCACAATCGATTGCTCCATCAGTCCCCCCGGATGATCAAACTTTTTTACGAGTGTAGACCAGATGAATGGAGGGTAAATTAAAGACGATGCACAAGGGGCTCAGTATGCACCTAAGTCTCCTAGGACAGTTAGCCTTGCGCCATGGCAACACCGCGCGAGGTCTGGCAGAAGGCCTTCTCTGAATCTTCCGTGCGGCCTGGTGCGTACGAAACCATGTCAGGCATCCCCGTACAGCCCGTGTACGGCCCTGACGATGGCGAATTTCCTGGCGTCTACCCATATACGCGCGGGCCATATGCCTCTATGTACCGGTCCAAGTTATGGACCATGCGCATGTTCGCTGGGTTCGGCACAGCTGACGACACCAATAAGCGATTCAAAGACATCATCAACTCAGGTGGCGACGGGCTGTCGACCGCGTTCGACATGCCCACACTTCTGGGCCTCGACAGTGACGACACCATGTCGCTTGGCGAAGTGGGCCGCTGTGGCGTTGCCATTGACACTGTGGAAGACATGGACGACCTCTACCGCGATATTGACTTGGGCAAAATTACAACTTCAATGACTATCAACTCACCTGCTGCAGTGTTGTTCTCCATGTTCATCGCCCAGGCTGAACGCAACGGCACTCCACGCGCACGCCTTGGTGGCACATTGCAGAACGACATCTTGAAGGAATATCAAGCACAGAAAGAATTCGTCTTCCCTCCTCGTCAGGGAATGCGTTTGGTTCGAGACACCATTGCGTTCACCGCAGCAGAAATGCCGAAATGGCATTCCGTTTCCATTTCGGGCTATCACATTCGTGAAGCTGGCTCTACAGCTGCTGAAGAATTGGCGTTTACTCTTGCAAATGGTTTTGCTTATGTGGAACTTGCCGCTCAAACCGGATTATCAGTGGATGCATTCGCTCCACGACTGTCATTCTTTTTCAACGCGCACATTGACTTCTTTGAAGAGATCGCGAAGTACCGCGCTGCTCGCCGCATTTGGGCACGCTGGTTGAAAGAGCGCTACGGCGCCACCAGCGAGCGTTCTTTGCAGCTTCGCTTTCACACTCAAACTGCTGGCGTATCGCTTACTGCACAACAGCCAGAAGTAAACATTGTTCGCACAGCTATTGAAGCGCTCGCGGGTGTCCTCGGCGGCACTCAGTCATTACATACAAACTCAATGGATGAAGCAATGGCCTTGCC
>CAIYTS010000105.1 GCA_903929185.1 uncultured Acidimicrobiaceae bacterium
AGAACCTGTACTGCTGACCATTAATACTTTGTATCCCTGCGCGGCAAGATCCAAGGTGCCAGTGATACGCACTGAATCGGCGTTTGCATTCGTAGGAGAAGTGGCAAGTGCGGCAGATATGCACATTGCCCCGACGAGGAGAGAACGATAGAACTTCATCTCAGAGAATCCTTTACTTGTTGCTATAAGAACCCTACGCCTGAATTTGATCTCTGTCTAGGAAGGCGGCAGGAGAGACACCAGCATGCGGGTTAACAATGCACGCCACGCTTCAGGGTCTGGCATGTAATCGCCATAGACATTCGATAATGCGGTACCAAGTGGAATTACTTCCAACATGAATGCCAATGCCTTGTCGTCAACTGTTGGGTCAACAAGACCATCACGCTTTGCTTGCTGCACCGTGGCAACGATTTCTGATGAAAGTCGAGATTCGGCATCAGTTAAGCGCTTCAACAAATCGGGGTTGTGGCGAGCAGCAACTAATGCGTCCATGCGATCAAGGCGGAATTCATTACGCATTGCGCTACGCGGATCACAAAAGTCGTCAACCAAAATATTCAGTACTGCGGCAAGGTCGCCTTCTTTGCTCACAATGCTGGATAAGTTCGCCACGTCAGATTCGATATGGGCAAGAAATTGAGATTCGCGAACGGCAGCAATCAGGCCATCGCGATCTTTGAAGTAGTGATACAGCAAACCAATTGCCACATTGCAACGACTCGCTAAGTCAGTGACACGAAACGCGTTGTCACCGCTCTCTTCAATCATTGCCCTGGCTTCGGTAAGAATCAGATCTGCTGTCTCGCGGCCATTACTCACGCTTCCCACAATACGACTTCTGTCGTGACTTTGTCGTTCTGCAGAGAATCGTTCGTATCCTCTTCGAGTGGAAACAATTGTCATCATCGGTGCATCGCTCGCTGGCGTTCGTGCAGCAGAGACCTTGCGCACAAATGGATTTGCCGGAGCCCTCACCATCATTGGTGCTGAAGCACACATGCCATACGACAGACCACCGCTGTCGAAGAACTTCTTGGCGGGCGATTGGGATGCAGATCGCATTGCATTGCGCAAAGCCGACGACTTGTACTCATTGAACATCAATTGGATGCTTGGCCAGCCTGCAACATCTCTCAACACTGAGTCTTCTGTTGTCACATTGGCCGATGGCACAGACGTTTCATACGACGGTCTCATCATTGCAACGGGCGGTCTCGTGCGTCGTTTGCCGAATCAACCAAATTTTGCCGGTGTTCACGTATTGCGCACACTTGATGATGCGTCTGCTTTGCGCGACGAACTTGTTGAAGGCGCGCGCGTCGTTGTTATCGGCGCTGGGTTTATTGGTTTAGAAGCAGCAGCCACTGCCACTAAGCGCGGCGCACATGTCACCGTGTTAGAAGGTCTTGATGCTCCACTGATTCGCGCGCTCGGCCCTGAAATGGGCGCCGCAATTGGTGCGGTGCATGAACGCAATGGCGTGGACATTCGGTGTGCAGTACAAGTCGCGTCTATCAATGGTGACGCAAAAGTTACCGGAGTGACATTGACTAACGGCGACACAATTGAGGCCGACCTTGTCATCGTGGGCATCGGTGTTGCACCCGCAACGCAATGGTGCAGCGAAAGTGGTCTCGCTATTGACGACGGCAT
>CAIYTS010000106.1 GCA_903929185.1 uncultured Acidimicrobiaceae bacterium
CAACACACCTTGTGAACCAAAGCCAGTGCAATCACCATTGCCAATTCTTGTCGGAACAGGGGGGCCACGCATGTTGCGTCTGACCGCACGTTTTGCTCAAGAGTGGAATACATGGGGACCACCTGAAGGCGCCGGACAAGTTATGCAAAAATTGCGTGAAGCCTGCGACAAAGAAGGTCGCGACATCAACACGATGCGCAAGTCGGTGCAAGCACTCTTCTTTGTAACGCCTGATGAGGCATCAGCTGAAAACTTGAAAACAAAAGTGCCAATGGAACGTTCCATTGTCGGCACTACATCCCAGATTGTTGATGCCATTGGTCAATATGTTGATCAGGGTTTCGACGAAGTATGTGTTCCTGACTTCACATTGGGCGGCAGTGCTGCTCAACGCCTTGATGCGTATGGCTCTATCTGGGCCAATATCGCTTCACAGTTTCAATAAGTAGTTACCGCCTAATCAGGCAGTGCAATTTCAATACTTGCCGGATCCGTCGTTGTTGTTGACGATGTCGGTTTCTTTTTTCCTGGTATGAAATTTGCGATGCTTGGTGCACGAACAGGTACTGGCTCAACGGTGGAAGATGTTGAAACTATTGCGCCTGATTCATCGATTGCAAGTGTTACTTCAGTCGCCGAAGAAGTATCTGATGTATTGAGTGACGTGGAACTGATCTCTGAACCATTCTCGCCTTTGATGGCTATTTCAATTGCGCTGTTTTCAATCTGATGAACAAGAAGTGTGTGGCCGCGTGGCAATTCCGTTCGTGATAATTGTGCACCCGAAGCGATGCTGAGCCTGGCCGAATTCTCTAATGGCGCGGATACTGATGTGGAGTTAGTGCGAACCGCGATTAATGCTGCACTTTTCGATGACGACCCAACGACTGTGTGTGCCAAGTCGCCAGAGACCTGAATGTTCGCCATCAGTGGGCGCCGTATGGAAATGACAACGTCAGCTGCAGGAATGACAGAAGACCCTCTGCGCATTTCAAGATCAAATTCGGTGATTTTGTTTGGTATGTGAATCGTGACGAGTCCACCCCCTGTGCCTTTACTGACGTCATACGTGGCACCCGTAATTGTGTTGACCACTGCATCTGGTGTGGCTTCGATGCGTTGACCATCTCGCGTTGTAATGAACGGGTAGCCAGCTGCGGACGGATCACGCGAGGCAATGGTGACCACTGTGTCTTTGGTAGTAGTTGATGTTGAACAGAAGGAACATTCAAACGGCCCTTTGCGAGACGACATGGGCGTGAGTTCTAACGTTCCCGTGGCACCGGTCCAATCAACAGTGCTGCCGTCTGGTTGTGCGCGCGCTGCGGAGTAGGACCACGAATTTGCGCTTCCACTCACGACAATTTCTTTGCGCACGCCTGGGAAGTTGTTGTCGTATACGTGAATAATGAAGTCGTTATTGCGATGTGTAACAGCAAATGGAGTCACGGCGTGCCCTGAAGATCCGAAATACAAACCGACGGTGTAGCCAATTCCATTGGCCAAGCCTTGTATGAGGTCATCGACCAACTGAAGAGGTGACTTAGTGCGCGATGTTGCTGCTCGGTCCGCAACTTCAGTAAGAAATTGTGTAGCCCACCAGTAAACAATGTTTGAGTCCAGTAATTGGTTTCCGCGCCGTAAGTCAGCCACGCGAGTGGCCGTTCGGTTGAAGGTTGATGGGTCATCAAGTTTTAGAAAAAATCGAGTACTGAGCGTTGCTAAGCCTTCGCATCGTCCACCTGCAAGTGCGTTGTTCCATTCCTCAAGTTTTTGCACAGTGGTTGGCCGCATCACACATTCAGTTGATGGTCCATCGATACAAACAGCACTGTGACCAAAAAGATCGATCAATGTCTGAATAGTGACATTGGCGTCAGCCTGCGTTGATCGACCCCAGTTCGAAAATGAAAAATCGTCCGCCGCAATTCTGAAGCCGTTATCGATACACAATTTTCCTTCGCCAAGTTCGGGTGCATCTAAATCCGTGCAATGCGATGCAATTTGCGAGACAAGCGGAGAAAGTCGGTCACTATTGGTCTGAGATTTTGCCCCGAATGAGACGCACGACACGAGAACAAGTGACGAACTGGCCAGCAACAGGAAAGGACTGATCTTCCTCATTCCTAGAAACTTACGGAATGAACCGAGATGTGGGAATATCTACGAGGAGAAAATATGTCAAATACCCATTCAATGTCCGCCCCCGCAGAAGCGGCTCCGATACTGACAGTCGTCCTTGTCGGCATCGCCGCCGGTTTCTTATCGGGCATGTTTGGGGTTGGTGGGGGAATTCTCATTGTTCCTGGCCTCGTGCTTGTTGCAAAGATGGATCAACGCATTGCCCATGGCACATCGTTGGCCGCAGTTCTGCCAATTTCGGCTGCATCATTGGTGTCGTATTGGAGCCATGATCATGTTGATTGGCGAGTAGGAATGTGCCTCGCAGCGGGTGCTCTTGTTGGGGCAATTCTGGGAACAAAACTTCTGCATGTATTGCCACACCGCACGCTTGCAATTGCCTTTGCGGGCATTCTTCTCGTCACAGCTATCCGGTTATTTCTGCCGATTGAATCGGGAACACGCACAACCCTTTCCATCGGTCACATTGTCGCATTGATAGCAATTGGTGTTGCAACAGGAATTCTCGCCGGATTACTCGGTGTTGGCGGGGGAGTCATTATGGTCCCCGCGATGATGATGCTTTTGCACTTGCCGTCAGCCATGGCTAAGGGAACATCGGTGTCAGTCATCATCCCCACCTCACTTATGGGTACGTACCGAAACCGCACGAAGAAGAATGTGGATCTTCGCGCCGCAGCAGCCGTGGGGTTGTCGGGGATTCCATCAGCCATCGTGGGTGGTTGGATCTCGGCTCATATGTCTGACACGGTCTCGAATGTGCTCTTTGCGTCGCTTCTTCTCATTGTTGCGGTGCGACTTGTATTGCAAATTCGCACAGACGACAAGGCTGAAGCCGTTCACTAAAGCCTTGGCAAGGTCGCCGAGTACAATTCCCACATGGGAAAATCTCGTCTTGAAGGCAAAGTCGCACTAATTACTGGTGGTGCGCGTGGCATGGGTGCGTCTGAAGCGCAACTCTTTATCGATGAAGGGGCCCGAGTCGTCATCACCGACGTGCTTGACTCAGTCGGACAAGAAACCGCAAAGCGTTTGTCACCTGACGGTTCCAAGTGTGTATTTCTTCATCACGATGTGACGAACGAAGATGACTGGACTGCAGTCGTTGCTTCAGTACTTGAAACATTCGGTCAGATAGACATCCTTGTTAATAATGCAGGAATCTTCGAGCGCGGTTCCGTGCTTGACACAACGCTTCCTGCATTCACGCGCACGATGGACATCAACGTCACCGGCGTATTCCTTGGTATGAAATCGGTCGCTGCACACATGGTGAGTCGCGGCAAGGGAAGCATCGTCAACATCTCTTCTGTCGCTGGTCTCAACGGCACACCTGGTTTCCTTGCATACGGTGCAAGTAAGTGGGCAGTGCGCGGAATGACGAAAGGTGTTGCAAAAGAATTAGCACCGTTTGGTGTTCGCGTGAACTCGATTCACCCTGGCATTATCGATACTCCAATGTTGCAAACATTTGATGAAGCTGGCGAAGGTGTGCGCGAAGCAGTGCGCACACGTATTCCTCTCGGGTACGAAGCAGAGCCCATTCACGTTGCACGTCTTGCGTTGTATCTCGGTAGCGATGACAGTGCGTATTCAACCGGATCAGAATTTGTCGTTGACGGAGGCTGGTCAGCATGAGCATCCTTGGAACACGAGTAGTTCGTATTGAAGACCCACGCTTCTTAACAGGCGAGGGAACATACATTGCAAACCTGCCAATGCCAGGCGCATTGCATCTCACATTTGTTCGTTCATCAATGGCGCATGCGCGTCTACTCAGCATTGATGCTTCCGAAGCGCTATCAATGCCAGGCATCCGTGCCGTATGGACAGCAGCTGATATTGACATCGCGCCAGCCGGTCCAGCTAACGGCATGATGAACAAGGCAATGTTGTTTCCGTATTTAGCAATTGACACAGTTCGTTTCGTCGGTGATCTCGTAGCAATTGTTGTCAGCGAAGATAAAACATCTGGTGTTGATGCAGCTGAAACAGTGATTGTTGACTACGAACCGCTTCCTGCTGTTCTTGATATGGATGATTCATTTTCAAACCGTGTCTTGCTTCATCCTGACGCTGAGACCAACGTTGTCCTTACATTTGCTGCGCGCAGCAATGACGACATTTTCGCTGATTGCGACGTTGTTGTTGATCTTGTGATTGAAAACCAGCGTGTTGCACCCGCACCAATGGAAGTACGTTCGTGTGTTTCTACTTGGGACGGCACTCGTTTAACGCAGTGGGCATGCAGCCAAGGCGCACACGGTGCACGTGACGGATTAGCTGAAGTGTTTGGTTTAGAGAAGTCACAAGTTCGAGTCATTACTCCAGACGTCGGTGGTGGCTTTGGTGCCAAGTCGGGTGTCTATCCAGAA
>CAIYTS010000107.1 GCA_903929185.1 uncultured Acidimicrobiaceae bacterium
TCTTCAGTCTGCCGTGAGGCGGGTCATAGGGCTACTTGAAATGAAAAACGGGGGGCACAAGGCCCCCCGTTTCCCGTAATTATTGGTTGTGGCTTAGCCGCAAACGGTCTCAAGGATGAGACGTGTGACCGTGTACGGGTCAATGTTTGCGTTCGGGCGACGGTCTTCTGCGTAACCCTTTTGGTCGCGAGCAACCTGCCAGGGGATACGTACTGATGCACCACGGTTCGATACTCCGTATGAGTACTTGTTCCATGGAGCAGTTTCGTGCTTACCGGTAAGGCGGCTCTGGATGTCGTCACCGTAGTTCTCGACATGTTCCATAACGCGAGTACCAAGCTTCTCGCATGCTTCGATGATGGCTGGGTAGCCCTCACGCATTGCTTTGGTTGAGAAGTTTGTGTGTGCGCCTGCGCCGTTCCAGTCACCCTTCATCGGCTTTGCGTCGAATGAGATGACCACGTCGTAATCTTCTGCGATGCGGTGGAGCAACCAACGTGCAACATGCATGTGGTCTGACACTGTGAGTCCGTCTGCTGCACCAATTTGGAATTCCCATTGGCCTGGCATTACTTCAGCGTTTGTTCCAGCAATCATGAGACCTGCATCGATGCATGCCTGTGTGTGCTCTTCGATGATCTCGCGACCAACAACGCGGCCTGCGCCTACGCCACAGTAATAGGGTCCCTGTGGCTTTGGAAAACCACCAACGGGGAAACCGTATGGTGAACCGTCAAGGCGAAGCATTGTGTATTCCTGCTCGATGCCGTACCACATTTCTTGGTCTGCATATTTTGCTTGTGCAGCTGCAAGAGGCGCGCGTGTGTTTGATGGATGCGGTGCTCCATCTTTTGCCATCAACACGTCACACATGACGAGTACGTTCTTGCCACCACGAATTGGGTCTGGGCACTGAAAGACAGGGCGCAATACGCAGTCAGACGATTCGCCTTGTGCTTGTTCTGTTGAAGAACCGTCAAAACCCCATTCATCCATCGGCATATCGGCAACAGTGCCGGAGAAGTCGGGAATGATTTTGGTCTTTGAACGGAGCATCGGCGTTGGCGATGTTCCGTCGATCCAGATGTATTCAGCTTGAATGGGCACAGTGGTGTCCTTTACTAACAAGGGACGAATCCCGCTTTTTTTACTAGGTACAGGATGTCACGAAGCCGTTTCTTTCCCATTGCCCAAATGTGAACGCTGTGTGAAACGGGGACAGCTGACCCCTCTGGGTAAGGGAAACCTTATGTCTATGGGGTTTTGAGGGGTCGGTGGTTAGCCTGACCTCGTGACATCCGCCGGATCTTTCGCTGCACCCAAGGGCCTCACGGTTGGCTTGTCCCAGTTGAACCCGCTTGTGGGTGACTTGTCGGGCAACGAGGCCAAGATTTTGGCCGACTATGCCAAGGCTGAAGTGGCCGGATGTCATGTCGTGGTCTACCCCGAATTGTCGATCACGGGGTACCCACCAGAGGACTTGTTACTGAAAAAAGCATTCGTGCGCGACAACGAATTAACTGTTGCGCGAATCGCCAAAGCGACGCGTGAGTGTGTTGCGCTCATCGGTTTTGTAAAAGCTGATGGCGACCACTTATATAACGCGGTTGCATTGTGTCGAAATGGTGCTGTCCAAGGCGTCTATCTCAAGCAACTACTTCCGAACTACGCGGTGTTCGACGAAGATCGTTACTTCACACCAGGTCCTGCATTGAACGATGGTGTCGCTGCCGGATTGTTTTCGATTGATGGCGTAACAGTTGGCGTCACAATCTGTGAAGACATTTGGTATGCAGATGGTCCTGTAGCGACACAAGCAACGAGTGGCGCTCGAATTATGTTGAACTTGAATGCTTCACCTTTTCACGAAGGGAAGAACATTGAACGTGAACAGATGTTGTCGTCACGTGCAAAGGCGACTAATAGCGCCATTGTGTACGTCAACCAAGTTGGTGCACAAGATGAGCTTGTATTTGACGGATCAAGCGTTGTCGTTGATTCCAGCGGTGTTATCGCATGCCGAATGAAATCGTTTGAGTCTGATTTCGCTGTCGTAACTATTTCTGGCGATGGAACAGTTGCAGCAACGCATGTTGAACCCTTTGCCTCTGATCTTGACCGCGTGTATGACGCTCTTGTTGTTGGCACACGCGACTACGTGCACAAAAATGGTTTCACCGATGTCGTTATTGGTCTCTCTGGTGGAATCGACTCATCCATCGTCGCTGCTATTGCAGTGGATGCACTCGGTGCTGATCATGTCCATGGTGTTGCAATGCCATCACGGTATTCAAGCCAAGGTTCTCTTGACGATGCTGAAAAGCTCGCCAACGCTTTAGGTATTGATCACAGAGTTGTTTCTATTGAGCCAGCTTTTGGTTCGTACTTGGAAATGCTTGCACCATCATTTACCGGTCGTGACCCTGATCTCACGGAAGAGAACTTGCAGAGTCGTGTTCGCGGAATGACATTGATGGCGTTAAGCAACAAGTTCGGTTGGATGGTTCTCACCACTGGCAACAAGAGCGAAATGGCAGTTGGCTATTTCACTATCTATGGTGACTCAGCTGGTGGGTACGCCGTTATTAAAGATGTGTTTAAGACGCAAGTGTTTGCATTGTGTCGTCGTATCAATGAACGTGCTGGTCGCGAGATAATTCCTGAATCCGTCATCACTAAGCCACCAAGTGCTGAATTGCGTCCTGATCAACGTGATGACCAGAGCCTTCCTGCATATGAAGACCTTGATCCGATTTTGCGTCATTACATCGACAATGACTTGACCGTGCCAGAAATTCAGAAGCTTGGTTTCGATGCTGCTGTTGTAGCTCGTATTGCGCGACTTGTTGATATCAACGAATACAAACGTCGCCAGTGTGCGCCCGGTGTTCGTATTTCAGAAAAGGCATTTGGCAAAGACCGCCGTATGCCAATCACAAACGGTTATCGCACCGACCGCGCATAAAGACTGATCAGCATCACGGTGATTGCAGATAATGCAACAGCCGCGAGTGCTGGGCCTACGGGGCCGACTGAGTCATACAGCGAAGTAGCAACTGTGCTGAAGATTGCTCGTCCACATGTGCCGGCGCCAACTGTGAGGCCAAGACCAATGCCGCCACTGTTCGGAACAATATTGGCGGCTAACGGCAACATGCTGACAAGTGCAAACTCAAACCCCATGATGAACAACACCAACATGGGGACCGCGATATAAGAAACGTGCGGTGCTGCAGCCATAGCAAGTGTTGCAATCAACATCAGCACGGCTCCGCGACGAACACTGATTTCCTTGCCCCATGTATCTGTGACGCGCGAGCTACCAATACTGGAAACAAGTTCAAAGAGGCCGAGCACAATAACAACACCAATCAGTGCTGCGCTTGAGAAACCGAACTCATCTTCAAACCATGGGCCAAACGTGATGCCAAGACATTGGCTGGCACCCATCAAGAGAAATGCTGATGCAAACACGAAGTATCCGTTGCGTGGAACTGTGCCGCGAAGTTCAGTGCGAACCGGGGCATGAGCCTCATGACGGGGAAGTGCACTGACTATCAAAAAACCAGTGATAGCCATGCCGATAGCACCAACTACAAAACCTGCACGCCAAGAGATAAGTGCGGTAGCGATACCCATGATTGCAACGCCGATAAACAACGACAAGGCCCACGACGTTTCGATGACCCCGACAATGCGTCCGCGCCGTTCGTATTCAACATGATCATTCACCCACACGATGAGTGCAGTGTCGAACAGCACTTTTGAGCCACTCATGAGGAACATTGAAATTGCAAACTGCACAAGAGTGGTGGCCGTTGCTGCACCAACAACTCCGAGTGTGATTGCGACCATTCCGATTGTCATTGATGTAACACGGTTACCGCGATCTACAACGCGTCCCAGAATGGGAGAAGCAAGTCCGGCGAATTCACCGATCATGAGCGCAACGCCCATTTCCGCCACGCTGACATGCAGGCCGCGGGCGATGACTGCAATAAACGGCGGAGCAAATCTGTAGCACGCATTGGAAACCAAGCGACCCCACACAAGGCGGTCGAGATTCTTGCGAACAGGTGCTGCGTATGAGTTGTCGACGAAACGAGAAAACATGAAGTTAGAGCTCTTCGCCGATGGCGCCGTGCTCGAGCAAATCAACAACGTCACCGATCTCAATGGGGCTTGGTGATCCTGGGCGCACAATGAATTGGCATCCGCCCAAATTAGAAATACGTGAATCAACTTTTTTGTGTGACCTACGCATCACGCGAATCACTCCGGCATGGGCAACTACTAACACTTCACCGCCGGCAAATTGTGTTGCGATATCAACGAGTGCATCAGTGACGCGAGCAACAA
>CAIYTS010000108.1 GCA_903929185.1 uncultured Acidimicrobiaceae bacterium
ACGTCGCCGTCTGCGCCAACTATTCCGCAATGACCATGGGACGTGTACTCATCAACACAAAGGTCTGCCATGATGACCAGGTCGTCGCCTACTGCAGCTCGTAGATCGCGAAGCGCCACCTGAACTATGCCGTTCGGGTCATATGCACCAGAGCCGACTTCGTCTTTTACAAGAGGAATTCCAAACAGAATCACTGCCCGAACTCCGAGGTCACGCAGAGCTACGACTTCAGAAACGAGAGATTCACGGGTGTGCTGCACGACTCCTGGTAGCGACACGATGGGTTGAGGAGACGTAATTCCTTCACGCACGAACAGTGGTGCCACTAAATCAGATACATGCAAACGAGTCTCTGCAACCAGTTCACGCATCGCGTGAGTGGTGCGTAGTCGGCGGGGGCGTGAAACGGGGAAAGCCACGTTGTAATGCTATTGGCATTGGCGCCAGCAACGGCAGGCCCAGAGGGCTACACGCCAGCAAGTACCTTTTCTGCGGTCTGAATCATTGATTCAAGTGTTTGTTCGGGTGCTACGGCCGATACGTCAATTCCAAGAGCCGACGCAACCTTGGCGGTTGATGGCCCCATTGCCACCACAAACGGTGGAGTGGTGGTTCCGAATGCATCAAACCACGCGGTTGCTGCACTGCCCGATGCGAGCAGCAACACATCAGCTGCCATCGCAGGCAACATCATTTCGCGCGTGGGACGTAATTGCACTGTGCGATATGCAACGACTTGCGTCACGGTCCAACCTTTTGCACTGAGCGCAATACTCAACGAGTCATCTGCCAAATTTCCTTGAACAACCAAGACTGTTCCGGTGCCTGATGGAAACTGTTCAGCAAGTACATCGGCGCGCGCGGGCTGCGCTGTCATTGTCACTGTGACTCCAAGCGAACGGGCTGTTGCTTCACCAACAGCTGCGAACGAAGGAAACCGTTCTGCATCGCCTGCAGCATGAGCCGCAACGATGAATGGCGCTACGCAGTCTGCACCGTTCGGTGATGTGACGACGATCCAATCGAATTGATCAAAACGCTGGAGAACTTCGTCTCTCTCGCGTCCCTCATCTTCGGGTTCAGTAATTGCGATGAGCGGAACTTCAACAACTCGCGCACCACGAGCCTCTAACAATCGGCGCAAAGATTCGTTCTGAGAAATTGCACGAGTGATAACGACAGAACGATTATCAAGTGGACTACCCATATGCGTTATTGAAGTGGCTTCGCAAGTCGAGCACGGCACTCGATTGCGGCAGTTATTCCGACAACACGATTGTCGTCAGTATCGCCAATTGATCCGACAATTTGCACAGAGTCACTGAAATCATCATTAGCCATGAAAGCACGAAACACTCCGTCGTTCGAAAGATGCGCGCCAACTGGCAATGAACACCCTGCGCCAAGTTCAGCAAGAAACGCACGTTCAGTCTCCACTGCTCTGCGACTTGCTGCATGATCAATCAAGGCAAGAATCGCTCGCGTTTCCGAGTCCTCAGTACGCGCTTCAATTGCAACGCTGCCTTGGCCCACCATCGGAACAGCAACATCAAGATCAAGAATTTCAGCAACGTGAGATGTCATGTCAAGAATTTCCAACGCCGCAACTGCCATCACTATTGCGCCACCATCGGGAATCTTCGAAAGCCGAGTCTGAATATTTCCGCGAAGGTCAACGAATTGAAGATCAGGACGAACACGCATCAGTTGTGCACGACGACGAACAGAACCCGTGGCAATAGTTGCGCCAATCGCAAGATCCTCTAATCGCTTGCCGACAAGAGCATCGTTTGCAGTGCGACGTTCACCTATTGCTCCGATAACAAGCCCGTCAGCATTCTGCGATGGAAGATCTTTTGCAGAGTGCACCGCGATATCTGCGCGTTTATCAAGAACCGCACGTTGCACTTCCTTAACAAAGACACCTTGGCCGCCCATGAGATGCAAAGGTGTCGTTGCATTGAGATCGCCCTGCGTATCAACGAAGACGTACTCAACGACAACGCCATCACGGGCAGAAGCCAATAATGCTCCTACGGCCTCGGCCTGAGTACGCGCTTGCAGGCTGGAGCGTGTTGCGATACGGATAGTTGTCATAGAAGTTCTTAGTCGAGACTAAACAAATCTCGGACCGCAGCAGACAGTCGTTCTCCCTGTGGAGTTCCGGCAGCCTCGCGTAGGCGCACAGACGGGACATGAAGCATCTTGTTAATGATGCCGTGGGAGATGGATTCCACAAGTTCGCGCTGTTCTGGAGTCATTGATGACAATGCTGATTCAAACCGCTCCATCTCTGCCGTGCGAATTGATTCGACCACTTCACGCAACTGGGCGACCAAAGGAGCAGCCTGTCGTTGGGTTTGGTCAAGAAGGAAACGGTCGACTTCTTCACCAATAATCTGGCGTACTTGGCCGACTTCAGATGCGCGCTTATCAATTCCGCGTTGGGCCCAGTCACTGAGGTGATCTAAATCGCGCAATGTAACGCCGGGAAGTTCAGCAACACTGGCAGCAACATCGCGAGGCAATGCAATATCGACAACAAGAATCGGCGTTGAAACTCCCTGACGTACACGAACCATCAGTTCGTGATCAATGATGACTCCGCCTGCACCAGTGCATGCCAACACAACATCCGCTGTAGTTAATTCAGATTCAAGATTTCCAAAATCAGAAACTCGAGCACCTATTTTTTTAGCAAGTTCTTCTGCCCGAGAAATGGTGCGATTAAGAACTGTGATGCTGTCTGTGCCAGCGCGAGACAAGGCACCAGCGACTCCTTCACCCATTTCACCAGCACCTACAACAAGAACTCGCTTGCCTTTTAGTGTTCCGAGAATTTCTTCTGACATTTCAACTGCAGCATGAGCAACAGACGCGGTGGAGCGGCTGATGCCTGTTTCTGTTCTGGCTCGCTTACCAGACTCAAGTGCGTAGCGGAACAAAAGATTCAATGTGCTGCGCGATGTTCCTTGCTTCATTGCAAAATCCCACGCGTCACGGACTTGACCAACGATTTCTGTTTCACCGAGAACTGCCGAATCGATGCCGGCTGCAACTTCAAAGAGATGAACAACGGCATCATCATCGTATTGGCTATACAAATGCGGTGTGATTTCATCGGCACTCAGGCCACTGGTCTCACACAAGAATTGAAGAATGTCTGTGTGTGCGCCGTGAAATCGTTCGGCTACTGCATACACCTCTGTTCGGTTGCACGTAGAGAGAACTACAACTTCACGAATGTCACTATGACTTGACAGTGCGCGCAACGCCTCAGACATTGCGGGAACTGGAATCATTACTTTTTCAAGCAAAGTGACCGGACTCGTGTGGTAGTTAACCCCAAGGACAACGATGGACATATTGGGTTACGCGCTCACCGGATCTATGAGGCCGTCAGTAGGAACCTCACGCAAGTTGCCATTTCGGCAGTCTTCGTAATAGCTAAGAATTTGCAACTCAAGGGCAAGATCAACTTTTCGCACGTGTACATCACGTGGAACAGACAAAATTGTTGGGGCAAAGTTCATGATTGATCCGATGCCCGCGCGCACGAGTGCATCGGCTGCTTCCTGAGCATGCGCAGCTGGTGTTGCAATAATTCCGATGCTCACCTTGTGCAGTTGTACCAATTGAGAGAGCGAGTCAACATGAGTAACGCTGACCCCACCAACGTGTGTTCCAATTTTCGATTCATCTTTGTCGACAACACCGACGATGTGAAAACCACGCTCTGCGATGCCAGTGAAGTTGGCCATTGCTTGGCCAAGATTTCCGGCGCCAACAATGACAACTGGCCATGCCTGGTTTAGGCCAAGTTCACGTTGGATCTGCACAGTGAGAAATTGCACTTCATAGCCAACGCCTCGAGTGCCGTAGGTGCCGAGGTACGACAAATCTTTGCGCACCTTTGCAGCATTGACTCCTGCGAGTTCAGCAAGTTGTTCACTTGACGCTTGCGCAACATTTTCGTGGCCGAGTTCAACGAGAATGCGCAAATATATGGGAAGGCGCCCGAGGGCAGCTTCTGGGATTCGGCGGCGGGGGGATTCCGACATGCATCTCCACGCTATTACTTCGTGCATGATTTCACGAAGTCCGTTGCCTCGCGCATAGCATTAGGCATTGTGACCCTCAATACGGCCCTTGCCGCAGCTTCCTTCATCATTGCTGTGGCCTTCGGTCTCAGCACCTTTGATCGGTGGCTGCGCAGGCATCGCCCTCATGAACTGGCCTGGACCATCGCAATGGGACTCTTTGCCATCGCAGCCCTTGCGCTGTGGTGGGCGGAAGCTCGGGGCTGGAGTTCAGCTTCATTTCGCTTCTTTTTCCTCTTTGGTGCTGTCATTAATGTTCCGTGGCTCGCTCTTGGCACCGTCTATCTCTTGGCTGGTCAACGCACGGGCCGAATAGTTGCCCAGTGCCTTCTCGTGTTCAGCGGATTTTCAGCCGGCATCATCCTCACAGCGCCAATGAAGGGCGCGATCAATCCGAGCGACATGCCCCAGGGCAGCGACCTCTTTTCGGCACTACCGCGCATTCTCGCCGCAGTCGGTTCATCGATTCCTGCGCTCGTCATTTTTGGTGGCGCTATCTGGTCGGCGTGGCGCGTGATGCGCGGCGCAACCCCCTCGGTGTCTTCAACTGTTCAACGAACTGTGACATCGGCATCAAAACTTGCCATCGGTAATGCGCTCATTGCATTGGGCGCTGCCACCTTGGCAGCAAGCGGAACAATGTCTGGGCGCCTTGGTGCAGATACTGCGTTCGCTATTTCGCTCATGCTTGGCATTGCAATTTTGTTTGCAGGGTTTTTGGTGGCAAGCACTGCCACCCAGTCACCTACCGTAAAGCGAAGCGCTGAACTTTTCCGGTGAGATTGCGCGGAAGCGCATCAACAAACAACACCTTTGATGGGCACTTGTACCGTGCCAATTTTGTGCGACAGTAGTCAATAATTGCATCTTCATCAAGGTGTACACCGTTGCGAGTAACTACGTATGCGCGCACGGCTTCACCTGTATGTGGATGCGGTGTTCCTACAACGACAACTTCTGCAATATCTGGATGCGCACTAAGTACGCCTTCTACTTCAGCAGGGAAAACGTTAAAGCCAGACACGATGATGAGATCTTTCATGCGGTCGACCATGTACAGATGTCCGTCTTCATCGACAACTGCAATATCGCCAGTACGCAACCAACCGTCACGCGTTAAGACTCGTGCTGTTGCTTCGGGGTCATCGAGATATCCGGCAAAGATATTTTCACCGCGGATCCAAATTTCTCCGCTGTCGCCTACAAGAACATCGTCTCCGTTTTCATCGACTAAACGAAGTTCGATTCCGGGAACCGTGCGGCCAATCGAACCAGGGATCCATGCAAGACCAATAGACGTAGTCACAACAGGAGCTGCTTCAGTGAGTCCGTACCCTTCATGCACTTGAAGTCCGAAACGAGCGCTAATTGATTGACTGATTTGCTCTGGCAATTTTGCAGCACCCGATAATGCGATGCGCACTCCGGCAAAACCTGTCGGTGTTGGATGATCAAGTTGCGCTAACGCCATCCACATGCTGGGAGCTCCTGGCAACACTGTGACTTTGCGTTCAGCAATTGTCTCCATCGCTGACACTGGATCAAATCGTTGCACCAGCACCACACAACCGCCACCAGCAAGAGTTGTGCCAAGCACAACGTTGAGACCAAAGATATGGAACAACGGCAAGACGCCAAACGTGACATCGTCAGGGCCGATGTGTTCGGCAACATTTGCTTGATGAATATTGGTGAGCAAATTGTTGTGAGTAAGCACTGCGGCTTTTGGTGAACCGGCGGTACCACTAGTGAACATGTATGCAGCAGGATGTGAGGATTCAACTTCGACAATGTCGGCAGGTGCGCCAGACAACATGTCGTCAATTGTGAGTGCACCTGGAATTGAATGACCTTCGGTACTAATCACGATTCGCACTGCAGATGATGTCACTGCAGGAATCAATTCCCATGCAGCTGCTGCTGAAGGTTCGATAACAACAACGGTTGGTTTAATCGCAAGCAATTCGCCTTCGATCTCAGGTGCAGGACTCGTGGGGTTTAGTGGCGCGATGACTGCACCAATTCCAATTGCTGCGAAATATGAAACAACGAAATAGCGGCTATTGCCGCACAGCAACGCGACAACATCGCCCTTGCCAACATTTTCGCGAAGTAATGCACCTCGCATACTTGCGATTTGTTGACGCAATGTTCCGTAGGTGGTGTTACGGCCACGACTGACTAAGGCAGTTGATGAATCAGGATGTGCATCGAGAATATGAGCAAGATTCATCTAGTTCCGTTCCTTACTTCATCATCAAGAGATTGATTATGCCCGCTGCCATAATGACGCCGATAAGGAGGGCGACGGTCAAAGTTGTTGCAGGGCGCACGTAGTTACCTTACTTCGCTGGCCGGATCGACACGGCAGATGTCGCGCCATCGGCTTGTCCTGCATAGACATAGACACCGTCGCCCGCGCCAATGCGCAGTACTTCAGCAGCGGAACCCCTGTCCACAGCCAATGCCACCATGCCGTATGAATCTGTGACTGCACCAATGGCGCCGCCGTCAATGTCTGCAAAATGCGATGTCATACGTGCACTGCGCACATCTTCGCCAATAACTAAACGAAGGACAGGACCAAGATGCACTACATCTTCTGGCCCGATATTGAGCTGGCAATTGCCGTACACATCAACCCATGTGACTTCACAACGCACACCGTCGCCATACGTCTCATGCGTCTCATTGGTAGGAATCGGCACGAGCCCCGGCATCACACTCGCTGAATCAATTTGTTCACCGATTTCTTCAATGGCTCCACCGTTACAAAGGAATCCAGCAACGGGAGCAAAAATGTCACGGCCTGCAAACGTTGTGCCGGGTGCTTCAAAATGCAGCATGGTATTACTTAATTCAAAGACACGTTCTGCTCCGCCAGCCATTGCAGCAGCTGATGCAAGCAATCCGTTATCTGGACCCATCAATACGCCTTGACCATCAGATACTTCAATAGCTATTGCACGGCGTGACGTACCAACACCTGGGTCAACAACTGCAATAACAATTCCTTGCGGAACATATTGAATTGCTCGTGCGAGAGCTAACGAACCAGCACGAACATCGAACGCAGGAATTCCGTGCGTGATGTCAGTGATGCGCACATGCGGTGCCATGTCAGTGATGACGCATTTCATCACGCCGACGAATTCATCGTTGAGGCCGTAATCAGTTAAGAGAGACACGTGTGAGTGCATTGGTTCACCATATTGGAAGAGAAGCGATTTGAGCTCAGACATACGGGAGGACCGGTGCCAACCCCCCGACGGCACCGGCCCTCTCGGCGCAGCTCATTGCTGAGCGCGACTCCCAGCATTAGTTTCCCGGTGCTGGTGACCTGTGTCACAACCATACACCTGTTGTCTCGAAAAAGTTAAATACCCCTCACAGAAAAATGAAGGGATCTATTTGCCCATTTCAACACTGCGTGCAGCAGCTGCTTTAACCACGTTGTGCATAGTTTCACGAATGCCTGCTGCCTCCAGAACTCCAAGCCCTGCAGCGGTTGTGCCGTTTGGCGATGTCACGCGCTCACGCAATGTGGCTGGGCTTTCCGTTGATTCAGCGAGCAAAATGCCAGCACCTTTGAACAGTTGACGAACAAGGGCATCAGCGATGTCAGCGGGTAATCCTTCGGCCATCGCCGCTGCAAGAAGAGACTCGGCGATCAAGAAGAGATACCCAGGACCAGATCCAGCAACCGCTGTCACTACATCCATGTGCGATTCATCCACGCGAACCACAATTCCAACAGCGCTCAACAACGACTCTGCCCACGCAAGATCAGCGTCAGTGCATTGCGCGCTGCCGCACATTGCAGACACACCTTCGCCAACTAATGCCGGTGTATTCGGCATTGCACGCACTGCAGCCGTTTTTGTACCCGCAGCGTTCTGCAATGTTGCAACAGAAATACCCGCAGCAATGGACAACACACGAGGAATGCCGAGTGCGGCTGCTGATGCACACACTGCTGCTGCATCACCAGGCTTCACTGCAATCAGTGCGCCCTCACCTGCCACCACGGTTGCGCTGGTACGAACACCAAATGTTGATTCCAGTGATGAACGCTTTGCGGCATCAAGTTCAACAACGGTGATGCTGGATGCTTCCCACCCATTCGCCACCAGGCCACTGACCAAAGCAGTGCCCATA
>CAIYTS010000109.1 GCA_903929185.1 uncultured Acidimicrobiaceae bacterium
TGCTGGTACTGAAATGGTGATGCCTGGTGACAATGTCAATATGACTGTTGAGTTGGGTAAGCCAATTGCTATGGACGAAGGTCTTCGTTTCGCTATTCGTGAAGGTGGCCGTACTGTCGGTGCTGGCCAAGTCACAAAGATTTTGAAGTAGATCAAGATGGCAAGCAACAGCATCCGTATCCGCCTCAAGGCATTCGATCACGACATCATTGATAAGTCGACTCGAATGATTGTTGAAACAGTGCTTCGCACAAATGCGAAGATCCGTGGGCCAATTCCATTGCCTACAGACAAGCATCGTTTCACCGTTATTCGTGGACCCCACATTGACAAGGACTCACGCGAGCACTTCGAGATGCGTATCCACAAGCGCCTTATCGACATTGTCGAGCCAAACAGCAAGACAATCGATTCGCTTCAGCGCATCGAATTGCCAGCTGGCGTTGATATCGAGATCAAAATCCAGGGATAACGTTCCCGGACAATTCATTGTCTTTCAAAAGGCACGACCCACTGGGTCGTGCCTTTTGCATTTCTTACGAAATTCTTGCGATTCCTGCTGCAGGTTCTGAACCTATTTGGGTAGATACTTAAGTCATGAGTTTTGAATCCCATTGGGCCGATACCCCTCCCGCAGCTCCTACTGCACGTCCCCGCGGTAATCGCGTTGTCGCGCTCTTACTTGTCCTTGCCATGTCTATCGGCGGCGGCATTGTCGGAGGGCTCATTGGATCCAAAGCATCGGACAGTTCTTCAAATGGTGGACCGCTTGTTACTGCAGCGCCGATCAAGCCCGAAAATATAGGCAAGACCGACATCGCCCGTGCAGCATCCACAATTGCGCCAAGCATTGTCACCATCGACAGCCTTTCGGGTACTGGAGAATCAATCGGTACTGGCATCATCGTGTCGAGCGATGGCGAAATCATCACCAACAATCACGTTGTTGAAGGCAGCACCAGTGTTCGTGTTCGTCTGAACGGAACAACTGCACCTATCACAGCAAATGTTCTTGCAACAGATGCAGGTAACGACATGGCACTGATCAAACTAGTGAACGCCAAAGGACTTACAGCAGCCACCTTCGCTGACCCAGCAAGCATTGCAGTGGGCGACCCTGTTGTTGCTGTGGGTTACGCGCTTGCACTTGATGGTGGTCCAAGTGTCACTGCCGGAATTGTTTCTGCTCTTAACAGAACTCTTACTGATAGCAACGGCGCATTGAATGGCCTTATTCAAACTGACGCTGCAATCTCGTCGGGCAACTCTGGTGGGCCTCTGATCAACTTGAACGGTCAAGTTGTCGGAATCAATACTGCAGTTGCTAACGGTGACAGCAACACAGCAGCCAACAATATTGGTTTCGCAATTGGTGTGGCTGAAGTACAACGCGTAGCTGCACTCTTGCGTGCCGATGCAGGTGGTGCGGTTCGTGCTCAGGGTTACCTCGGTATCTCATTGAGTGATCGCAAAGATGGTGGTGCTGGTGCAGTGGTTGCCGAAGTGCAAGCAGATTCTCCTGCGGACAAGGCTGGCTTAAAGGTCAATGACATTGTGTTGCAGATCAATGGACAAGTAATTACCGGCCAGGGAGCGCTCATCGCAGTTGTGCGTGACTCTGCACCTGGTGATGTCATCAAAATAAAAGTTGAACGCGATGGCGTTACAAAGGACTTAACAGCAACTTTGGTCGCACGTCCGAAAGAATAATTACTGCGCGTGTTACAGCGCGATAATCGGAAACCGAATTTCATCGAGTTCATCCCCATTATTCAAACCTTCTGGTTCGAATGGTGGGGATGTCTTCCATGGTCGACTTGTCCAGCGCACGTCGTCGCCGACATATCGAAAACTTACGATTCGGCGTCGTGATGCATGATTGGTTGTTCCTGGTGCGCAATGCAACGTTCGAAAGTGAAACGCAACGACGTCTCCTGGCTCGGCAGGGCACACAACAGTGTCGCCCAATTCTTCAAGCGCTTCTGCAGTGGGAAAAAGTTCAAAGCCTGTTGCTGCAGTTGTATACGGCGAATCATCAACAAACCGATTTGGGATAAACCTCCGATTGACCAGATGGCTGCCGCGAATAAAGCGCAAAGCGATTGATGTCGGAACAGGGTCTAGCGGTACCCACAAACTCACATTGTCCATACCTTCGATTCCGTAGTACGGATCATCATGATGCCATGGGGTCGGTGTAGCTGTTCCGGGTTCCTTCACTAAAACATGTTCATGAAAAAATCGAGGCAACGGCGTATTCATCAATTCACTTGCGATACGCGGTAACGCGCCTTGTAATGCTGCGTCATGAAATTCTTTAATGTGTTTCCAATTGACGTAGTCATCAAAGAATCGACCCGATGAATCTTCAGGTGTGTAGTCATTGGCCCACACACTGGGGGAGGCGAGGTTTTTCTCCACGCCGTGAGCGATACTGGTGAGTAGGTCCGAATTCAGTACCTGTTTGATGACCACGTAACCGTTGACGGCAAAATTCTCAATGTCGCTCGCAGTAAGAATGGCCATTCTTCGATGGTAGAGCCCCCTTTGAATCAATGGCAGTATTCAGCGGGGGAAATTATATGGACATGCATTTTGCGACGATTTGGGAATCGTATGCCGATCAGTTGGGCGACGTACCGGCTGTCATCGATGGACACAAGCGACTGTCGTGGTCGCAATACGACGACCGTGCGGCACGTATTGCTGCGGCATTGACTGCAGCTGGGCTGGGGCCCGATGATAAATCTGGACTGTACCTCTACAACAGTGCTGAATATCTTGAAGCTCACTATGCATCGTTTAAACAACGCGTAGTGCCAATCAATGTCAACTTCCGATATCTAGGAAATGAACTTGAATACTTACTAGACAATGCAGATTGTAAAGCGTTGTTCTATCACGCATCTCTCGCAGACAGAGTTGCAGAAGTTGTGGGCAAACTTCCTTTGCTTCGTCTCATTGTTGAAGTTGATGATGGTCCGGCGACAGCTGTCGTGCCCGGTCGAGTTAAATATGAAGATCTCATTGCACGTAATGAACCAGCTCCACGCATAGAGCGTTCAGGTGAAGACATCTACATGCTGTACACCGGCGGAACAACGGGAATGCCAAAAGGTGTGATGTACACCATGGGAAGCCATACACAACAGTTTGTAACGAACGGTCTTGTTGCATTGGGTCTGCCACTCACCGAGGATTGGCGCGAGCTTGCACCACTGATGAGTGAGGTAAGAAAACGTGACGGTACGTACGTTGTAGTTCCCTGTTGTCCACTAATGCACGGAACAGGTATGTGGATTGGCGCAATGATTCCGCACGCGGTTGCAGGCACTGTGCTCATTTTGCAGAATCGCAAGTTTGATGCAGATGAATTGTTGTCGCTCGTCGAAACCGAACACGTGCAGAACGTTGTCATTGTGGGAGACGCATTTGCTCGGCCGATAGCTGACGCACTTGATGCTGCGCAACGAGCAGGGAAAAAGTACGACACATCTTCACTAACACGAATGGTTTCATCTGGCGTGATGTGGACCACAGAAGCGAAACGTCGCCTCATTGACCACATTCCACAAATTGCGTTACTCGATGCGATGGGAAGCACGGAAGGCAGCATGGGCTCGAGTGTGATGGTGAAAGATGCCCCTGCTGAAACTGCGGTTTTTATGGTTAATCCAGCCACAAAGCTCTTTGATGAGGATGACAACGAAGTGTTACCGGGCAGTGGCGGAACGGGGAAAGTGGCAAGCGGTGGGCATGTGCCAATTGGGTACTTCAAAGATCCAGAGAAATCTGCTCGCACGTTTCGCACGATTGGTGGCGTGAATTATTCATTCCCTGGCGACCTCGGAACGTATGACGAAAACGGAAGCCTGGTTTTACTCGGCCGTGGAAGCCAAGTCATTAATACTGCGGGTGAGAAAGTATTTCCTGAAGAAGTCGAAGAAGCCGTGAAACGCAATGCCGGAGTTCGTGACTGTTTAGTAGTTGGTCTTCCTGATGAGAAGTTCGGACAAATTGTTGTTGCGGTGGCGTCAGTTGATGCAGGGTTCACGTTGACCGAAGCAGAAGTCATTGCGTCAGTGAAGAAACAATTATCTGGCTACAAGGCTCCAAAGCGAGTTGTATTTGTTTCTGAAGTACCACGTGCACCAAATGGTAAAGCTGATTATCCCGGCGCTCGCGCCCTTGCAGAAAAGTAATTAGCTGATGGATCATCTCGATGCACATCTCGGTGGACAACGCCCGTTTGGTTTGAACTATTGGCCCCTGCCAGAAGATGCACCACCAGTTGATATTCCACGCGAGTCGATTCGCTTGGTCACACCTGATGGCGCGTTAGTTCGTGGACTGTTGTGGACGCCGCCAAATGGCAAATGGAAAACAGCAGTGATCTTGTCGCATCCCCGTGGAGATTTCAGCGTGCATTACGCATGCCCGTTGTTGGCTGCTGCTGGTTATGCAGTGTTTGGATTTTCTACTCGGTATCTCAATAACGACACAGATTGTTTGCATGAGAACTGCATCATCGATGTCAAAGTTGCACACGACGAAATGAAACGTCGTGGTGCAGAGTCGGTCATCTTGCTTGGTAACTCAGGTGGCGGTTCACTCATGGCCATGGCTCATGCTGAATTAGGAATCGGCGATGGTTGGGTTGGCATGGCTGCTCATCCCGGTGAAGGTGTTTTCATGTTGCAGGTCATTGACCCGTCAGTCGCCGATGAAAACGACCCATTCAGCCGAGTGCCCGAACTTGATATGTACAACCCCGAAAACGGATGGCGCCCGTGGCCAGAGCCAAGTTCGTACGACCTCGACTGGCTAGCCCAATATCGTCAGGCTCAAATTGCCCGGGTGGCCAGAATTGACGCCATTGCCAAGCAAGCTATTGCTGATGCTGAAACCGCTGGGAAAGCCCTCGAAGGAATTCACAAAAGCACAAACTTAGAGCAATGGCGCGACCAACGAGCCCGCCGAGTCTTTACGAAATACCATACGATTTACCGCACATTGGCCAATCCGGTCTATCTGGACCTCTCTTTAGAGCCAGATGAACGGCCAATGGGGTCACTTTTTGCCTTTCCTGATCCTTTTGAGGCCAATTATGGCCGCGGCGGACTGGCCCGGACTATGACATCTCGGGGATGGCTCAGTACCTGGTCAGGTCTCTCAAGCCACGCCAAACTGGCCGACACCATGCCCCATATCAAGGTTCCCACCCTGCTGTTGCACCCCACGGCCGACACAGAAATCCGCATCAGGGAAGCAAAAGAGATCGTGGCTGCCTCGGGGGCCGCTGACTCCACATATGTGGAAATGAAGGGTGCACCTCATTATCTCGAAGGCCATCGGGTCGAAGCTCTTGAAATTGTGGCCGACTGGATTGAGAAGCGCTTCCCTCGCTAAATCCCTCGGCCTGTCCCATGTGGATTAGCCAAAACTGCCGATAGCGTTCCTAGTCCGTGCGATTCGGGTATTAACCCGAAAAGCTAGATCGACCGTCGAAGACACAAAAAATAATCGACGTCCGTGAAGGCCACAACGCTGCAAAGCAGAGTGGAACCACACGGCAACACCCAGACACGTGCTCCGTTAACAGAAATGTTCTCGGAGCATTTGCGTGAATAACCAAACGAGAAAAAGGGTTGCCGCCATGGCACAAAAAGCGATCGTCGGCGAAAAAGTCGGCATGACACAAGTGTGGGGAGATGACCAGCGAGTCATCCCAGTCACAGTGCTGCGCGTAGAGCCAGTACGTGTTGTTCAGGTCAAAACAAATGACCGCGACGGATACACCGCGTTACAAGTTACATACGGACACAAGAGTGCCACCAAGCTCAGCAAGCCTGAGCAAGGACACTTTGCGTCAGCAAACGTCGAAGCGGGCCGCCGCCTCGTCGAACTACGCCTCGACTCTGTCGATGGCTTCGTTGTCGGACAAGAGATCGCAGCTGATCTTCTTGCACCGGGCGAAATAGTCGACGTCACAGCGGTCAGCCGAGGTAAAGGTTTTGCTGGTGGTATGAAGCGTCACAACTTCAGCGGCCAGGGAGCAAGCCACGGTAACCATAAGCACCATCGTGCTCCTGGTTCCATCGGTTCATGCTCATTTCCTGGTCGTGTATTCAAAGGTCTCCGAATGGCTGGCCACATGGGTCACGAGCAAGTCACCACTCTCAATCTTGAAGTAGTGCAAAGCGATCCAGAGCGCGGTCTCATTTTGATTAAGGGTTCTATTCCTGGCCCGAACGGTGGCGTTGTCATCGTGCGTAACGCAGTGAAGGCGAAGTAATTCCGATGGCATCAATCGCAGTAAAGAACTCATCAGGCAAAACAGCCGGCAACGTTGACGTTGCTGACGAACTGTTTGCAGTAGAACCAAACGTTCCCGTGATGCACCAAGTTGTTACAGCACAACTTGCAGGTCGTCGCGCCGGAACACAAAGCACAAAAACTCGTGCTGAAGTTTCAGGTACAGGTAAGAAGCCGTTCAACCAAAAGGGAACTGGTGGAGCACGTCAGGGTTCGACCCGCGCTCCTCACTTCAAAGGTGGCGGTATTGCTCACGGACCAAAGCCTCGTTCGTACACACAACGCACACCACGCAAAATGATTCGTCTTGCACTTGCATCTGCTTTGTCAGATCGCAACAGCTCTGGTCACGTTGTAGTTATCGACTCATGGGGTCTTACAACTCCAAGCACAAAAGATGCACTCAAGGCGCTTACTGCTCTTGGTGTTGAAGGTCGCGTCATGGTTGTTGTTTCTCCATCTGAAGAAATTGCAATCAAGAGCTTCCGCAATGTTCCTGAAGTGCAACTCACACTTGTTGCTGAACTCAATGCATACGACGTTTTGTGCAACGACTGGATTGTCTTTTCAAAAGACAGTCTGCCCATCGCAAAGGAAGCTAAGTAATGAAAGATCCACGCGACATCATTCTGAAGCCTGTTGTCTCTGAAAAGAGCTACGCGCTTATGGAATCAGATGTGTACACATTTCAAGTAGCAGTTGATGCTTCTAAGCCCGAGATCCACGATGCCATCGAGGCAATCTGGGGCGTCAAAGTACTCAAGGTCAACACAATCAATCGCAAGGGCAAGTTCCAGCGCACACGTAACTCCAACCGAATCGGTCAGCGTCCGCACACCAAGCGGGCCATAGTCACCCTTGCTGCGGGAAGCAAAATCCCGTTGTTCGAAAGCTGAAATAATCATGGCAATTCGCAAGCGCAAACCAACTAGTCCCGGACGTCGTTTCCAGACAGTCTCTGATTTCTCAGAGATCACAAAGACGACGCCTGAAAAGACTCTTCTCTCTTCAAAGTCAAACACCGGTGGACGTAACGTCTACGGTCGCAAGACTTCACGTCACCGCGGTGGTGCACATAAGCGCCAGTACCGCATCATCGACTTCAAGCGCATCAAAGATGGCATGCCTGCAAAGGTTGCATCTATTGAGTACGACCCGAACCGTACGTGCCGCATCGCTCTTCTTCATTACATGGACGGAACAAAGGCATACATCCTTGCTCCTAAGGGTCTTGAAGTAGGTATGCGCGTCGAAAGCGGACACGGTGCAGACATCAAGCCAGGAAATGCAATGCAATTGCGTTACATCCCTGTCGGAACTGTTGTGCACAACGTTGAACTTCGTCCTGGTCAAGGCGGCAAGATTGCTCGCTCTGCCGGAATGTCAATTCAAGTTGTCGCTAAAGAAGGCGACTTCGCAACATTGCGTCTTCCCTCTACTGAAATGCGTCGAGTTCTTCTTGATTGCCGCGCCACCGTTGGTGAAGTTGGTAACTCAGAACACGAACTCGTCAAGATCGGTAAAGCCGGACGTAACCGTTGGAAGGGCGTTCGCCCACAAACTCGTGGTGTTGCCATGAACCCTGTCGACCACCCACTCGGTGGTGGTGAAGGTAAGACCTCCGGTGGTCGTCCTCCTGTATCCCCTTGGGGTAAGCCAGAAGGCCGCACACGTAACAAAAACAAGCCATCTCAATCACTCATCGTTCGTCGGCGTCGTGCCGGAAAGGGTCGGAGGTAACTCATGTCTCGTAGCCTCAAAAAGGGTCCGTTTGTTGACGACCACTTGCTCAAGAAAGTTGACGCCGCAGTTACTGCCGGTGATCACAAAGTCATCAAGACATGGTCGCGTCGCTCAACCATCGTTCCCGACATGGTGGGTCTCACCATTGCCGTGCACGACGGTCGCAAGCACGTCCCTGTGTATTGCACAGAGTCAATGGTTGGTCACAAGCTTGGTGAGTTCTCACCAACTCGTACATTCCGCTTCCACGCTGGACAAGAAAAGAACACAAGGAAGTAGTCATGACCGGTCCAAAGCTCAATGAAGCCAACCGCGTCGCCGGTTCAAAAAGTGGAAGCCGCGCAAGCGCTCGCTACCACCGTTCATCTGCATCGAAAGTGCGCGTCGTTCTGAACCTTGTTCGCAACCAAGACGTTCGCACTGCAGACCAAATCTTGCAGTTCACAGATCGTGAAGCTGCACGTGTTGTTCGCAAGGTTCTTGCATCTGCTGTTGCAAATGCTGTTACCAACGACAATCTTGACGCTGACGAATTGTTCGTAAAAGCATGCTTCGCAGATGAGGGTCCAACGCTCAAGCGTTTCCGTCCTCGTGCAAAGGGTCGTGCCGGAGCAATCTTGAAGCGCACATGCCACATCACACTCATTGTTGATCGCATGAGCGATTCACAACTTGCAGTGATCGAAGCAAAGACAATGGCAAAGGGTGCACCTTCCAACAACCGTCGCGCACGTGTTGCTGCAAGCCGCAAGGAAGCACCTGTTGCAGAACAAGAGATCGTTGCCGACGACCAAGTCGTCGACACCACCACCACTGAAGAAGCAGGCAACTGATGGGTCAGAAGATCAATCCATACGGGTTCAGACTCGGCATCACAACAGACTGGAAGAGCCGCTGGTTCAGCGAGCGCGAATACAAGGAATACCTCACAGAGGATTGGAAAATCCGTGAGTACCTTATGAAGACGCTCGAAGATGCAGCAGTTAGCCGTGTCGAAGTAGAGCGCACCCGTGACAAGCTTCGTATTGACGTTCACACCGCACGTCCCGGAATTGTTATCGGACGTAAAGGTGCAAAGGCAGACGAACTTCGTACTGGTCTTGCAAAGATCACTGGTAACAATCGCCTGCAACTCAACATTGTTGAAATTAAGCAAGCAGAACTTGATGCTGCTCTCATCGCACAAGGCGTGGCTGACCAGTTGGTCAACCGCATCGCTTTCCGTCGCGCTATGAAGCGTGCAGTTCAGAACGCTCAGAAGTTTGGTGCACTCGGTATTCGTGTTCAGTGTTCAGGCCGCCTTGGTGGTGCTGAAATGAGCCGTACAGAGTGGTATCGCGAAGGACGCGTTCCTTTGCACACACTTCGTGCAGACATCGACTACGGATTCCGCGAAGCACGTACCAGCTCTGGTCGCGTTGGCGTAAAGGTGTGGCTCTACAAGGGCGACATCCTTCCGTACAAGAGCACATCGCAAGACAAGATTTCTCGTGAAGCAGCAATGGCTGTTGGCGAAACTTCCGGACAAGTTATTCCAGAAGCAGCTGCACGCAAAGTTGTTTCATCAGGTGGCCCACGTGGCGCCGTTGAAACTGCTGAGCCAGAAATCCAGCCACTCGTGAAGCCTGCTGATCCTGAGTTCGAGCGTTTGCTTGAAGAAGAAGAAGCAATCGAGCGTCGTATGCACGATTCGCATGAGACTCCAAAACTTCGTGGGGAGGGCTGATCATGTTGATGCCTCGTAAAGTAAAACACCGTAAGCAGATGCGCGGTCGTATGACCGGTGTATCAAAGGGCGGAAACGCACTTGCATTTGGTGAGTTCGGTATTCAAGCTCTTGAACCAGGTTGGATCAGCGCTCGTCAAATCGAAGCTGCTCGTATTGCAATGACTCGTCACATTAAGCGCGGCGGAAAAGTATGGATCAACATCTTTCCTGACAAGCCAGTGACAAAGAAGCCAGCAGAAACCCGCATGGGTTCCGGCAAAGGTAACCCAGAGTTTTGGGTTGCAGTTGTGAAGCCTGGTCGCATTTTGTTCGAGTTGTCGTACCCAAGCGCTGATGTTGCGCGCGCCGCTCTCGAGCGCGCCGTACAAAAGCTCCCGATCAAGGCTCGCGTCATTTCACGCGACGAGCCAATCTGATAGGACAGTAAAAAAATGGCACATTCAATTACAGACCTTCGTGACATGGATCTCGCAGCCCTCGTGGCCGAGCTCCGTGCCAGCAAACAAGAAGCCCTTAACCTGCGATTTCGCAACGCAACAGGCCAACTCGACAAGCATGACGAGTTGGGCAAAGTGCGTCGTCAAATCGCCCGCATCAATACCCTCATCCGTCAGCGCGAAATCGTTGCGGCCGAGGCAGCCGGGAAGTGAGTAGTCACATGGCAGAAGTAAATAACACCGAAGAGCGCAACGCACGCAAGGTACGCGAAGGCTTGGTCGTCTCTAACAAGATGAACCAAACCGCAGTGATCGCCATTGTCGAGCGTGTTGCTCACCATAAGTACAGCAAGATGGTCGTTCGTACCAAGAAGCTCTACGCACACGACGCAACCAACGATGTCAACATCGGTGACCGCGTTCGCGTGATGGAAATCCGTCCTATGTCAAAGCTCAAGCGCTGGCGCATCATTGAAGTTCTGGAGCGTGCAAAGTGATTCAGCAAGAGTCTCGTCTCCGCGTTGCCGATAACAGTGGCGCAAAAGAAGTGTTGTGCATCAAGGTTCTTGGTGGAACACGTCGTCGCTACGCATCAATTGGTGATGTCTTCATCGCAACTGTGAAAGACGCCATTCCAGGCGCCGCAGTGAAAAAAGGTGAAGTAGTTCGTTGTGTTGTTGTTCGTGTGAAGAAGGAAAAGCGTCGTCCCGACGGCAGCTATATCCGCTTCGACGAAAACGCAGCTGTTCTTATCAAAGAAGATCTCACGCCTCGTGGCACCCGTATTTTCGGACCAGTTGGCCGCGAATTGCGTGACAAGAAATTTATGCGAATCGTCTCGCTTGCACCGGAGGTGCTCTAGTCATGAAGTTCCGTAAAGGTGACACAGTTCAAATCATCGCTGGCAAAGAAGCTGGTTCTCAAGGTGAGATCATCGAAGTTCGTCCAAAAGACAATCAGGTGATTGTTGAAGGCCGCAACATTGCAAAGCGCCACACCAAGGCTCGCAGTGCAAACCAAAAAGCCGACATCATCGAAAAGCCAATGCCAATCGATGCATCAAACGTGATGCTCGTAGTCAAAGGTAAGCCAACACGTGTTGGTTACAAGATCAAAGACGACGGCACCAAGGTGCGCGTTGCGAAAAAGACAGGAGACGAAGTCTGATGGCTACTACCGCTACTTCTCCGCGCCTCAAGGCTCGCTACGAAGCTGAGATCAAGCAGGCTCTGCTTACTCAACTTGGTCTTGCGAATCCAATGCAGGTTCCAAAGCTTGAAAAGATTGTCGTCAACATGGGTGTAGGCCGTGCTACTCAGCAGCCTTCACTTCTTGATGGTGCAGTATCTGACCTCACAGCGTTGTCCGGCCAAAAGCCACTCGTTACAAAGTCTCGCGACGCAATCGCAAACTTCAAACTGCGCGAAGACCAAGCAATTGGTTGCAAAGTCACCTTGCGTGGCGACCGCATGTGGGAATTCTTCGACCGTTTGCTTTCCATCGCAATTCCTCGTATCCGCGACTTCCGCGGATTGCCAGTGAACTCATGGGATGGTCGTGGCAACTACACATTTGGTCTTTCAGATCAGATCGTGTTCCCAGAAATTGATTACGACAAGATCGATGCCACTCGTGGCATGGACATCACGATTGTTACAACAGCAGTCAGCAACGAGCAGGGCCGTGCCCTTCTCGACGCATTCGGTTTTCCCTTCAAGCGTGGCAACGAGGGTGGACCCCCCGCACGTAAGAAGCCAAAGGGTCGCGGTCCTGTCCGCGGCGGCAAGAGGAAGTAGGTAGGTCATGGCCAAGATTTCACAAATCAATAAAGCAAATGCAAAGCCCAAGTTCAAGGTGCGTGGTTACACACGTTGCCGCAAGTGTGGACGCGCCCGTTCGGTGTACCGCAAATTTGGACTGTGCCGTATTTGTCTTCGAGAAATGGTTCACGCCGGAGAAATTCCAGGCGTTACTAAGGCGAGCTGGTAGGTACTAATCATGATGACCGATCCAATCGCAGACATGCTCACACGCATCCGTAACGCAAATACTGCGTTGCACGAAGCAGTAGTGATGCCATCGTCGAAGCAAAAAGTTGCTCTCGCTGAAATCCTTAAAAAAGAGGGCTACATCAATAGCTACGCCGTTGCACCTTCTACAAAAGGTCCAGGCAATCAACTCACCGTTCAAATGAAATATTCAAATGATCGCCATCGCACAATCAAGGGTCTGACACGTGTGTCAACTCCTGGTCTTCGCGTGTATCGCAATTCAACTCAAGTGCCTCGCGTACTTGGTGGTCTTGGTGTCGCAGTTCTATCCACTAGCCAAGGTCTTATGACCGACCGTGAAGCGCGTAAGCGCAAGGTCGGCGGCGAAGTCCTGTGCTTCGTGTGGTGAGCCTGGGACGAAAGTAGGAAACGAATATGTCACGAATTGGTAAAGCCCCAATCACCGTTCCATCCGGCGTCGATGTCTCCATTGCTGGTCGCACCGTCACTGTGAAAGGTCCAAAGGGAACACTCGCGCGCGATATTCCTGGTGAAATTGTTGTCCGTAAAGAAGACACCACCATCTTTGTTGAACGTCCAAACGACGAGCGTCAGAACCGTGCACTCCACGGTTTGTCACGCACACTCGTGAGCAACATGGTTGTTGGCGTCACTGAAGGTTTTACAAAAGAACTTGAAATCGTTGGCGTGGGTTACCGCGCTGAAGCACAGGGCGCAAACTTGCGTCTTGCACTTGGTTTCTCTCACCCTGTCATCGTGCCAGCACCTGAAGGAATCTCGTTTGAAATTCCTGTGCAGACACGCGTCATTGTGAAGGGCATCGACAAAGAACTTGTCGGTCAAGTCGCAGCAAACATCCGTTCAATCCGTAAGCCAGAGCCATACAAGGGCAAAGGCGTGCGTTATCTCAATGAGCACATTCTCCGTAAGGCCGGCAAGACCGGCAAGAAGTGATTCGGTAGTAAGGATTCACCATGGCAAATCTCTCAAGCATTCGTCGCGAGTCACGACTTCGTCGTCATCGTCGTGTACGCAAAAAGATCTACGGCACTGCAACACGTCCGCGTCTTGCAGTGCACCGCACAAACAAGCACTTCAGTATGCAACTCATCGATGATGATCTCGGTCACACAATCGCTGCAGCATCATCTGTTGAAGGCGACCTTCGCAGCGCAAGCGGCGCAACAGTTGCCGCAGCTACAAAGGTCGGACAATTAATCGCACAACGCGCTAAGGCAGCCGGAATCTCAACGGTCGTGTATGACCGCGGTGGTTACGCCTACCACGGCCGTGTTGCCGCAGCAGCGCAAGCAGCTCGTGACGCAGGACTGGAGTTCTAATGAGTAACTCATACTCAAACAACGCAAATCCATCAACACCCCCAGAGCCAGGCGCACTTCGTGAATCACGCGTGATTCACATCAACCGTGTTGCAAAGGTTGTTAAGGGCGGACGTCGTTTCTCTTTCACAGCACTTGTTGTTGTGGGCGATGGCAACGGTCGTGTTGGTCTCGGATACGGAAAGGCAAAGGAAGTTCCTTTGGCAATCCAAAAAGGTACTGAAGAAGCAAAGAAGAGCATGTTTGATGTTGCGCTTGCCGGAACAACAATCATTCACCCAATTCTCGGAATCTCCGGAGCTGGTCGCGTTCTTTTGAAGCCTGCTGCTCCTGGTACCGGTGTTATCGCCGGTGGTGCAGCTCGAATCATTCTTGAAGAAGCTGGCGTGCACGACGTGCTCGCTAAGTCACTTGGTTCTGCGAACGCAATCAACGTTGCTCGCGCAACCATTGATGGTCTTCGTGAACTACAGCGTCCTGATGAAGTAGCAAAGCGTCGCGGCATTCCTGCCGAGACATTTGTTCCAAAGGGACTACTGAAGGCATACAACGAGCGCAAGAAAGCACTCGCTGCTGGAGAGGCACATTAATCATGGCTGAGAAAACTCTTACCGTTACGTTGAAGCGTTCAAAGATTGGCGCAAAGCCAAAATCTGTTGGCACGCTTCGCGCACTTGGTCTCACCAAAATTGGTGACACAAATACTCTTCCCGATCGTCCGGAAATTCGCGGCATGATTGCCCGAGTTCCTCACCTCATTGAAGTCAAGGAGAACAACTGATCATGCGCGTCGATGAACTTGCACCAGCACCAGGAAGTAACCACCGCGCAAAGCGCAAAGGTCGTGGTACCGGCGGTAAGGGCGGTAAAACTGCCGGCCGCGGTACTAAGGGTCAGAACGCACGTGGTCGCGGCAAGGTAGCTCGCGGTTTCGAAGGTGGTCAGACACCAATGAGCCAGCGTCTTCCAAAGTTGAAGGGCTTCAATAACCCATTCCGTGTGGAGTATTACGCCGTCAACCTTGATGCACTTACTGATATCGGTCTTGCAGAAGTCACTCCTGAAATCCTTATGGCAAAGGGTGTGGCTCACAAGGGAACATTGGTCAAGGTTCTTGGCCGCGGCACATTGTCGATCCCAGTCAAGGTTTCTGCTCACGCAGTCTCGAAGTCAGCGGAAGCTGCCATTCTTGCTGCAGGTGGTTCTGTGACTATTCTGCCTTTGCCACACAAAATCCGTCCTCCGGCTAAGGGCAACCAGTTCACCAACCGCTAACCGTCGTCGCAGCAGCTACTGCTCGATGTCGATAAGGAGTACTACGTGTTTTCTAACCTGAAGAACATCTTCAAGGTAGAAGATCTTCGCAAGAAGGTGTTTTTTACCCTTCTTATGATCATGGTCTATCGGTTTGGCTCGTCCCTTCGCGTACCTGGTATTGATGCAAGTGCTGTTGCGCAATTGCGTGAAGCGTCGAAATCACAAGGTGCTCTCGGGTTCTTGAACCTTTTCTCTGGTGGAGCCTTCGGGTCCTTCTCTATTTTTGCGCTCGGTATCATGCCGTACATCACAGCCAGCATCATCATGCAGGTACTGAATGTTGTGATTCCAAAGTTGCAGGAATGGCAAGAGATGGGCGCTGTTGGTCAGCGCAAGATCACACAATGGACTCGCTATGTCGCAATTGCTATTGCGCTGCTGCAAGGTTCCGGTCTCACTTTTATTTTCGGACAAGGTAATGGTTCAGCATTCTTTGGTGCTGCAGCAAAAGCTCCAGACGTTGTCTTGCTTGATCCGTTCATGCCACGTGCGCTGCTGGTTATTCCGACACTCGTTGCTGGAACTGCATTGTTGATGTGGGTGGGTGAACTCATTAGTCAGCGAGGCATTTCAAATGGAATGTCAGTCATCATTTTCTCGTCTGTAGTTTCGGGTCTGCCGTACAGCTACTACTCAATTTTGCAAAGCAAGAAGTTCATCGTGTTTGCGTTGCTCGTCATTGTTTCACTCGGAATTTTGGCAGCAGTAGTTCGTGTTGAACTTGGCCAGCGCCGCATTCCTGTGCAATTTGCAAAGCGAGTCGTTGGTCGCAATATGACTGGTGGACAAAGCACGTACATTCCGTTGAAGGTCAACCAAGCTGGTGTTGTCCCCATCATCTTTGCGTCGTCGGTTCTGTTGTTGCCTGTATTGCTGTCGAACGTTCTTGGTAGTGCCGAAGGCTGGCGTGGTTCTGTAGCAACTTTCGTCAATGATTACTTAGTAAATAGCCAAAACATGGTGTACATCGTTGGCTTCTTTATGCTCATTGTTGCATTCGCTTATTTCTACAACTCCATTGCATTTGATCCGATTCGCCAGGCTGATCAATTGCGCAAACAGGGTGGTTTCATTCCTGGAATTCGTCCTGGTCAACAGACTGAGCGTTACTTGTCGAAAGCTGTTAACCGCATCACATTGCCAGGTGCTTTGTTTGTTGCGTTCATTGCAATCTTGCCCTACATCATTTTGTGGGTTGGAGATGTTCGTTCGTTCCCATTTGCCGGAACCACTGTGTTGATTGCTGTCGGTGTCGCACTCGAATTGATGCGTCAGATTGATAGTCAATTAATGCTGCGTAACTATGAGGGCTTCTTGAAGTGACCGCCGGCCCTTTTGGGTGGTGGTTTGCCCTCGTGGGTAATCAGAGGTATTTATGATTCCTGGCGCACGGTTGGTGCTGTTAGGCCGTCAAGGCTCGGGTAAAGGGACGCAATGCGTTCGCTTGTCTCGTCACTTTGTTGTCCCACATATTTCTACGGGTGACATGTTGCGTGCTGCAGTACGTGAAGGAACTGAACTCGGGAAAATGGCAAAGGCCATTATCGATGCCGGCGGTTTGGTCGGTGACGACATCATGGTCGGATTGGTCAGTGAGCGCCTCACAGAAGATGATGCACGCGTTCGTGGATACATTCTTGACGGATTCCCTCGCACCGTCTCTCAGGCCGAATCACTCGACAAGGCAACCTCTAATCGTCCTCTCGATCTTGCAATAGATCTTGTTGTTCCTCGTGATCTGGTCCTTGCTCGTCTCTCCATCCGGCGCGTCTGTCGTGACTGTGGCACCAACTATCAGGCCTCTGGGCCCGAGACCACCCAGTGGAGCTGTGACAATTGCGGGGGAGACGTGGTCCAGCGTGACGATGACACCCCTGATGCCATTAACCGCCGACTTGACCTCTATGAGTCCCAAACTGAGCCCCTCATCGATTTTTATGGCAAAACCGGCCGTTTGGCCCAAGTCGACGGGGTAGGAAGCCCCGAAGAAGTCTTTGTCCGCCTCACCGAAGCCGTCGAACAAAGACGGTAATCGGCACTTGGTGTGTGGCAGATGCGCCGATAGCATTGTCACTCGCCCCTATTGCAAGTCTGCTATTGGGGCGCCCTGTCCCAACTAACTAAGGAGTCCACTCTGGCTCAGCCGAAAGAAGATGCGATCGTGCTCGAAGGCACGATTCTCGAGTCCCTACCA
>CAIYTS010000110.1 GCA_903929185.1 uncultured Acidimicrobiaceae bacterium
ACGATGCGAACGAAACTGTTGCAGAGTTTGTTCGCGAAAAGATTTATTCAATAGTGAAAGATCCTGAGACTGCAAAGAAGCTCCTCCCTCAGCAAGTCATCGGGTGCAAACGCTTGTGTCTCGACTCTGGCTATTACGAAACGTTTAATCGTTCGAACGTCTCCCTCGTTGATGTTGGTTCAGACCCCATCGAACGCATCACAGAACTTGGGCTAGTCGCTGGCGGAGACGAGCACACATTTGACGTACTGGTGTATGCAACTGGCTTTGACGCAATGACCGGTTCGCTCCTAAAGATTGATATTCGCGGCCGCGAGAATCAACCACTTGCTGAAGCATGGGAGGCAGGCCCAGTTACGTATCTCGGTCTCAGCACTGCTGGTTTTCCGAACATGTTTATGGTTTCTGGCCCTGGAAGCCCATCAGTGTTGACAAACATGATCATGTCTATTGAGCAACATGTTGAATGGATCTCGGATTGCATCTCGCACATTGTCTCATCGGGCAAAACCACTATTGAAACCACAGACAAAGAACAGACCCAATGGGTTGCCTTTGTCAATGCTGTTGCAGACATGACGTTGTATCCGTCGTGCAACAGTTGGTACCTAGGCGCAAACGTTGCGGGCAAGCCTCGAGTGTTTATGCCTTTACTTGGTTTCCCTACATATGCAGACAAATGTTCTGATGTCGCAGCCAAGGGCTACGAAGGATTCGTGCTGGCCTAAACGACCGGTACCCCATTTTCCAGCACAGCAATTCCTCGCCGTTCGCCGACGATGCCATGAGAACCTGAGGCGGCGCCAGCATCAGCATTGCCTTCCAACACCCGAGCATCTGACGATGCGTATTGCACGATGTACGCCTTGCGAGTGCTCTTCGTAAAGTTCGGGCCAGTCAGGTGAGGCGTCAAGGAAGAAAAGAACACGGCTCCCCCAGCTTTCACTTCCGCAATCACAGGCGTTGTCGGAGGTTCTTCAAAACATTCAAAACCAAGAGTGTCTACGTAATAGTGCGCAAGGGTTCCGTCCTTATGGAGACCAGGAACAACTTGCGGGCATCCATTCTCAATAGTTGCATCCGTCAGTGCGATCCAACACGTGAGATAGTGCTGCGGCTCTACATATAGGTAGCCATTGTCTTGGTGCCACGGAAACCGTCGAGGCTTCTCTGTCATCTTGTAGACAGCTTGATCGTGATACATCCGCACGTTTGGCCCAATCAAGTCAGCGCAGACACCGAGAATTTTTGCATTTCGTACGAACGGTCGAATCTCGGGTTTTTGTCGCACGATCTCAGCAGCAAAAGTGATGGCACCATTTTCTGAAATAAGAAACCGTTCATCAGCCTGCTTCTTTAGTTCAGCGATTGCTTCATCTTCTGATTCGTCAGTAATACGCGTCAGTTCAGCCAACTCATCAGCTGAGTAAATGTCGTTCAAGACAAAAAAGCCCAACTCATCGAACTGATCAATCTGAGCCTGTGTCACTGCCCCGCTCTGCGCCGAATGTGACTCCCACGTGAACGAAGTATTCCACGGGTGCGATTTCATGTGACGATTATGACACGGTGAGTTGTGTGTACATGCCGTTGGCGTAGTGACCAGCGATGTTGCACAACAACTGATATTTACCTGGGTCCAATTTCAAGGTCACCGTGCCAGTTGTACCTGGCTGCCACTCTGAAATCTCTCCCGGGACAAATACGCCGTCTCCGTCTTCATTGAATCTGTTGTCGGGCCCCAACGGAATCTTGCCCGGCGCAAAATCGGTCTTGACGATAATGAACTCATGAGGAATCGTTCCTTGGTTTTCGATCGTGAACTTCACGTCTCCGGCTACGGCTTCGTGAGCACTTGTACCAACTGCCCATTCATGCACACTGCCCGTGATGTCATTGCTTACTGCTTCCGCTTCGGGCACTGTTGATTCTGTGACTGATTCGTCTGCTGGCAACACGGTAAAACTGGTGTGCATTCCGTTGCCATAATGGCCTTCGATATTGCACAACAATTCATAAGTACCGGCTTCAAGGTTGACTTTCAATACTTTCGACTCGTTGACAGCCCATTCAGGAATCTCATCGACAACTGAGAGACCTTTGTCTTCTTCGTCAAACCTGTTATTTGTACCAATGGGAATCTTGCCTGGCTCATACGAGGTCTTTGTTACAAGGAACTCATGTTGAATAGAACCGTAATTGGCGATTGCAAAGATGACCTCTCCAGCCTCCGCTGATTGCGCACTGACGTTCACTTTCCATTCTTCGACATTGCCAGTGATCTTGTTTGAGACGACCGGAGCCGCATCTGGTCCGCCACCAGTTGCCCCGTCAGATGGATCGGTTCCACAACCAACAAGCCCAAGCGAGGCTCCGACCAACAGTGCGACCATTGCCATTTCTGCTGATTTCATAAAAGTCCCAATTCGTGAGGTGTGCCTACGGTCACAGTCTGTCACGCTTCCCCTACTTCCCTGGCGTTCAAGGGAGATTAAGGCTCTAGCGTCTACACCAAGCCACGTCACGTGGCATTACGAAGGGGTATGCACCATGAAGAACTACGACACGATTTATATCAATGGCCAATGGGTGGCTTCAGAGGGCAAAAAGACCATCTCGGTCTTTGACTCAACGAACGAAGAAGTCATGGCAACAATTCCTGAAGGAACCGCCGGCGATGTCGCTAAAGCCGCCGCCGCAGCTAAGGCTGCTTTTCTTTCTTGGAGCACCTTGCCAAAAGCAGACCGCGCCAAGTATCTGAACGCAATTGGCGATGCGCTCGTGGCTCGCATGGATGAAATTTCATCTGCCATCTCACGCGAGACCGGCATGGCAAAGGCATTGTCAAACATGATTCAGGTGGGACTTCCCATCAACTCGTTCAAACAAGCTGCCGCACTTGCAGAGTCATTCGAATTCGATAAAGAAGTCGGAAGCTCACTGATTGTTCGCGAGCCAATCGGTGTTGTCGGATGCATCACTCCGTGGAACTATCCGCTGCATCAAATCGCTGCAAAAGTTGCATTCGCAATGGCCGCCGGTTGCACCGTTGTCTTGAAGCCAAGTGAAGTTGCACCAATTGATGCTTTCATGCTTGCTGAAATCATTCACGAAGCAAAACTTCCTGCGGGCGTTTTCAACCTCGTCACCGGAACCGGCCCAGTTGTTGGTGAAGCAATTTCTGCCAGCCCCGACATCGACATGATTTCGTTCACTGGTTCAACACGCGCCGGAAAACTTGTTATGCAAACCGGTTCAGAGACTGTTAAGAAGGTCGCACTTGAACTGGGCGGAAAGAGCGCCAACATCATTGGCGAAGGCCTTGATGATGCCACATTTGCAAAAGCAATCATGGGCGGCACAGGTCAGGCGTTCTTGAACAGTGGTCAAACATGTTCACTTCTTAGCCGCATGCTTGTCCCACGCGCACGCCTTGCAGAAGCAGAAGGTCTTGCAGCAGCAGTTGCTACTGGCATCAAAGTCGGAGACCCATTTGCTGAAGGCACCAATGTTGGCCCACTCGCATCTGCAGCACAGCGCGACCGCGTTCTTGGATACATCAATAAGGGAATCGAAGAAGGCGCAAAGCTCATTGCTGGCGGCCTCGGATCACCTGAAGGATGCGAAAAGGGTTACTACGTCAAGCCGACAGTATTCTCTGAAGTCAACAACAAGATGACAATTGCCCAAGAAGAAATCTTCGGACCTGTCCTTGTTCTTATTCCATACGACGACATCGACAACGCAGTGGAAATTGCAAACGATTCTCCATATGGCCTCGCAGGTGCAGTATTCGCAGCCGATAAAGAAACCGGCATTGCAATCGCACGTCGTATCCGCACTGGACAAGTCACAGTTAACGGCGGAGCCTTCAACCCAAATGCTCCATTCGGTGGATACAAGCAATCAGGTGTTGGCCGCGAATTGGGCGAATACGGCTTCGAAGAGTTCCTCGAGATCAAGAGCCTTCAGCTGTAAGAATTGTTATTGCTCGACTGGCCGAAGCGATTCGACGAGTCGAGCAAGACACATCACTTCATCCAGCACATCAGTGGCTGACTCGTCGGTAGGAACATGTAACACTGCCCGTAGCGGTTCAATCTTCTGTGTGAGATGCACGGTCGATGCGTTGCACGCTTCACCGTCACTATGGGTTTCCAGCAAGACACCCTGATTGATCCGATACGTAACACCTTCATGGGTGACATCTTGGAGACCTTGATTTCGTAGAGCATCCGCCTGTGACTGCCGCTGCAATGCGGTGCACAGGGCATCTATACGGTCGCGCACAAATGCGGCCTCTTCGAATCG
>CAIYTS010000111.1 GCA_903929185.1 uncultured Acidimicrobiaceae bacterium
GAAACATCAACAGGCGTTGCGATGACACCTGTTCGTCCATCGAAAGACGGACTCGTTGTTGTTGATGCAACTTCTGCAGCTGGCGGCCTCATGTGGGACCCAGCAAATGTTGATGTGTATTACTTCGCTCCACAAAAGTGCTTCGCATCTGACGGTGGCTTGTGGTTAGCAGCGTGCTCCCCCGCAGCTATCGAACGCATTCGTGAGATCAAAGCAACTAAGCGCTGGATGCCTGCGTCGCTTGACTTGTCAATTGCACTTGATAACTCTGTTGCAAACCAGACCTACAACACACCAGCACTAGCAACTCTCATCATGTTGGACGAACAAGTGAAATGGCTGAACACGAATGGCGGTCTTTCATGGGCTGCAGCGCGTACTGCTGAATCAGCACGCAATATCTACTCATGGGCCGAGGCTCGCGACTTCGCTTCACCGTTCGTGGCGAACCCCGCACAGCGATCTGACGTCGTGGCCACCATTGATATCGACGGCGTCGATGCCAACACCATCAATGCCATCTTGCGCGCAAATGGTGTGGTGGATACAGACAGTTACCGCAAATTGGGCCGCAACCAGTTGCGTGTCGGCATGTTCCCTGCCATTGACCCATCTGACGTAGCCGCACTGACCGCCTGCATTGACGTAGTGGTTGACCATCTTCGTTCGTAGATTGAACAACAATGCCAATCAACGTTGACGAAGTTCTAGAGACATATTGGGATGATCTCGCGCCATTGCGTAACCCCGTCATGCTCATTGCGCTGCGTGGACTCTTTGATATTGGTGGCGTAGCAACATCAGCTCTTGACTGGATGCTGAAAGAGCGCGACGCAACAGTTGTTTCCGACATTGACCCCGACCCCTTCTTTGACTTCACGCAAGAACGCCCCGAGCAAGTCATTGATGAAGACGGTGAACGACAAATTCAGTGGCCTGAAAATGACTTCATGATCATTCGGTATCCCGAAGGTGCTCGCGACATGATTGTTTTGAATGGTGTTGAACCTCATGTCTCGTGGGCAACGTTCTCTCAGTGCATCGTTGAAATAGCACGCGGCCTTGGCTGCAACCTTGTTGTCAGCCTTGGTGCTGCAGCTGAACAAACTCCACACACACGTGTACCTCTTGTTGTTGGTAGCACCACCAATGAAGATCTTGCATCACGTCTCGGTCTCAGTCGTCCGCAATATCAAGGACCCACCGGTGTTGCCGGCGTCATGTTAGGTGCACTTGACGACGCGCGCATTCCTAGCATCAGCCTTCGTGTTGGCGTACCGCACTATCTCATGCATGCACAACACCCAAAGAGCGCAGCTGCATTACTGCAGCACTTACAACATGTTCTTGGTATTCCCACAGATCATCAGAACCTTGTCGATGAAATTTCACGTTGGCAAGAACTGCACGACGCTGCGGTTGAAGGCGACACAGAAGCGTCCGCATATGTCACAATGCTTGAACAGCGATATGACCACGCAATGGAACGCAATATGCCAAGTGGCGAAGACTTGGCAGCAGAACTCGAAGAGTTCCTCCGCGGTCAATCCGACGAC
>CAIYTS010000112.1 GCA_903929185.1 uncultured Acidimicrobiaceae bacterium
AAAAGGCCCGCCTTTGGTTCGTCAACAATTTCGAATTCAGCATCGTCTTCTGCAACGCCCAATTGGTCGAGCGCGGCTTCCTTGGCTTCTTCGAGTGTGCTGCCTGTTGTTTCTACCCATTCCATGGTGTCCTCAATTTCTGTGTGTGAATAGTGCGTCAGCGTGACGCGTTACTTGTTTCGCTTGCTGGGTGGAACCGGGCGACTCGGCCGGCCGCTTGGTGCGGGACGGTTCTTGCTCGGGGTCACCCTCTTGCTCTGAATGGGAGCGGGTGCTTGCGATTGTTCGTTCTTCTGCTTGCTGGGCTTAGCGTCATCCTTGCCCAGTTCGCGCGCGGTTGCGCTGGCGGCTTGAGCCTGACGGCCAAGGCCATCTTCTCCGTAGAAGCGACGAGTGATGTATCCCTGTTGCAGGATGCGAAAAACGGTTTGGGTGAGGTAATACACCACGAGGCTGGTGGGCAAAAAGACCTGAAACAGTGCAAAAGCAACGGGCATGTACTGCATGACCTTGGCCTGGGTAGGGGACATGCTGGCGTTTGTCGGTGTACGACTAGCCACCATGCGCTGCTGCACAAGGAACAATCCGCCAAGCAATACAACGAGAAGTGCATACCAAATGCCGTGCGCGAAGTTTTCCTTCATGGCCTGCGATGGGCTGATGGCAAGGTCAAGACCAAACGACATCATCTTGTTCACCTTGTGAAGGGCAACCGACAAGTCAGATCCGTCAGACACATACTTCGGGTCAAACATTCCGTTGGAACCAAGTTGAGTCAAGCCACGCAACACGCGGAACATGATGATGAATACCGGCATCTGAGCCAGCAACGGCAAGCAGGATGCAAGCGGATTGACCTTGTGCTCTTGATAGAGCTTCATCATCTCTTCGTTGAGTTTTTGACGATCGCCCTTGTACTGGTTCTGCAGTTTCTTCATCTCTGGTTGGAGACGTTGCATTTCCAGCATTCCCTTGGTGCTCTTCATGGTGAGCGGGGTGATGAGCAACATGATGGCAAGTGCCACCAATGAGATTGCTAGTGCGTAGTTATGCACCCACCCGTAGGTGGTGTCGATGAGCCATGCGCCTGCTTGAAACATAGTGAGCCTTTCTAGGCAGCCCCTCGCGGGGCGGGTACTTGGTCGACTCCGGATGGCCCGAATGGTCGACAACGGATCAGTCTGCGAATAGTGAGCCACAGCCCACGGACAGATCCGTGGGTTTCAATGGCTTCCACCGCATAGTGAGAACAGCTGGGGTAGAAGCGGCACGGCGAAGGACGACCGTCGCGAGCCACTTGATAGAACGAAATGGCCTTCAACATGGCACTTTGTGGCTTTGTGAAATGGTCGTGTTCGGTGCAGACGGCAGTGTTCATTTGGCGCCTCCTGCACATTTGGCCAACAAAGAGTCGAGGTGGCGGCCAAGTTCAGTAAAGGCAACACCGTGGGCGCGGGGAGATGCGCCAAAGACGTAGACACCGGCGGGCATTGTTGCCTCGCGGGTTTTCACAAGCTCACGAAGTTGACGGCGCAAACGGTTGCGGCGCACAGCAGACCCGTAGCCGCGCCCTAAGGCGTAGCCCACGTGAGGGTGAGAGAGAGTGGAGTCAAGCAACATGGTGCAGGACAGCGGACCAGAACGAACATGACGCCCTTCTGCGCGAACGCGCTGAAAGGTGGATCGGCTCTGGATGCGGCCGATCAAGCGCTGAGGCGGTGACGGCCCTTGGCCCGACGGTTCTTCAAGATTGCGCGGCCGGCACGTGTGCTCATGCGCGAACGAAAGCCATGCTTACGAAGTTTGCGTCGGTTGTTGGGCTGAAAGGTGCGCTTCATGGCGCCTCCTATTGGGACAAGCTTCGGCAAAGAAGCGCGGATTATAAGAACGAACCTGTGCCAGCGGCACGAGACGAACGTCTGGCACAGGCTAACGGGCTCAGGACCCGTCCCACCGTGACCGTCGAAATTTGGCTTATCCACAAGTCCTGCTACGGTCATCTACCCAGGGGAATTCCCCCATGCAGTCATCCACAGCCTGTGGATTGTGCTGTGGACGAGCCAAAAGGAGCCACAAATGAGCAATCACGAAGCAGTGTGGAATGCAACAGCACAACTCCTCAAAGCACAAGTGTCTGAAGGTGTGTGGTACTCCACATTCAACGACGTTGTCGCACTCACAAGCACTGATGAGTCGCTTCGTCTTCAAGTTCCTAACGCGCATGTGCGCGATCGAATCGTCACTCGCTACCGTCCGCTCGTTGTAGATGCACTTGATGAAATCGGTGAAAGCGATCGCGAACTCATCATTGAGATCAGCGACCTTCAACCAGCAACAGATTCTGATCTTGTGGTCATTGATTCACCAGACGCCACTCCAGTTGTCTCAAACACCAATAACGGCAAGGGTTTTGCGGTAGGCCTCAATCCTCGTTACACGTTCGACAACTTCGTGAAAGGTGCGTCTAACCAATTCGCACTTGCTGCTGCATTGCGTGTTGCTGAAACTCCAGCACGTTCATACAACCCACTTTTCATCTACGGACAAGCTGGGCTTGGAAAGACTCACCTCTTGCAAGCAATTGGTTGGTACGTGCATGACCATTACGCGCATTACGAAGTTCGATACGTCTCAACAGAAACTTTCTTGAACGAATATGTCGACGCGATTCGTACAAACACCACTGCAGCCTTCAAAAGGCGCTACCGCGATGTCGATGTTTTGCTCATTGACGACATCCAGTTCATGGAGGGTAAAGAAGGGCTCCAAGAGGAGTTTTTCCACACCTTCAACTCGCTCCACGGAGCCAACAAACAGATCGTTATCTCCTCTGACCGGATGCCGGACAACATCCCGACTCTCGAAGATCGCCTCCGCAGCCGATTCCGCTGGGGCCTAATCACCGATATTCAGCCTCCCGACATCGAAACACGCCTCGCAATCTTGCGAAATAAGGCTGAGCGAGACAACACCCCTTTGCCAGCAGACGTTCTTGAGTTCATCGCCACCAACATCACCTCAAACATTCGTGAGTTGGAAGGCGCACTTATCCGAGTCACCGCCTATGCCAACCTCACCCGTGAGCCAGCATCGGTAGAAATGGCCCAGCACCAGTTGGCCGACCTTCTTACTGCCACCGCGCCGAAGAACCGCACCGACGAGGAAATGTTGGCCGAGATCGCCGAATTCATGGGATTCTCTGTCGAGGCCCTCAAAGGCAAGTCTCGCCAACGTCCACTTGTTTCTGCCCGCCAGATTGCCATGTACGTATTCCGCGATATGACCGAGCTCAGCTACCCGGCAATTGCCCGTCTCTTTGGCGGCCGCGATCACACCACGGTCATCCACGCCGTTGACAAAACTCAGCGCTTGATGCGCGAGGACAAGCACACGTTTGATCTCGTCACCACCATCACCGCCCGAATCAAGAACTCATAATTCGATGACACACCAGGCTGTGAATCTCGTGGGGATGAACCTGTGTGCCTCTTGGGGACGAATGGGTATAAGTACCACGTCGTCCACACCCTCGTTAATTAC
>CAIYTS010000113.1 GCA_903929185.1 uncultured Acidimicrobiaceae bacterium
CCCACTGTTCAACCAATGAACGATGGTCCAGTGTCTCGCTGGGATGGCGGCATCATGACCGTTGCTGGCACAGCAAGCGCAACCATGATGTTGTTGGTTCTGATTCTTGCGTCAGCAACAGTGACGTGGTTGTCGATTGATGCGCCAGCTCCTGGCGCGTTGGTACAAATTCCATTCGGTTGGGTTATCGGCGGATTCATTATTGGTTTCATTTCCGTCATGGTGGGAAGTTTCAAGCCACATCTCGCTCGTATTGCTGCTCCGATCTACGCACTCGCAGAAGGTGTTGTGCTTGGCGCAATCAGTCGCGCATATTCCGAACAGTACAACGGCATTGTGTTGCAAGCTGTTGGCGCAACGCTCGGTGTGTTCGTTGTGATGTTGCTTCTGTACCGCAGCCGCATTATCAAAGTCACTGATCGCACTCGTCGCATTGTGATGGGCGCAATGATGGGATTGATGGCGTTCTATTTGGTGTCATTTATTATCGGAATGTTCGGTTCGATGCCGTCATTCATTCATGATGCAAGCCCAATGGGAATCGCATTCAGTTTGTTTGTTGCAGGACTTGCCGCATTTAACTTGGCGCTTGACTTCGACATGATCGAAAAGGGTGTAGCGAACAAATTGCCAGCGCATATGGAATGGTTCTGCGCACTCGGAGTCGTTGTAACTCTGGTGTGGTTGTACCTAGAGATCTTGCGCTTGTTGTCGAAACTGCGCGACCGCTAAAACAGGCCGCGATTACGCGGTAACAGAAACAGTGTTGGCGCTGAGTGCGCTTAACTCTGCCCATGTGGAGTTTGATGAGTTCCACACTTTTTCAAACACAGCGTCAACGGCATCAGAGAATCCGTGACGGTTGCGGAAGTTGTATACCCACGCTTGCTTGTTCACTTCAATGTCCATGCGTGCAATGCGGCCCATGATGTACGTGTCCCAGATTGCAGCTTGTGGCAATGACAACGCCTCGTCAGCTGGAGCATCTGCGAAGCCACCGCGCAACCGGTCGCGCCCGCGCAACATGCCACGCGCCATGGTGATGGTGGTGTTCAGTTCGCTTTGCTGACGTGGCCGACGTGTATCTTCCAGCGCACCGGAGTGTGGCGCAATGGTCATCAGTGAATCAGTGACTTCAACTTCGATGCGCGTTAACGATGAGTTCTCGTTAATTGCAACAAGAATGTCGATGTCGTCGAGCCCAAGCTGTGTGGCCATGTGCTCTGCAATACGCGCGGTGTACGCAGTATCAAAAGCGACGAAGTTATAAGTGTCTGGGGTGACCGTAAGGGTCATGATTAGTTAGCTGCTGCGGCTTGCTTCTCGCGAAGTTGCGCCTTGCGCTCATTGAGGGCTTGCATTCCGAGGTCTGCAATACGGTCATTTTCGTCCTCAGTGAAACCAGCAAGTTCGCGGAATCGACGTGCAATCGCAAAGCTTGACTCTTCAGAGTCGCTGCGGCTTCCGCCGTACGAAAACATCTTGTCAACGATGCCTTGGAACTCAAGAGCTTTCTTGCGACGCTCTGGATCGTTCTCTGTAATTTTACGCAACCAATCGCTACCCATTTTCACGTGGGTTACTTCGTCGGCAAGCATCCAGTCTTCACAGAACTCAAGGTATGGGTCGCCAGCAATTTCGCCGAACTCTTTCATGGTGGTGAACACGTCAATTGCAAGACCTTCAAGCGCGCGGTTCACGCCAGCAAGACGGAGCACTGGGTCATTCGAGCATGCAGCTTGGAAGAGCACTGTGTTCTCGGCGTATTGACCGACTTCACTTCCCATCCAATCGCTGAGCTTCAAACTGATTTCAACGTGACGAGCTTCGTCCCATGCTTGGCGAGCCATGTCGAGTTTGAGTTCGAATGGTGCTTCTTCACCGGTGGTGAAGTCCCAGCATGTGCGGCCGGCACC
>CAIYTS010000114.1 GCA_903929185.1 uncultured Acidimicrobiaceae bacterium
CGCTCGCTGTGACCACAAATGACGTATTTCACTCCGAGCTTCGAAAGAAATGATGGAGCTACTTCGCCTGTGAACGCGCCCTTATCTTCATAGTGGCAATGCTGTGCTCCTAGGAGAAACTTCAAGTCATCGGCATCAATCAATGTTTGAACACTTCGAATATCTGTGAATGGCGAGTGAATGCTTACATCAACTGTTGCGAAATCATCCTTGCCGACAAGGTACGCCAGTTTCTGCAGACATTGAATTGCCTCATAGTGGTTCTGATTCATTTTCCAGTTACCGCTTATTAACGGTCTGCGGGAATTAATTGACATTTGGTGCGCCTCTCAGTGCGGCCAAGCCAGGCAAATCGCCCAACTCAAGAAGTTCAAGTGATGCTCCGCCACCGGTGGAAACGTGATTGATTTCGTCCTCAAGATTGAACGTTGCGAGCGCCGCAGCGCTATCTCCACCGCCGACAACAGTGAACGCTTTCGTGGCAGCCATCGCTTCTGCAACTGTGCGCGTACCGGCTGCAAAACGTGGATCTTCAAACATTCCCATCGGGCCATTCCAAAACACTGTGCGCGCGTCCATAATCACATCAGTAAATGCGCCAGCCGTACCAGGACCGATATCAAGGCCCTTTGCTCCATCAGGTAGTCGCACGCCATACGAAGCGAATTGACCACTTGCGTCAAGACCGTTGATGTCCTCAGGAAGATAAATGGGCTTTCCATTTTCAAGAAGCTTTTTGCAAGTTGCAATCTGATCTAACTCACACAGCGAATCGCCCACGGGGTAACCCTGTGCTGCAAGAAATGTAAAACACATTCCCCCACCGATAACTAGTGAATCAACAACTCTGAGTAGAGCTTCAATAACACCAATCTTGTCGCTCACCTTCGCGCCACCAAGAACAGCGACGAATGGGCGCTTTGGAGAATCACGCAATGAGCTAAGAATTTCGACTTCACGTTCAAGCAGACGACCCGCGGCCGACGGCAATGTACGCGGAGGTCCAACAATTGATGCATGCGAACGGTGTGCTGCACCAAAAGCATCATTGACATACATATCAATTCCCTTGATGAGACTCGCAACGAACTCTGGCGAATTACCCTCTTCCCCTGCGTTAAAGCGCAAGTTCTCCAGCAATTCAACACCGGGTGCGAGCTCTGCGAGCCGACGACGGATCGGATCCATTGAATATTTAGGTTCGGGTGTGCCCTTCGGACGACCGAGATGGCTGGCACACACCACGGTGGCTCCCCTGCTCGTCAGCCATTCAATAGTGGGTAATGCAGCACGGATACGAAAATCATCAGAGATCTCTCGCGCATCATCGGGGCCATGCATGGGCACATTAAAATCAGTTCGGACAAGAATACGTTTGCCCGCAACGTCACCGAGGTCCTCAAGTACTGGGACACGCGCCATATGCAACGACTACTTAGCTACGTGCAAAGCAAGATCGACGAGACGGTTTGAATAACCCCACTCGTTGTCGTACCAACCGAGAACTTTTACCAAAGAACCCATGCTCATCGTTAAATCGCTGTCAAAAATGCACGAGTGCGAGTTTGTAACAATGTCACTCGAAACGATTGGCGCATCTGTGTATTCAAGGATTCCTTTAAGGGGTCCTGATGCTGCAGCTTTGAATGCGGCATTGATTTCCTCCACGGACGCTGGCTTCTTCAAGTTTGCAACGAAGTCAGTGATTGAACCTGTCGGAACCGGAACACGCAGTGATGTTCCGTCAAGCTTGCCCTTCATTGATTCCAGAACAAGGCTTGTGGCGCGTGCTGCGCCTGTGCTGGTGGGCACGATATTGATTGCAGCACCACGAGCGCGACGAAGATCGCTATGTGGTCCGTCCACCAATGACTGATCGCCGGTGTAGGCATGAATCGTGGTCATCAAACCATTCTCCACACCGAAGGCATCGTCGAGAACTTTCACCATTGGTACGAAACAGTTGGTGGTGCAGCTGGCATTCGAAATGACTTTATGAGTTCCGCGCTTAAAATCGTTGTGATTCACGCCATACACGATTGTTGCATCAGCGCCATTTGAAGGAGCCGAGACGATGACCAATGGAGCGCCACCCTCGAGATGCATTGCTGCTTTATCGCGGTCGGTGAAAATACCGGTCGATTCAATGACGAGATCAACGCCGAGGGCTCCCCATGGCAGAGCCTTAGGGTCGCGCTCTGTGAGAACTTTCAACACTTTTCCGTCAACGCTGATTCCGCCGTCAACAGCTTCGATCGTGTTCGGAAGTACGCCAAGGACCGAGTCGTACTTCAGAAGGTGAGCCATTGTCTTGAGAGATCCAAGATCATTGACAGCCACAATCTCAATATCGGCGCCGCGGGCTGCAATGGCCCGAAAGAAGTTACGGCCGATTCGACCGAATCCGTTAATACCTACGCGTACAGTCACAATGTGGTCCTTTCACCAAGAAACGTGAGGCTCGCACAGGGCGAACCGCCCCATTACCTTAGTTCGCCGCCCCCGCACCAGAGGTGCCCACTCAGTTGGATTCCCTTAGAGGTTGATATCGCGATGGGTGACGCGCAATTGGTAGCCCATGGCGGCAATTCGCTCAGCAATATGGCCAGCCAGAGCAACGGAACGATGCCGACCGCCTGTGCAACCGATGCCAATAGTGAGGTAACTGCGCCCCTCTTGCACATACGCCGGCAACGTCAATTCCAAAAGACTGTTCACTCTGTCTGAAAATTCCTTCGCCAACTCAGTGGTTAAGACATAGTCCTTCACCGGCTGATCTAGCCCACTAAGCGGCCGCAAGGTTTCGTCCCAATGAGGGTTTGGCAAGAATCGAACATCAAGAATCATGTCAACGTCTATTGGCACACCATGTTTGAATCCGAACGATGTCACCGACACTTGCAAAGAATCCTTGATGTCGTCTGTGCCAAATAACGAGGCCAATTGACTCTTTAATTGATGAACGTTCAGCCCTGTCGTGTCAATCACAATGTCAGCAGCGGCCTTCACCTCGCCGATAGCTCCACGCTCGCGCTCAATCACTTCTTCCAGTCCGAGACTTCCGTCGCTGAGAGGATGCTTACGCCGAGTTGCTTCGTACCGACGGACCAACTCACGAGTGGTTGCTTCCAGAAAAACAATTCGAACTCTGTGCCCTTCAGATCGAAGAGTTTCAATTGCTCCGAGAATCCCTGCTTGCTGACGTGCGTTACCGACTACAAGACACAGTTTGTTGATTTCGCCACCCGCTTCACCAGAAAGCTCAACAACTTTGTCAATCAACACAACAGGAAGATTGTCGACAACAAACCAACCCATATCTTCAAGGCTGTCAGCAGCTTGAGAGCGTCCCCCACCTGAGAGTCCCGTTACAACGAGGATGTCAGTCATAAGCGAAGGCTACAGGCTCGGCGTTATTGCTTGGTTGAACGGAGATACAACAAACGAGGAACAGTGTGAGCGAGTGCATATTCAGGTGCCCGCGCCAGGAAGCCTGCAGGTGGTGATGGTTCGACCATCCGTTCAAGTGTCATACCGTTCGCAATCAATGCGTTGATGTAGCGACTAAGAGGGCGATGAATAAACCGGATATAGACATCCTTCTCGACTTCTTCAATCGATTCGGTTTCCACGAGGTACGGCCCGATTCGCCAATATTGTTCGGGCGGGTCAATGATGTGGTCATCAATCCAGCCACTTCCCGGCGTCTGTAACAGGGGGTGATTGAGAAAGAAACTGAATTGGCCCTGTGGTTTCAACACCCGCGCCACTTCGGTCATTGCCTCATCCATCTGATCAATGTGTTCGAAAACCAAACAGGCAACAACCGCATCGAACGAGTTGTCGGGAGCTGGAATCTGAGTCGCGCCACCGAGGAGATACCGCGGCCCACCACCACGTTCGTTCGCTACATCAATATGTAACTGTGTTGGGTCAACACCCAACACATCTGCGCCCTGAGCCGCCAATGCGCGAGCGATCTGACCATCACCACAGCCAAGGTCAAGCACTTTTGATCGACCAGCTAATTCTTCGACGGCTAGTGGAATTATCTGTTCCACGTATTCAGGGTCAGCACCGTTAGTGAATCCATCGATCCACCATTGGGCGTGTTCGTCCCATAATCCGTTGTCACTCATCTCTACACACTAGATGTCTGGATGAAAATGAGAGTGAATGGCGTCTGCCACTGCAGACGGCAACCACGACAGCAGAGCCAAATCTTCGCGCGAGGCATTCTTCACGGCATTGACGCCTTTCATTTCTTTCACAAGTCGTTTCGCACGAGCCTCTCCGAGACCAGTTATGCCATCAAGCTGTGACGACACCATTCGTTTCCCACGTAATTCTCTGTGAAACGTATTGGCAAAACGGTGCGCTTCGTCTCTGACACGTTGCAACATAAACAACGCTTCACTGCCCCGAGGAATAATGATCGGTTCTTGTCGACCAGGTATAAATACCTCTTCAAATTTCTTCGCTAGTGATGCAACCGGAATCTCGTCTGTGAGTCCCAGATCTGCAAGCACTTGCACAGCCACTCCCAGTTGCCCCTTGCCACCGTCGACCAATAACAACTGTGGCGGATACGAAAACTTTGAGGGTTTGGCGCCTTCTTCGATGACTGGTGCATTACGCGAATCCACATACGCCTGAAGTCGGCGAGTTAACACCTCTTTCATTGCTGCATAGTCATCGTTCCCAATAACTTCCTTCACCGCGAATCGTCGGTATTCACGTTTGTTCGGGATGCCATCTTCTAAAACCACCATTGAGCCCACATAGTCCGTGCCGTGTAGATGGGCCATGTCGTAACACTCAATTCGTAATGGCGCTATCGGCAGATCAAGTAGTTGCTGCAATTCAGTCAATGCTTGACTGCGAGAATTGTGATCAGATGCACGTCGAAGTCTGTGTCGCGCAAACTCTTCTCGCGCATTCACTGTTACGGTTTCATGCAATTCACGTTTGTCTCCACGTTGTGGGACTCTGATCTGTACGGAAGTGCCGCGCAGATGGGTCAACCACTCGGTGTATGTACTGGCGTCTTGGGGCATTACAGGAACAAGTACTTGAGATGGAATCCCCAATGCAGGCTCGTCTCCGTACATCTCTTCCAATATTCGGTCGATCAAGCCACCCGGAGACAGATCTTCCACCTTGTCAAGAATGAAACCCTTACGACCGACCACGCGCCCTTTACGAACATAAAAGACTTGCACAGCAGCTTCAAGTTCGTCGTCAACAAGACCGATTACATCAAGATCCTCATCCCGTTCCCCGACCATTTGTTGCTTCTCTAGAGCACGTTCTACGCCACTAAGACGGTCACGTATGCGGCCAGCCTTCTCGTATTCCATATTCTTCGAAGCTTCAAGCATTTCAGTGCGGAGTTGCACAACTACCGAGTCAGTATCGCCATCTAGGAAAGCACACAGTTGTTTTACGTATTCGGCGTACGCGGTGTCGGATACTTCACCAACGCAAGGCCCTGAACACTTCTCAATATGAAACAGGAGACAGGGTTTACCTAACTTGTTGTGGGTATTGAATTTCGATTGACTGCACGTACGTACTGGAAATGTCCGTAACAATAAATCAAGGGTGTCGCGAATAGCCCAAGCATGAGGGTACGGACCGAAGTATCGAGTGCCCTTCTTCCTGACACCACGCATCACAACCGCCCGTGGCCACTCTTCATCCATCGTCACGGCCAGAAACGGATAACTCTTGTCATCGCGCAAGCGAACATTGAAACGAGGCCGATGTTGCTTGATGAGCGAATACTCAAGAATCAATGCTTCAACTTCATTTCGAACTTCGATCCATTCAAGAGAATGTGCCGCTGTAACCATCGCTGCAGTTCGTGGATGCAACTGAGAAATGTCTTGAAAGTAATTAGAGATTCGCGAACGTAAGTTGGAAGCCTTACCAACGTAAATCACTCTGCCAAGTTCATCTTTGAATTGATACGAGCCAGGAGACGTAGGTACCGAGCCCGTCGTTGGCCGTTCAACCGCCATCACTACTTCTTTGCAGGAGTTTTGCGTTTCGCCGCAGTGGTGGGCTGAGACGCCGTCTTCTTGGCAGGAGTTTTCTTAGCTACGGCCTTTTTAATCACAGCCTTCGTAGCAACAGGCTTCTTTGGTGTCTCCATCGGTATTGACTTGAGACCCAACATCGGTGCTAGGTAAAAACCTGTATGACTGCCAGGTACTTGTGAAACGGCCTCGGGAGTTCCTTCAGCAATCACAAGTCCTCCTCCGCTTCCACCTTCTGGACCAAGATCGATCAACCAATCGGCGGTCTTTATGACATCCAAGTTGTGCTCAATCACCAACACCGTGTTTCCTTGATCAACTAATCGAGACAACACAGTCAACAACCGCCGAACATCTTCAAAATGTAATCCTGTTGTCGGTTCATCCAGTAAGTACATCGTGTGGCCAGTTGATCGCTTCGCCAATTCACCAGCGAGCTTCACGCGTTGCGCTTCTCCACCAGACAAAGTTGGTGCCGATTGCCCAAGACGGACATAGCCCAATCCAACATCTACAAGAGTTTGCATATGACGAGCGATAGTTGGTTGATTCGAAAAGAAATCGACTGCCTCAGAAATCGGCATGTCAAGAATTTCTGCGATGTTCTTTCCTTTGAATTGAATTTCAAGCGTGTCTCGGTTGTAGCGAGCACCCTTACAAACTTCACAGGGAACATATACATCTGGAAGGAAGAACATTTCGATCTTGATGGTGCCGTCTCCGGAACAAGCTTCGCAACGTCCACCTTTTACGTTGAAGCTAAAACGACCTGGTTGGTAACCACGAACCTTTGCCTCGGGAGACGCTGCAAACAACTTACGAATCGAATCAAATACACCCGTATACGTTGCGGCGTTAGAGCGTGGAGTGCGACCAATTGGTGATTGATCCATATCAATTACTTTGTCGATTGCTCCAATGCCTTCGACCGTCCGGTGTTTACCTGGCGAGTCTTTGCTCTTGTAGATCTTTTGCATCATCGATGGCAACAAGATGTCACGAATCAATGTGCTCTTGCCACTGCCAGACACTCCGGTCACTGCAACGAAACAACCCAACGGGATTGACACATCAATATTTTGCAAGTTATGTTCCCGAGCCCCACGAACAGTTATTTCATAACCGCTCGGCTCGCGGCGTTTCTTGGGTACCGGAATACTCGCTTTACCTGTCAGGTATTTACCTGTGATTGAATCGGTTGCAGATCCAATTCCAGCTACGGGGCCGCTGTACACAACCCAGCCACCGTGTTCACCAGCTCCTGGACCAATGTCGACAATCCAGTCACTCTCTTTGATGGTTTCTTCGTCATGCTCAACAACTAAGACAGTATTTCCTAAGTCGCGCAGACGAATAAGGGTGTCGATCAATCGTCGATTGTCTCGTTGGTGCAGCCCGATACTTGGTTCGTCCAACACATAGAGCGTGCCAACTAATCCGGAACCAATCTGACTTGCCAAACGAATTCTCTGAGCCTCCCCACCAGCCAACGTGCCTGCAGGCCGCGACAACGTGAGATAGTTCAGACCAACGTCAAGAAGGAATCCGAGACGAGCATTAATTTCTTTTGTGATTCGCTCAGCAATGATCGAATCACGGTTGTTAAGCACCAGCCCTGATAAAAACTCAGACGAGTCAGCGATTGACATGTCACAAACATCTGCAATGTGCTTGTCATTAATAGTGACCGCCAATGTTGCAGGTCGCAAACGAGCACCCTCACATGCCGGACATGGCACCTGACGCATATATGTCTCAAACTGCTCGCGGGTGTAGTCGCTCTCGGCTTCGACATGTCGACGCTTGATCCATGGGATTACACCTTCATACGACGTACTGAACTGCCGAACTTTACCGAACCTGTTCTTGTACTTCACCTGCATAGCTCCGGCTTTGCCGTGTAGAACTAATTTCTGACTCTTCGCAGACAATTTCGCGAAAGGCTTATCAAGATCAATGTCTTCTTGTTCAGCCAATGACACCAACATGCGATGAAAATACTGAGTGTGGGCAGTACGCCACGGCGACAAAGCACCTTCACGAAGCGACATTGACATGTCAGGAATAACGAGATCAGGGTCTACTTCAAATTTTGTCCCAAGACCCTCGCAATTTTCACACGCCCCGAATGGTGAGTTGAAAGAGAAATTTCTTGGAGCGGGCTCGTCATAGCTGGCGCCGCACTTTGGGCAACCCACATGCTGACTAAAGGTGAGAATCTCCCCCTCTTCGTCGCCCTTGGCAACCAACTCAACTCCAGCAACGCCGTCAGCAAGTCGAAGCGCAGTTTCTAACGAGTCAGTGAGGCGGCGCGTAATGTCATCACGACGAACAAGACGGTCAACAATGATGTCAATCGAGTGATTTTCGTAGCGAGCCAACTTTTCGCCTGAAGCCAGAAACTCTGCAATGTCGCGAACTTCACCATCAATTCGTGCACGAACATAGCCCTGACCAGCGAGGTCAGCCAACAACGTGTCGTACTCTCCCTTACGGCCGCGAACAACAGGCGCCAAGACTTGGAACCTGGTGCCCTCTTCAAGTGTCATAATGCGGTCAACTATTTGCTGCGGCGTCTGACGTTCTAAACGAGTTCCGTCGTTCGGACAGTGTTGAATACCAATACGTGCGTACAACAAGCGCAAGTAGTCATAAATCTCAGTGATAGTTCCAACAGTTGAACGCGGGTTACGGCTGGCTGACTTCTGGTCGATGGAAATCGCCGGAGACAGTCCTTCAATCAAGTCAACATCAGGCTTGTCCATCTGGCCCAAAAATTGACGCGCATACGCAGAGAGACTTTCAACGTAGCGACGTTGACCTTCTGCATAAATAGTGTCAAACGCCAGAGAGCTCTTACCGCTTCCTGACAAGCCAGTGAACACGATGAGTTTGTCGCGTGGCAGTTCGATGCTGACGTTTTTGAGGTTGTGTTCGCGGGCTCCGCGCACGACGATTTGGTCAGCCATATTTCAAGGTTACCGAACGCCTATCGAGCGTCACGAAGTTCGCGACGTAAATCGTTTATCTCGTCGCGCAATCGAGCCGCGTATTCGAACTTCAGGTCGGTGGCGGCCTCGTGCATCTCTTCTTCCAGAGTCTGAATCAATCGGCCAAGTTCCTGTTGAGGCAATGACTTCAAATCATGCTTCACCTTGTCACGCTCATGTTGACGGCGACCACCCTTACCAGGCAATGCCGAGTCCTCACCGAACCCATTGAGGAACGAAAGGATGTCTCCCACTGCTTTGCGAATTGTCTGAGGCTCAATGCCGTGTTCCAGGTTGTACGCAATCTGGGTCTCTCGACGGCGCTTCGTTTCCCCGATTGCGCGTTCCATCGACGGCGTGATCTTGTCGGCATACATGATCACCTGACCCGAAACATTTCGAGCAGCCCGTCCGATCATCTGAATGAGAGCCGTCTCACTACGAAGGAAACCTTCTTTGTCCGCGTCAAGAATCGCAACGAGCGAAACTTCAGGAAGATCGAGTCCTTCACGCAGCAGGTTGATACCAATCAAAACGTCGAATTCACCCAATCGAAGAGAACGAAGAATTTCGATCCGTTGCATTGTGTCGATATTGGAATGCAAGTAGCGCACCCTGAGTCCTTGTTCCAACAGATAATCAGTGAGGTCTTCTGACATCTTCTTTGTCAACGTGGTCACAAGAATACGATCACCATTTTCGATACGACCGCGAACCATTTCAATCAGATCGTCAATCTGACCTTTTGTCGGGCGAACAATCACTTCAGGATCCACAAGTCCAGTCGGCCGCACGATCTGGTCCACGACTCGGTCGCTGTGGTTCAACTCAAAAGGCGCCGGTGTGGCCGACATAAATATGCATTGATTAATGCGTTCCATCGTTTCTTCAAATTGCAATGGCCTGTTGTCGCGCGCACTCGGCAAGCGGAATCCATGTTCAACCAAGGTGTTCTTGCGACTCCTGTCACCGGCGTACTGCGCATGCAGTTGCGGAATCGCTACGTGACTTTCATCGATGATGAGCAAATAGTCCTTCGGGAAATAGTCAAGCAACGTAAATGGAGGTTCGCCTGGCTGGCGATCATCAATATGCATGGAGTAGTTCTCAATGCCATTGCAATACCCCATCTCCTGCATCATCTCGAGGTCATAACTGGTTCGCATCCTCAACCGTTGCGCCTCCAACAACTTGCCCTGCGATTCAAACATTGCAAGTTGCTCTTGCAATTCCTTTTCAATTCCCAAAACAGCTCTACGCATTCGAGCGTCACCCGTCACGTAGTGAGTGGCAGGAAAAATGACTATCTCGCTCGGCTCAGACAATGTCTCCCCCGTCAATGGGTCAATCATGGTGATGCGGTCGATGGTGTCGCCAAACATTTCAATTCGGGCTACGGATTCTTCGTACGCAGCGTGAACTTCTACCGTGTCCCCACGTACTCGGAAGTTTCCGCGCCCGAGTGTCATATCGTTTCTTCCATATTGAAGATCAACAAGACGCCGCAACATGCTCCGTTGGTCGTAATCAACACCAACATGCAATTCAAGAAGCTGCCCGCGATATTCCTCGGGGTCTCCCATTCCGTAGATACAAGAAACACTGGCAACAACAATCGTGTCTCTGCGAGTCAGTAACGCCGCTGTAGCCGAATGGCGCAAGCGATCGATTTCATCGTTGATGGAAGAGTCCTTCTCAATGAAGGTGTCGCTCGACGGAATATATGCTTCCGGTTGGTAGTAGTCGTAGTAGCTAACAAAAAACTCGACACGGTTGTGTGGAAAGAACTCACGCATTTCCTGTGCCAATTGTGCAGCCAAACTTTTATTGGGAGCAAGAATCAAAGTAGGGCGCTGCGTGGCTTCAATAGTCCAAGCGATAGTGGCTGATTTTCCCGAACCAGTGATTCCGAGAAGAGTTTGAAATCTGTCGCCAGTGTTTATACCTTCAGTGAGGCCTGCAATTGCCTTCGGTTGGTCTCCCGCGGGTTGGAAAGCAGAAACAACCTGAAAATCGGGCACAGAATCAGCGTACTTCCCTCTCGTTACGAGGCAGGTACGCGTTCTCCGGCATCGTCAGCAGCTGGCGGCAAACCAAGTGCCCACTGCCACACATCTTCAACCTGGTCGCTCAAGGTGGTCATATCGCCAGAATTGTCAATCACTTTGTCGGCAATTGCACGGCGTTCTTCGCGCGTAGCTTGCTTAGCAATCCGGGCCCGTGCATCATCTTCGGCCATTGATCGGAATTCCACCAAACGAGACACTGCAAGCTCAACGGGAATGTCCACCACAACGACACCACATAGTCCTGCGCGCGGATTCTCTGTCAGGAGCGGAATGTCCAGAACCACGACATTGTCCGTTGACCGCTGGGCAGTCAAACGAGCGTCCATTTCCTTCGCAATCGCGGGATGCACGATCTTGTTGAGATCTTTCAAAGCATCTGGGTCTGAGAAAGCAATCGTTGCCAACGCTGCACGATCTAAAGCACCATTGGCATCGATTATTGAAGACCCAAATTTGTCTGACAGTAAAGCAAGCAACGGCGCACCGGGCGCTTGAAGCTCTCGGGCAATTGCATCCGCATCGATAATGACGGCTCCGCGAGCTGCAAGCAGCGCAGAGACCGTTGATTTACCAGATCCAATTCCGCCGGTGAGGCCAATCAGAATCATCGGGTGACCGAGGAAATTTCCTAGTCAGCCTCAGGAGCAGCTACTGCGTCAGGAGCTGAATCAGCTGCAGGTGTTTCGGCTGCAGGTACTGCACCCTCTTCGCCTGGCTGGCCATATTCCTTGTAGTACTCAGCCCATGCAGCTTCACGCTCGGTGTCATCTCCACCGATCCAGTTTCCGTTCTCGTCAACTTCGAACTGACCTTGGTACTCAGCTGCAAGCTCGCCACCTTCAGCAGCCTGCTTGACGGAGATAGAAATACGACGACGTGCAAGGTCGAGATCAATGATCTTGACCCACAACTCTTCGCCTGGAGTTACTACTTGTTCAGCGGACTCAACGTGATGTGTTGACAACTCTGAAATGTGAACGAGTCCTTCGATTCCGTCGCCCACTTGAACGAATGCACCGAATGGAACGATCTTTGTGATGCGACCGTACACAAGCTGACCAACTTCGTGGCTACCGGCAAATTCTTGCCATGGATCTTGCTGTGTTGCTTTCAACGACAAGCTGATGCGCTCGCGGCTGAAGTCAACCTCAAGAACCTGAACTGTGACTTCGTCACCAATATTCACAACTTGCGATGGGTGCTCAACGTGCTTCCATGAAAGTTCTGACACGTGGATGAGGCCGTCCATGCCGCCGAGATCAACGAACGCACCAAAGGCGACAACAGATGAAATCTTTCCTGTGCGGATCTCGCCAGGCTTCAAGTTGGTCAAGAAGTCGTCGCGAGTCTCTTTTTGATTCTCTTCGAGGAATGCACGACGAGACAGCACAACGTTGTTGCGATTGCGGTCGAGTTCGATGATTTTTGCATCGATTGGTTGTCCCATGTACGGGGCAAGATCACGAACACGGCGAAGTTCTACGAGTGAAGCAGGAAGGAATCCGCGAAGTCCGATGTCGACAATGAGTCCACCCTTGACAACTTCGATGACAGTTCCGTGAACAACTCCGTCTTCTTCCTTCTTCTTCTCAATGTCGGCCCAAGCCTTTTCGTATTGAGCACGCTTCTTTGAAAGAACGAGGCGACCCTCTTTGTCTTCAAGTGTGAGGATGAGAGCTTCAATGCTTTCGCCGAGCTTTACAACGTCGTGCGGGTTGACATCATTCTTAATCGCCAATTCGCGAGTTGGGATAACACCTTCGGTCTTGTAACCAACATCGAGCAACACGCCATCACGATCAATCTTGACAACTATTCCGGTAATGAGTTGTCCGTCTTTCAGTTCAACCATTGTGCCTTCGATGGCTTCGGCGAAACTTGGAATATCACGTTCTGTGATTTGTCGTGGTGTGTAATTGTTTTCCGCGTCAAAGGTGCCCATGGCTGCGGAAGTGATGTTGGTATCGGACAAGGAATTGATCTTTCGAAAATGATAGGTAGGAATATCGGTGAGCCTGCCTTAGCAAGCACCTTCCCTTTGGAAAGGCGAAGCAAACGCTATCACCAGATACTCCGGAGTCTCCAAGGACGGCGTTGCCTCGCCATACGATCCTGGCTCGACGCTGAATATATCCCGCACGTTCATCTGGGCTTTTTCCAGCATTAATCGCAGCTCGCGGGGTGTGTAACAGCCTGTCCAGAGGTCTACCTCCATCACATCGCCGTTCTGATTACGGACTTCGGTCACTTCATGGGACACGCCATTGTCAGCGTCGAATTGAGCTGACTCGAAATACTTCACGGCGAAATAGGCATTGAAGGCAGATAACGCTAGGACTCCACTTGGCTTCATCGCCCGACGGATACCAGTCAGGACATCCATGTCGTGGCCTCCAGCGGTCATTAGACCGAAGGCCCCCTGACATAAACAAATCACTGCATCGAACTCGCCGTCAAACGACATAGCTCGGGCATCCATTCGTTCGAATGTTGATCCGGCCGGTGCATTCGTTTTTGCCAAATCAATAAAGGTCTGACTGATATCGACTCCGTGGACCTCAATTCCCCGCCGTGCTAACTCGTGTGCATGACGACCAGGCCCGCAACCGACATCTAACACTCGACTTCCGACGCGCAGATTCAGAAGCCGAACTATGGCATCGATCTCGTTGATAGTGCCTTTAGTAAATGAGTAGCGCAAATATGCAGAACCCATGTGATTAGCAATTGGTTCGAACCAATGCTCTCCAATTGCTTCATCAGCCATCAGAGAACAATCAACCTTTTGCTGCAGCCCACGTAGCACCCCACGCCGCGTGCACTTCAAACGGAACACTCAAATCCGCAGCGCCACGCATTGTGTCAAGCACGAGGGGGCCAACAACTTCGCGTTCGCTTTCAATCACTTCAACAATTACCTCGTCATGCACTTGCAGGACTATTCGTGATTGGAAATTTCCCTTTTCAAGAAGCGCATCGATCCTGACGAGAGCGATTTTGAAAATGTCGGCAGCGAGACCTTGGATTGCAGCATTCATTGCCTGGCGCTCACCTGCTTGACGAACGCGGAAATTGTCGCTCAATAGTTCGGGTATTTGTCTACGACGGCCGAACAATGTTTCGGTGTACCCAGTTTGACGCGCGGCGTGAATTGCATCGTCCATGTATTGCTTCACATTAGGAAAGGCCGCGAAGTAAGCATTCAAAATCCCCGACGCCTCGTCGACGCCGATTGCTAGTCGTTGGCTTAACCCGTACGCCTCCATGCCATAAGCCAGCCCATAGGAGACCATCTTTGCTTTTGAACGCTGATCATGGGTTACGTCTTCTGCCTTCACGCCAAACACGCGAGCTGCCGTTGCTTGATGGATATCTTGCCCTGCAGCAAATGCACCGACGAGGCCAGGATCGTTCGCTAAGTGCGCAATGCATCGAAGTTCGATTTGGTTGTAATCCGCTACAAGCAGAGAACTTCCCTCTTTGGCTACAAAGGCTGTGCGAAATACTCGACCTTCATCTGTACGCACCGGAATGTTGTGTAAGTTCGGTTTATCGCTGCTGAGGCGACCAGTTCGCGCAACTGTCTGATTAAACGTCGCATGGATTCGACTATCGGACGCAACCTCGCCCAGGAGACCTTCGCCATATGTTGAACGAAGCTTTTCTACTTCTCGATAACGAAGCAGCGGGTCAATAAATTCGGGCCACTGGTCACGAATCTTTTCAAGTGTTGCTGCGTCAGTACTAAAGCCAGTCTTGGTTTTCTTGCCTGGTGACAAACCGTGTTCGGTGTACAAAATTTCGCGCAACTGTGTTGGTGAATTCAGATTGAAAGTGCGACCCGCGATGCCATGGAGAGCCTGAGTTAGCTCCACGGTTTCAGCGGTAAGGCGATCACGAATACTTTCTAAAGCTTTTCGATCAACCGCGATACCTATATGTTCCATTTTTGCCAGGACACGGACCAATGGATTCTCAATGTCGGCATACAAAGATTCATTATGAATTGACTCCAACTGCTGGGTGATCACAGGCGCAATCAGCGATGTGAAGAACGCTTCTTCAGCACAAGCTCTCACGGAATCATCAGCACCACCGAAATCAAACTGACCGTCGGACTCTGTAGACGTTGTCGGCTCACGACCTAATACATCTGCAGACACCGCAGCTAGTGAATAACTGGAGCGAGAAGGATTAACCAAATACGAAGCTATTGCAGTGTCGAGTGACAGGTACTGAAGATCAACGGATTCGCCGAGCAAGGCGCGCATCAATGGTTTCGCATCGTGACAGATAATCGGTGTTCCTGCATTCAGCACACTGATGACATCACTGTTGAGCAGCAAATCTCGCGGAACGTACAACACTGAACCAGAAGCCTTGTCAGTCACTACAGCCAACCCAGAAACCGCAGAGCGACCTGGTTCGCCATCAAAATGCGCAGCGACGACAAACGAATCCAATTTGCCCAGAATCATCACGACTTGATTGACAGAATCTGCAATCGAGACGTGGCCCAAGACTTCATTCGACTCAGGGACCACCACGCCAGCAACAACAGGTGCCGCTTCACCTCGTGTTTCCCAATTCAATGACTTGGCAACATCGGAAAGACGCTTAGACATTGTCTTGAATTCCAAGAACTCAAACATGCGTGCAGCACCAGCCAGATCTGGATGTGGAGCCAACTCAGACAGATTCACTTCAAGTGGAACATCGCGACGCAAAATCATCATGCCTGCATTGCGCTTAACACGCTCACCATGTTCAATGAGGCCCGCTTTGAGTTTCGGTGTTTGAGCCTCAGCAGCAGCAACAACTCCGTCAATATCACCATATTGATTAATCAGTTTCGCTGCGGTCTTCTCGCCCACTCCTGGGATTCCTGCCAAGTTGTCACTTGGATCACCGCGCAAAGCTGCATAATCGGCGTATTGCGCCGGGGTTACGCCAGTGCGCTCAAGAATTCCTGCTTCGTTGTACAACGCGTAATCACTAACGCCTCTCTTGTTATACAAAACTCGAATGTGAGGGTCGCGCACCAATTGATAACTATCACGATCGCCTGTAACGACAATGAGGTCATTGCCGGCACGTTCAGCATGTTCAGCAACTGTTGCTATGAGATCGTCGCCCTCGAAACCGGCCTTTTCCCACCAGACAACACCGAGCACATCAAGAAGTTCCCGAATCATTCCCAATTGTTGAAACAAAATATCTGGCGCTTTTTCACGCTGCGCTTTGTACTCGGGCATAGCTTCGTGTCGAAACGTCGGCTCCGGCCTGTCAAAAACCACTACAACGCCGTCTGGTTTATGGTCGCGCATCAATGTCAACAACATTGTGGTGAAGCCGTACACGGCATTTGTCACCTGACCACTTGCATTGGCCATATCTTCCGGCAATGCATAGAAGGCGCGATACGCCAAAGAGTTGCCATCAAGCGCCATGATCAACATGGTGAAGATCCCATAACTATTCTGGACGCAGTTCGCCTGCGATCACCATGTCAGCGACTGCCTTCATGGTGGCACGATGATTCATAGCGCCACGTTGAATAAAGCCATACGCATCAGATTCAGACATCGAGCATTGGTCAATCAGGATGCCTTTGGCGCGATCAATCGATTTACGGGTTTCTAATTGCTCTTCGAGAGCATCGACTTCGCCATTCAAAGCCTGCATCTCGCGGAATCGAGCGATTGCGACTTCAATCGCTGGTACAAGATCCGTTTTCTGAAATGGCTTCACAAGATACGCAAGTGCTCCAGCATCACGTGCCTGTTCAATCACTTCACGCTGACTAAATGCTGTGAGTACCAGAACACCACAAATGCGATCTTTTGTTATTAAACGCGCAGCTTCAATACCATCCATGCCGGGCATCTTGATATCGAGGATCGCAAGATCAGGTCGGAGTTCGCGCACAAGGTCGACTGCTTTATCGCCACGACCTGTTTCTCCAACTACTTCGTAACCCTCTTCTTCAAGGGTTTCTTTTAGATCAAGACGGATGATGGCCTCGTCTTCAGCAATGACTACTCGAATACTCATGCACTCGGCTCCTTCATACGGTCTAGAAGACTATTCATACGGCGCTCAAGATCAGCTAGTTCAGCAACGATCTGCTGATGGTGGCGCTGAATAACGTCGGCATGCTTCTTCGCCTCGCGATATTCAAAAGCAGCTGATGGCGTTTCGGACACGAGTGCACGTAGTGACTTTTCATCAGCATCATCAACAACATGACTCATCTGGTCTTGGACGACACGAAGCTCTTCTGTGAGCTCTCTCATTCGAGCTGACACTTGGGACAAACGGCGTTGAACTAGTCGATGTCCCATACACCTTCAGTGTATGGATTGCCTGGGTGCCCGAGGTGGGACTCGAACCCACACGCCCTTTCGAGCAACGGATTTTGAGTCCGTCGCGTCTGCCATTCCGCCACTCGGGCCAGGATCGACCATGGTATCGGCACATCGCATCAGAGCCTTACTAGTCAGTAGTACGCATTCTCGTCAACACGCCGTCTAAGGTTTTCAAGGTGCTTGCCTTTACATTTCCCGGTCAAGGGTCGCAACGACCCGGTATGGGCCGACCATGGACCGACACAGAAAGCTGGGAGCTCGTAGACGAAGCTTCCGACGTCGCCGGTCGTGATGTTGCTTCACTGCTACTTGATGCAGACGCCGAAACTCTGCGCGACACCCGCAATGCACAACTCACAACATTTGTGTCAAGCCTCATGGTCCTCGACGCTGTCGAACGATTAGGCATTGAGCCGAGCTTCTGTGCTGGCCACAGTTTGGGTGAATACACCGCCCTCACAGCAACCGGAGCATTGTCGTTTGAAGACGGCGTGCGCCTTGTGGTTGAACGAGCAGACGCAATGCATGAAGCGGGTCTGGCATCGCCTGGCACGATGGCAGCAATACTCGGGCTTGATGATGATTTAGTTGAAGTTGCATGTCGTCGCGCCGATAGCGATGTGTGGGTTGCCAACTTCAATGCTCCTGGACAAGTTGTCATTGCCGGTTCACCCGAAGGTGTTGCAGCTGCTGGTGCAGTGGCAAAAGAACTGGGTGCGAAAAAAGTTATGCCGTTGCAAGTGTCTGGCGCATTCCACACACCGTTTATGACAGCAGCACGCGATCGACTACGCATAGCAATCGCTTCTGCAGACCCTCGAGACACAGAAGTGCCCGTTGTATCCAATGTGGATGCCGCGTTGCACGATGCCGGTAGCGAGTGGTCGTCACTGTTATCAGCTCAATTATCTAACCCCGTGCGCTGGAAGCATTGCCTCCTGACTTTGGCTGAAGTTGGGGTCACAGGCTTCGTTGAACTAGGCCCAGGCGGTGTTCTCACAGGAATGGCAAAGCGCACTGTGCAGTCAGCTCGCACAATCAGCGTTGCGACCCCTGATGAATTAGACAAACTCATCGAATGGGTCGACGCATCAGCTCCACTTGCAGCAGGACAGCACGAAGGTGAACACCTTTTCGCCATCGAACGACTCGTTGTAAGCCCTTCGGCCGGTGTTTTTACTCCAATCGGTGACATCACTAATGGATCCACGATCGAAGTTGGACGTCTCATCGGACATGTTGGCGAGACAGAAGTTCGCTCGCCATTTTCCGGAATCGTGCAGAGTTACATCGCAGTTGAAGGCGAACGAGTTACTTCGCGACAACCCATTGCCTGGTTACGTACAAAGTAACTACAAGAGAATCGATACCAACACATGCCTCAGATACCAGACAACGTTCGCGGTGCTCGCTTCATCGGTTGGGGCACTTCACTAGGACACACGACCGTCACTAATGATGACCTTTCTAAGACGATGGACACTAACGACGAATGGATTCGTGAAAGAACAGGCATTCATCGTCGTCATATTGGCGGTTCAACAGCAGAGATGAGCATCGCTAGTGGTCGTGAAGCAATTGAGATGGCCGGTATTGACCCACTGTCTATTGATGCTCTCGTTCTTGCAACCACAACACCCGATCGAACAGTTCCTGCCACATCTGCAACCGTGCAACACGGCCTTGGACTTCGTTGTGGGGCATTCGACGTCAACGCTGCGTGTTCAGGCTTTGTATACGCAATGATCACGGCCCACGGATTAATCGCTATGGGTTCTCAACGCATTCTTGTTATCGGAACTGACAGCCTGTCGCGAATTGTCGATTGGACCGACCGCAATACAGCCATTTTGTTCGCAGATGGATCAGGCGCCGCAATCCTTGAAAGCACGCCAGGACATGGACAATTGCTCGGATGGGACCTAGACGCAGACGGCAGTGCTGAAGAGATTCTGTACAGCGAAGTCGGCGGCTTTGTCCATATGGACGGAAAAGAAGTATTTCGCCGTGCCGTGCGAATCATGGTTGACAGTGCGAAAAAATCAATGGCAGCTGCAGGAGTCACTGCGGATCAACTCAATGTTGTAGTGCCGCATCAAGCAAATATCCGAATCATCACGTCTGCTTGCGACAAACTCGGAGTACCAATGGAGAAAGTCGCTGTTGTCGTTCACGAAACAGGCAATACTTCTTCCGCATCAATACCTCTTGCATTGTTCGGAGATTTCGGGCAGGTCAGAGCCAAGGACGGTGACCTTGTTCTTATGGTCGGATTTGGTGCTGGCATGACTGCTGCAAGTGCAGTGGTGAGATGGGGCGCGCAATGAGCCGAGTCGTCCTGATTACTGGCGGCTCACGCGGCATTGGCCTTGCTTGTGCAGAACGCTTTGCTGCCCTGGGAGACAAAGTGGCGATCACCTACAACACAACTCCCCCGCCTTCTCAATTCTTCGGAGTGAAATGTGACATCACCGACACCGCGCAAGTCGATTCAGCATTCGCAGCAATTGAAGAACACTTCGGGCCAGTTGAAGTTTTGGTCTCAAATGCCGGAGTTACTAAAGACACGCTGTTGTTACGCATGAGTGAAAGTGACTTCTCTAGCGTTATTGATGCAAACCTCACTGGAACATTTCGTGTGGTCAAGCGCGCAACGCAAGGCATGTTACGAGCTCGAAAAGGCCGCATCATTTTGATGTCTTCAGTTGTCGGCATGCTCGGGTCAGCTGGTCAAGCGAACTATGCAGCATCAAAAGCTGGTCTCATCGGATTCGCACGTTCGCTTGCACGGGAACTTGGTTCTCGCAGTATCACTGTGAATGTTGTCGCTCCGGGCCCCGTCGAAACCGACATGACCGCCAGCCTCGGACAGGACAGATTGGATCAACTCACCAGCGCCGTCCCACTTGCCCGAATGGCATCTGCTGACGAAATCGCTGGTGCTGTTGTATTTCTTGCCGGACCCGATGCGGCCTACATCACCGGCGCAATCCTGCCTGTTGATGGCGGTCTCGGCATGGGTCACTGATCGGCCTAGCCACCTCAATCGGTAAAAGGCTGATTAGAAGTGCTCGCTGTGCGAAACTAGGTGACCAAACAAGGAGAACACCCCATGGATCAAGAACTATTCAGCCGCTTTGTCAAGTGCGCAGTAGAGACACTCTCAGTCGACGCTTCCCAAGTCGTCCCCACCGCAAATTTCGCAGAAGACCTGGATGCCGATTCACTCGACGTTGTCGAGTTGGTCATGGCGCTTGAAGAAGAATTTGGCATTGAAGTGCCCGAAGAAGACCTTGCAGAAGTAAAAACTGTTGGTCAAGCGTTCGACGTCATCGTCGGCAAGCTGTAACCAATATCTTTCCAGCCATGAAGGGTGTCGGACATCGCGTTGCAATCACCGGCTTAGGAGTTGTTGCTCCATGCGGGATTGGAAAAGAAGCGTATTGGAACGGCCTCATGGGGCCCGGAATTACAAACACTCGATCGCTGGAGATAGCCGATTGGGATCCTCAGCCGTATTTCGACTCTCCGAAGGATGCACGGCGTGCAGACCGAGTTGAACAACTAGCTCTTGCTGCAGCATCCGAAGCGTTTGCTCAAGCCGGAACCATGAATATTGATCCTGCACGTTTTGGAACCATCTTTGCCACGGGCATCGGAGGCCTCCACACTCTGGAAGAACAAGTAACTGTCCGTTTAGAAAAAGGCGAACGTCGGGTATCGCCTTTCCTTGTTCCCATGATGATGGCCAACGCTTCAGGCGCTGCCATTTCAATGAAGTACGGACTGCAGGGACCCAACGAAACAATTTGTACAGCGTGCGCAGCAGGTACACATGCCATTGGTTATGCCGCGCGATTGATTGCATGGGGTCGCTGTGACGCTGTTGCTACCGGCGGTTCTGAATGCGCAGCAACTCTTACGTCTCTTGCCGGATTCGGCAACATGACCGCACTGTCTTCTACAGGCTCTTCAAAACCGTTCGACACGACCCGTGATGGTTTCGTGATGGGCGAAGGCGCGGCAGTATTCATTCTTGAGCGTTATGACCTAGCTGTCGCTAGAGGAGCCACAATTCTCGGCGAAATATTGGGTTCTGCAAGCAATGCCGATGCGCATCACATCACTGCACCAGCACCTGGAGGCACGGGCGCAATCGCATGCATGAATCTTGCACTGGATGATGCGGGTATCTCTGCCAGCGACATCACACTTGTCAACGCTCACGGCACATCAACACCGCTTAATGATTCAGCAGAAGCAGCTGCAATGACTCATGTCTTTGGTGCACGTGGCGTTGCCGTCACTAGCGGTAAAGGCGTCACCGGACATGCTCTTGGCGCTGCAGGCGCTCTTGAGGCAGCACAAGTGCTTCTGTCGATGCAACACAAACTGATTCCGCCCACTGCTGGAACTACTGAGCTTGATCCGACCATGAACATTGATTTAGTGATGGGCGCTGCTCGACCATGGGTTCCAGGTCCAGCCATCTCCAACAACTTTGGTTTCGGTGGCCACAACGGTTCCGTTGTTATCGGCCCTGGCAACTAACTACGTCGCCCGCTTCTTTTCCCAGCGATACAACACTCCGCTTTCTCCAGGCGCTTCAGGCTGTCTTTGCCCTGTGAACACGTGTTGAAATCCCAAACGGTCTGGCACCTTTCCGGAAGCGACATTTGCTTCGTCATGAACGATTTCAACTATGTCAATCTCAGGCCACATAGCGAATGCCGCTTCACACAACGCTTGTGACACTTGAGTAGCGATTCCCCTACCGATGTAATCAACGTGGACCCAGTAACCAATTTCTACCGTGTTCACATCTCCGCGCAAATGAAAACCTGTTCCACCCACAACATGATCACCAAGGAATATTCCCATTACGAACTCAGTTCGATTATCCCAAGCCTCGCTCCACGTCCTTATTAGCTCTTCTCGCTGAGCAACGGTTTGAGGCTCAAACTTCATCCACGGCATCCACGGTTCTAAGTGCTCGTGACTCGCGGTAACTGAATCGACTAACGCGTGTGCATCAGAAGTCTCGTACTTACGCAACACATACTCACCCACCTGCAGCGGCTCTGGAGCGACAGACACCTGCCTCATGTGACTACCGATCAACGAGAACGAACATCAAGTCGCATTCGCACGCGACCTTGCCATTCAGTAGAGCCCGACCTGAACCTTTGCCGCCACGAGCGCTGATATGGCCAAGGGTTGCTTGCAATTCCAATTCATCGCCTGGGCCAACCTGACGACGAAAACGCGCTCCGTCTAGCCCACCGAATAGCGGAAGCTTTGATTGATGCAATGGGTCGGTCAACAGTGCGTATGCACCAAGCTGAGCTATCGCTTCACACATCAGCACACCCGGCAACGTAGGACGACCCGGAAAATGACCAGGGAAAAACCATTCGTCACCCGTGAGTTTCCAAAGCCCTACTGCTGTCACGCCCACTTCAAGAGACGTCACGCGATCGATAAAGAGAAAAGGAGGGCGATGTGGCAAAACATCAATGGGTGCGGGAAAGGCGCTCACTTCTTTAACTCCTTCATCAAATTACTTGGTGTATCTGCAGGTGAAATCTTGTACCACGCATTCAGAATAATTCCGTCCTGAATAAGAAATGCGGAGCGAACAATACCCATGTACTTCTTTCCGTACATTGACTTTTCTTTCCATACGTCGAAGGCTTCGGCAACTGCATGTTCAGTGTCTGCAAGCAACGTAAAGCCCAACTCGTATTTGTCATCAAATTTCTTTTGTTTCTCGTGCTTATCGGGACTAATCCCGACAATTACTGTTCGACCAATGTCATCTTTAATGTCTCGAAGTCCACAGGATTGTGCCGTGCATCCAGGCGTGTCAGCTTTTGGATAGAAATAGACAAGAACTTTCTTCTTCCCTAATGAAGTCAAAGAAAACTTCTTCCCATTTTGATCAAGCAACTCGATCTTTGGCGCTTTGGAGCCGTCAGTCAACATGCTGTAACGGTAGTTGGTCTATTAGACGGGTTTGCGCATTCCGTGACCAAAGAAACCCTTTTTAGGCCTCGCATGGGCATGGTAATGATCAGGAATCGTGCGCATGTCATCATCGATGCGCATTTCAAATGTAAAAAACTCAGTAACTATCTCAGAGAGCCGCTCATGAAGCCGTGCTTTTACTTCTTCACTGGGAAAAGCATTGTGTTCACGCCATACGACCATTGGTACGGAACAACTCTCACATTCCGCAATCCAGCATTCATCATCTTCGTAGAACCACTCAGACATTTTTGCTGCCTGACACAGTTCGCACACGCCCTCGCCGAAGATGTTCACCATGTAGCACCGTCGAGGGCAGCACGAACTTCTGCGACAAATAGCCCAACAGCTTCAGAACCACCGTCAATCATGCGGTGCACAACTGATGCACCCATAATCACTCCATCAGCAACACGACTAGCTTCAACAGCTTGGGCCGCATTAGATACACCCACTCCGATGAGAACTGGCTTCTTGGTGATCTTCTTTACGCGAGCAGCAAGAGTCGTTGCAGTCAACGCCAACTCAGCACGTTCCCCTGTGACACCAAGCAGACCGACGGAATACACAAACCCGCGAGCACGATCGGCCACCCGCGGAAGCCGATCATCAGGCGCGGTAGGAGCCGCAAGCATGACGGTCTCAATACCTGCAGCATCAGCAGCAGCACACCATTCCCCCGCTTCTTCAAGTGGAAGATCCGGAATAATTGCTGCAGACACACCGGCTGAAATCAGGTCATTGGCAAATCTCTCATGACCCGCATGAAAAACAGTGTTGTAGTAGCACATCACAGCAAGCGGAATGCCGACGTCCAGCGATCGCACCTCGTGAAGAATCGATACTGGAGTTGCACCAGCCTCTAGAGCAATTTGTGATGCTTGCTGAATGATTGGCCCATCCATCACTGGGTCAGAAAATGGGATTCCGATTTCTATTGCATCAGCACCATTAGCGGCGCACGCACGAACTGCATCAGCCCACCCTGGATAACCACCAGTGACGTACGGAACAAGACATTTACCGCCACCATCAATTCGTGCCCGCAACGCAGACTCGAGCCGACCGGTCACATCAAATCTTTCAAGATCGACATCATTTGACCAACGTCTTTGTCGCCTCGACCAGACAAGTTCATCAACACTGTCTTTCCTTGCATGTTCTTTGCTTCACGACTGATCCAGGCCATTGCATGGGCGCATTCAAGAGCAGGAATGATTCCTTCTGCTCTTGACATCAATTGAAAAGCAGCGATGACTTCATCGTCAGTAACGGTCGGATATTGAGCTCGCCCAATTGATGCCAGATACGAATGCTCTGGACCTACACCTGGGTAATCCAGACCAGCCGAGATGCTATGAGCCTCTGACACTTGGCCATATTCATCTTGCATCAGGTAACTCTTCATTCCGTGAACAACTCCTGGTTGTCCACGATGAACGGCAGCTCCGCCAGCCGGCTCAACGCCAATTAGTTGTGCCGGTGTATCAACAAAACCTGAAAAGATGCCCATTGCATTTGAGCCGCCGCCAACGCATGCCACCACATAGTCAGGACTGGTGCCGATGACATCATTCATCTGATCGAACGCCTCGCTGCCAATCACTCTGTGAAATTGACGAACCATAAACGGATATGGATGCGGACCCATCACGGAACCGAGGCAGTAATGCGTGGTCTCAACAGATGCAACCCAATCGCGCATTGCTTCATTCACAGCATCCTTAAGAGTGCGACTACCCGATGTCACGGCCTCTACTTCTGCGCCAAGCAAACGCATGCGAAACACGTTCAATTCTTGGCGAGCCGTATCGACTTCACCCATGTAGACCTTGCACTCAAGTCCAAGGAGTGCAGCAGCAGTGGCTGATGCAACACCGTGTTGTCCGGCACCGGTCTCCGCCACAATTCGCTTTTTGCCCATGCGCTTTGCCAGCAACACTTGACCAAGAACATTGTTGATCTTGTGTGAACCTGTGTGATTCAGATCTTCTCGCTTGAGGAACAAACGAATACCCAATTGTTCACTGAGGTTGTGGCATTCGGTCACCATGCTGGGGCGACCTGCATATTCACGCAATAAATGATCAAGCTCTGCGCGAAACGCTGGGTCGTTCCAAGCATCTGTGAACGCAGCTTCTAACTCTTGACACGCTGGCACCAATGTCTCTGGAACAAAGCGGCCCCCGAAATCACCAAAGCGTCCGTCTGAACCTGGGGTCTGCAAAATCGACATCTTCTTATTCCACCACGAAAATGTCCAAATCACATCACCAATTGGTGAGACATGTCATTCGTCACGCCAGTCATACGGCACGAAATTGCCGCCGTCATATTCCGTAGGTTCAGCCGCCTTCGCGTTCTCAATAAAGCGTTTCATCAGAATCGGATCTTTACGACCCGGAGTTGTTTCAACCCCACTACTGACATCCACACCCCACGGGCGAACAATTGATATCCCGTTCGCTACATTCTCGGGCGTTAACCCGCCAGCCAAAATGAGATGAAGGCCTTCTGGCAACTCAGCTGCCATCTTCCAATCAAACACAGCACCGGAGCCCGGTTCAGGTGCATCAACCAAAATCAACTTGGTCTCAAAATCTTTGGCACGAGTTGCATCTACTGTTCCGGCCGCAACAGCCTTTATTACAGTCCGCACGTGCAACGACACAGCTGCCACATCCGCTGGGCTTTCATGACCATGCAACTGGGCTGCCTTGACGCCACTCGATTGCACCAATTCAATGACTCGTTGTGGAAGTTCGTCGCGAAAGACCCCTACGGTCAAAATCTCAGGCGGTATGCGCCGAGTGATGTCGTAGACCTTCTGCACTGCCACTTGACGAACCGATGGCGCGAACACAAAGCCAATTGCATCAGCTCCGAGAGCAACAGCGAGAAGGGCATCATCTTCATTCGTTATGCCACAGATCTTTACGAACATGACTTAACGGTAGTCCTGCTACAACGAACTAGTGAGCCTTATTGTCAACGCAAAGATCAGTCAATGCTGCCTCAGGGTTTGCTGCCGTCACTAAATGCTCGCCCACCAGAATGGCGTCATAGCCAGCCGCATGAAGCGCAAGTGCATCCTCGCGACCGCGAACCCCAGATTCAGCGACCTTGACCACATGGCCAGGAATGCGAGGGGCCATCCGAACAGCACGTGCTTGATCAACTGCAAACGTGACCAAGTCTCGTTGATTCACGCCGACCAATGTTGCGCCCGCCTGCATCGCAATCTCTAGCTCTTTCTCATCGTGCACTTCGACAAGAGCATCCATGTCAACTTCACGACTGATATCGAGGAACAATTTCAATTCCGCCGAAGTGAGAACAGCCGCAATCAGCAACACGCAATCAGCACCCATAATTCGCGCATCGCAAATATCGCGGGCATCAACAGTGAAATCTTTACGAATCACAGGAACCGTGCATGCTTCGCGTGCGCGCTGAAGATCAGCAACCGATCCGCCAAAATGATTGCTGTCCGTTAAGACTGACAAGCACGAAGCACCGCCACGTTGATATTGCTGTGCTAGTTCAGCCGGATCAAGGCCAGCATTCAAGTCGCCTTTCGACGGCGACCTTCTTTTTATTTCTGCTATCACGGCCAAATGTGGTGTAGCGCGAATACTGGAAGCGAACCCACGCGCGGGGATACAACTCTTCGCCGCTGTCAATAGATCATCAAATGAACGAGAATCTTGTGATGACCGTTGGCGATGCCAAGCAACTATGTCGTCTAGGTACGTGCGCGTCATGTTACTTCTGCACTCGTACGAGACGGATTAGAGGCCCTTGCCGCCAAGTGGCGTGAGGAAGGACATCTCTGGGCGTCCACCCATGAATGGTGCCAGAGTCTTACTGAATGGTCCGAACCAATCAGCTGACATGTGAGCATTCATTGCGTCTTGGTTTTCGTAGATCTCATAGATCCACAAAATGTCTGCGTTTGTAGCGTCTGCATGAAGCACGTACATACGGGTACCAGCTTCTTTATTGACATGCTCGAATGCGGCCTTAAACGCTTCAGCGAGTTCGGCACCTTTTCCCTCAGCTGCAGGAAGTTTTGCTAGCAATGCGACTGTGCTCATGATGAACCATTCTTTCTGGCGTTAGCCAATCTGATGAGACGATATTACACGTCGCCATCTCAGCCTTAAAAGCCGAGAATTGAAGTGACCTCAGACAGCAAGCTTGAGATCGGAACTCGTACTTGTTCCGTTGAGTCACGATGACGAATAGTGACCGCGTTGTCTTCAAGAGAGTCGAAGTCAACCGTGACACACAATGGTGTACCAACTTCGTCTTGACGACGATAACGACGACCAATTGCCTGTGTTTCGTCGTAATCACACATATAGCGCTGCGACAACGTTCCGTAAATCTCGCGAGCGAGCGGAGTCAGGGTGTCTTTCTTAGACAGAGGCAAAATTGCCACCTTGTACGGCGCGAGACGTGGGTGCAGACGAAGCACCGTGCGAGGTTCTTCGTTCACGACGTCCTCGTCATAAGCGGCCAACAAGAACGCTGCCATCGTGCGGTTCGCACCAGCAGCAGGTTCAACCACGTATGGGATATATCTCTCGTTTGTCGCTTGA
>CAIYTS010000115.1 GCA_903929185.1 uncultured Acidimicrobiaceae bacterium
ATCTTTTGCTGCAACAACTGCACGATTGTCTCCACTGGCGATACCAATTCCCATCAGAGCAGAACCTGCGCTGGTGAGGATCATCTTCACGTCTGCGAAGTCCGTGTTGATAAGACCAGGAGTCGTGATGAGGTTTGTGATACCTGCAACACCCTGCAACAAGATTTCATCTGCCATCTTGAATGCATTGACAAGTGATGTCTTATCATTCGCGACAGTCAAAAGGCGATCGTTCGGAATAACGATCAGAGTGTCAACTTTTTCCTTCAGACGTTGAATTCCGTTATCAGCCTGAACAGCACGACGACGACCTTCGAATTGGAATGGACGCGTTACAACACCGATAGTGAGCGCGCCGAGCGACTTAGCAATCTCAGCAATAACTGGAGCAGCACCAGTTCCGGTACCGCCGCCTTCACCTGCGGTAATAAACACCATGTCAGAACCGTTAATAAGTTCTTCGATTTCTTCACGATGCGCTTCTGCTGCTGCACGACCAACGTCAGGATCTGAACCTGCACCGAGACCGCGTGTGAGGTCACGACCAATATCGAGCTTGACATCTGCGTCGCTCATGAGAAGGGCTTGCGCGTCTGTGTTAATTGCGACAAATTCAACGCCGCGAAGACCAGCATCGATCATGCGGTTGACAGCGTTAACGCCGCCTCCGCCAATGCCAATCACCTTTATAACGGCGAGATAATTCTGTGGTGCACCGGCCATCGACCATTTACCTCCAGTAAGGAGTCCGTGAGGACTGAGTTTCTTAAGTTTCCCACATCACGAGCGATATATGTGGCAATCCCCATTTCGGGTGACTGATTAGCGGATCTGAACGGTCGGTTCACCCGTGGAAACGTCAATAATTGCCAAGGTTGATGGATTCTGGCGCCGCAACAGCACGACCACAGCAACCAACTTGCTTTGTAAATCATTGGGCGGGCCAAACCGAACGAGAGTTCCGCCCGCAAGGGTCATTGCAAGCTCCCCTCCCGCGCTGACTTCAAGAGATTTCACCAACGGTCGCAGTTCATCTGGCAGTGCCAGCACAAGTTGAGCTGCCGCTCTATAGACATCATCGGCCACAGCGCCTGCTTCGAGAGAAGGCCCGACGCCGCCGACACGTAAGTACTTCGTCGGCCAACCAGCAAGTACGGCGATGACATGACCTCGGGCATCGACAATGCGCGCCTTCTGATCATCTCCGACGTACCAAATTACGGGTACCCGTTCAGCAACTTCGACAAGAGCCCGACCGGGGAATCGAGTAGTGATTCGCACGTCAGACACCCATGAATCTGCAAGCAATAATTCGCGAGCCCGTCGAGTATTAACAGTGAATACCGATGCGCCTTTCAGTGTTTTCTTCACCGCCACCAGTACGTCTTTCGACGTATAGACGGTTCCTTCAACTGTCACTGATCGAATTGCAAAGATAGGCGATGCAAGAAGCGCTATCACTACAACGACAGATCCGACTATTGCGCCCGCCAGTTTTAACCATTTGACTTTTTGCAAGCGTTCACGGCGTCGTGACCGTCGTTGCCTCTCTTCAAAAGTGGGATCCGGCCTGTCATCGTCGACGATGACAACACGATCCAGGTCGTCATCAATGACGACCAATGTGCCGGTGTCTTCAGCCATTCCATTGAGTAACGGGTCAATTGGTTCGGATCGACGAACTTCTTCAATACTGGGGTCAACAATGACGACTGACTCTGTTTCTGACAATTCCATTTCGAGAGAAGCGTCAACTTCAACGACAGAAACCGTTACATCAATAATGTCCGTCGGTGTGTCGTCACTAGATTCGACGGACGCATCAGGCTCTATCACAGTGACCGATTCGCGATTACTAAAGAGTCCCGACAACTCCTGAAGTACCTGATCAGACACTTCAGTAACGGAGATTTCCTCTGAACGTTCTTTCGGGCTTTCGTTCTCTGAATCTGTCATGCGAGATCCCCGAGGATTCTGTGCAATTCATTCCTGGCAGCAACGTGTGATTCAGAACTATGAGAAGGGTGTGAAAAACGAGTCATGAGATCTGCAGAGAACCCGACAAGACATACTTCGCTATACAGACGAATGCCGTGAACCTTTTCCACAGTACTTTGCACATGCGACATCACTGCAGCAATGTCAGCAGCGGTAGACCCTTCCCCGGCCTGAATAAAATTTGCGTGCTTTTCTGACACTGTGACTGCGCCAATTGTGAAACCTCGAAGACCAGCAGAATCAATAAGCGCACCAGAACTTTCGTCACCTTCGCCAGGATTCACAAACACCGAGCCGGCATTACGGCCACCTGGTTGATGCTCGCGCCTCCAACTGACGACGGCGTTGATTTCAGTTGTGCCGATTGCTGCTTCTTGGGCTGCGGTTTTCATTCGAACCGACAGCACAACGTGATTATTTGATAATGCCGAGCCGCGAAAGTAGAAATCAAGTTGTTCAGATGGCACTCGCGCGATGATGCCACTACGGAGAGACAAGACGGTTGCGTCGACCACAGATGACGCCATATCGGCGCCGTGGCCACCTGCATTCATTCGAACCGCACCACCCACAGTGCCAGGAATTCCTACGCACCATTCAAGGCCACCGCGCGCTGCCCCAACTGACCGTCTGGCCAAAACTGGCATCAACATTGCGCCGCCAGCTTCCACTAGGTCACCGTCAACCGTGACCGCATTTTCGGTACTTGACGGCGACATCACAATGACAACACCATCGAAACCTTGATCGGCGATCAGAAGATTGCTCCCGCGACCCATCACAAGAGTCTCCACTTCGCGATGATGACGCAGAACCTCAGACACAGCAACGGCGTGATCTGTGGAAGAGACTTTGACAACACATGCACCGTTGCCACCAACTCCGTAAGTGGTGAGTGTGGCTAGCGGTTTATCGACCTGAACGTCAAGACCGACTGCAGTCAATTCAGCAACTATGGCATGTGTGCTCATGTCAGAACTCCACGCAGGTCGTCAGGAAAGGTTTCGATATCGCCACAACCCATCGAAATACAAATGTCGCCAGCCGTAATCCATGATGCAACAGCAGCAACTGTGTCTGCACGCGATGGCGCCCACACGACATCGGCATTCTGATGTGCACGACGTATGGCATTCACCACCAGTTCTCCGGTAATGCCGTCAATCTTTTGAGTGCCTGATGCGTAGACATCTGTAATCACGATGCGATCTGCGTGTACAAAACAATCACTATACGAATCAGCCATTGTTGCAATGCGGTGATATCTGTTTGGCTGGAACACGGCAACAACACGGCCCGCGAGAGCAGGGTGCGACCGTACTGCGTCGATGGTGGTTGAGATCTCCGCTGGCAAATGTGCGTAGTCATCAATAAGCATTGACCCACGGAATTCGCCACGTTCAGTAAATCGACGAGCCACACCGCGAAATGCCGCCGCTGCCGTGCACGCAACGGCCGGATCGACGCCAAGACGAATTGCGATCGCAAGGGCCGCAGCAAAATTCATAACATTGTGTTCACCGCGTAGTTTCAACGCACACGTGTACGTTTGGCCCAAGAATTGAAGAGCAACCATTGTGCCCTCACTATGTGGTTCTGCCGATGTGATTCGGACCGTGGATTGCTCTGACCAGCCGAATGTTGTCACTCGAGGGTCGCTACGAAGTGCACTCACTATTTCTTTGGAACCCTCGTCATCTGCATTGAGCACAACAGCGCCGTGCGTACGCGCGATCGCATCAGCAAAGCATTCCTTGATGGCCTCAAAAGAACCGAAATAATCAAGATGATCAATATCAATGTTTGTCACTACAAGAGAAGACAACGGAAGAACATCAAGCGTCCCATCGCTCTCATCTGACTCAATAATCAGTAGCGACCCGTCTCCATGCACGTTTCCTGTGCCTCCAAGAACGTCTGCGCCGATGATTGACGACGGATGCAGACCACCGGCAGATGTCATGGCAGTCACCAGCGCTGTCGTAGTGGTCTTTCCGTGGGTACCTGCGATACCAATTGCGTTTGTAGCAGCACACAACGATGCCAACATGCCCGACCTGTGGCGAGTCGCTATTCCTGCGCGCCCGGCTTCCACCAACTCCACGTTGGAAGAAGGAATAGCCGTTGAGTACGTCACGACATCTGCGCCATGAACAGCCGCTTCGTGATGGCCGATGAAGACGTGAATGCCGCGTTGACGTAGTTCTTCGATTACCTCAGAGCCATGTAGGTCTGATCCTGTGACTTCATGACCCATCTCTGTTAACAAGCGAGCAATCGCGCTCATCCCAGGACCACCGATGCCGACGATGTGGCATCTCATTGGGGCATCGAGCGCAAGGAGCGGTTCAGCGAGTCGGCGAGAGACATTCATCAGTCGTCCATTGTTCCACGCGCGACAGTCGCGTGAGCGGCCCCCTCGATTGCATCAACTAACGCAGAGCTTCGATGCATCGTCCCCAATTGGTATGCAGTTCGTGCCATCACTGACACACGATCACGGTCTGCCAGTAATTGAGTGATCTGCACCACTGCCCTGCCGTCAGCGCATGCTGCATCATCCATGAGAATTCCGGCTCCAGAATCTGTCAACCATCTGGCATTCAGTTCCTGATGGTTTTCTGCTGCATCTGGCCACGGAACCAAAACAGCAGCTACTCCGACTGTGGCAATTTCAGCTACTGAACTCGCACCGGCACGCGAGACCAAAACATCGAGTGCGCTATACACATCTGCCATTCGGTCTTCATAACCAACGCGGATGTATTGAACACCCGCTGGTACGTGTGGCATCGGATCACGCACAAAGCGTTCACCACAAATGTGATACACAATTGCTTCCCTGCCTTCGAGTGCTCGTAGCAAGTCCGCGACCATCGCGTTAAGAACTCCCGAACCAAGCGAACCACCCATCACTACGACCATCTGAGCTGTAGATGAAAGACCCAGCATTTCGCGAGAAATTGCTCGACTATCGGCAACGTGAAGGGTACGGAGGTGGCGCCGCACAGGAGCACCGGTCATCACAGAATTGGGAAGCGAACTGTTCTCGAAAGAAACAGCACAGATCGTCGCATGTCGCGCCTGACGGCGCGTAGCTAGACCCGCAATGCGGTCGTAACTCACACATACAAGCGGGATATCTTGCTGTATAGCCGCTCGCGATATGGGCTCACTGGCATAACCACCGACAGAAATAACCACGCTTGGTTTCCACAATTTGATGAGACCACGCGCCAGAAATCTGCTGTGTAACAAGCGCCACGGGAGCAATGCATTTCGTGCCATGCCTCGGATTGTCCACGACCGTTGCAAACCAGAGATCGGGAGAAATTCACTAGCGATACCGGTATCGACCATCAACTGTGTTTCGATACCACGCCGAGACCCGACATACCGAATGTCGTCGGGAGAATGTCCCGCTTCGACAAGTAACTCACAGATAGCCAAAGCCGGAATTACGTGCCCACTTGTTCCGCCACCGGTTACGACTGCGTACACCATGGTTTAGTGCGAAGTCTTTACGTCTCGTGCCACATTCAACAATAAACCAGCTGCTGCCATCGAAGCGATGAGAGATGAGCCGCCGTACGACAGAAATGGAAGCGTCAAGCCTGTCATCGGTAGTGCACCCACGACTCCGCCTACGTTCACCAACGCCTGCACACCGAACCACGCAGATATGCCTCCGGCAATGAAGGCACCATGGGTGTCAGGCGCTGAAAGAGCGACCTGCAATCCGAAAATCACCAATGCTAAGAATCCACCGACGACCATCAAAGAACCAAAGATTCCCATCTCTTCTGCGATGACTGAAAAAATAAAGTCGCTGTATGCAAGTGGTACGTAACCCCACTTACTAGTGCCGGATCCGATTCCGGTGCCCGACCATCCACCATTAGCAATGCTCAAGAGAGACTGATACACCTGATATCCGCTGTCTTCTTTGGTGGCATCAAGATGCATAAATGCAAACATTCGTTGACTGGCATTACTCGCGAAATTCAGAACTAAAAATCCGAGCACCCCAACACTTGCTGTTGTCGCAACCAACTGTCGTGCAGGCAGCCCGGCAATGAACATCATGACAAGTACTACGCCACCGAAAATCAAACTTCCGCCAAAGTCCTTCTGAAGAGCACATAGACCGGCACTAACTCCCATTGCTGCAATCATTGGCCACAACACAATGCTGGTGATTTGAACGGAGCGATGTCGATGAGACAGAAGGTTTGCACAAAAAAGAATCACTGCGATTTTCATAAATTCTGAGGGCTGCATTCGAAACGGACCAATGTCGAGCCATGCACGTGCACCATTAACTAGAGCACCCTTCAAGATGACGAAGATATTCAAGACCAGAACTGATCCAACGACGGACTGCAGGAGAAATGTGTTACGCCATGTTTCGTACGGCAATGCATACGCCGCCCACATTGCAATTGCCCCCAATGCAGCCCAAATCAATTGACGTTCAAACATTGCCCAGGCAGAACTACCGGAATGCAAGTTAGTTACCGAAGAAGATGACAACACCATGACCAAACCCAACATCACAAACGACGTGACGATGATCAGAATCCAGAAGAACGCCGCAGATGGTTTCTCCGATGCCACACGATGACGGTCTGCTACTCCGGTACGGCGAAGAGTCGCAAGTCGGCGCTCCTTAAGAGTTGGTGTTGTTCGTCTATCTGCGACCATTATGAACTCGATTCTGTTCGGTGGAAATGTTGACGGACTCTTTCTTGAAAGTCCTCACCACGTTCGTTGTAATTCTTGTACCAGTCATAACTTGTGCAGCCTGGGGACAACAGAACAGTTGCACCACCCTGTGCCAAACCGTGAGCAAGACCAACTGCTTCTTCCATTGACCTGGCTTCTCGCACCACACATACGCCTTCAAAAGCTTGACGAATAGCTTCAGCATCGTCACCGATTGCCACGACGCCCACCATCCGTTTCGGCTCTGTGGCCATCTGTGTCAGATCTAAATCCTTATTGCGACCGCCGGCTATCAACACAATGTTTTCAAAAGACCGAATCGCAGTCAGTGCTGCATGAGGACTTGTTGCTTTCGAGTCGTCGTACCATGCCGATCCACCGAAATGGCCAACGAGCTCAATGCGATGATGCGCAGATTCAAAATTGTGCAATGGCACAGAAACATCGCCCACCGCGCTTAATCCTGATTCAATAACCAAAGCTGCAGCAGCAAGTGAATTAGTGATGTCATGAGGAAGTGCCCGCCATAGCTCATCAACTGCACATATAACTCCGTGTGCACACACCAAAGACCCCGCCGACACTGTGTAGTCGCCAGAGTCGAGACCAAAAGTGACACATCGTGATCCGACTGAACGAGCAGACTCAAGAATCAGTTCATTGTTGACTGGCGCAACAACGACGTCACTTGATCGAGAATAGGCCCACAACCGACGTTTTGCTTCTGTGTAGTTCTCAAATGAACCGTGCCAATCAAGATGATCCGCAGCCAAATTGAGCCACACAGACGCATCACAGCGAAACGCGTCTGTGAACTGCAATCGGAAACTTGAACATTCAACAACGAATGCATCAAACGGTTGATCAATAGCTGCCATAAAAGGAAGGTCCGTATTGCCCACCTCGCCAACTGAACGACCACTGGCTCGCAACAATGCCGCCGTAATCATCGTGGTCGTTGTCTTGCCGTCTGTACCCGTGACTCCGAGAATAGGACGTGGCCCACCGCTTCTCTGCTGTTCCCATTCATATGCAATGTCAATTTCAGTACGAACAGAAATTTTTCGTACCAGTGCTTCGACGATCACGCGGTGATGCGGAGCTACTCCAGGAGCAGGTATCAGAACATCGGCGCCATCAAGAAAAGCAACAAGATCCGACTGAGTAACTACGGGAATAATCGTGCAGCCAAGTTCTTGTGCAAGACGACGATGTTCATCTGTGATTGCATCATCTGACAGAACCACCTCAATGCCTCGTGCCACCAAAGCACGCGCAGCCGCGGCTCCGGCAAGCGCTAGTCCAAAAACCGCTACTCGCTTCATGTCACCTCCCGGCAAAGGAGTCGGCAATATGCGTGAAGTCAGCGATAAACATTCCTACGGCAACAGCCACACAAATTCCGGACAAGATCCAAAACCGAATGATGACTGTGGTCTCGGGCCACCCGAGAAGCTCAAAATGATGATGAATTGGAGACATACGAAACAAACGCTTCTTTCGACCCGAAGCTTTGAACACGCCCATCTGCAACGCAACAGAACCAGCTTCCATCACATTGAGTGCACAAATAAGCGGAAGCAACATGTGCGTATTAGTAGTCACTGCCAATAATCCCAAGGCAGCACCAATGCCTAACGCGCCAACATCACCCATAAAGATTCGCGCCGGAGCCGCGTTCCACCAAAGGAACCCACCGCATGCACCTGCCATTGCCGCAGAAAATACTGCCAAGTCAAGAGGGTTAACCAAGTGGTAAATATCAGGATTACGAAATGCCCAATATGCAATCACGGTGAACGCAAGAAATCCGAACAAAGCAGAACCAGCAGCGAGACCGTCGAGACCGTCCGTCACATTGACTGCATTTGTCGTTGCCCACACCATTATTGATGTCCACACAACCCATAACACTGGCGACAAGTGCCAACCTGGGAAATCAAGCCGAGTAAACGACAACGTTTCACTGACACCTGTACCGACAAGCAGCCACGTCATCATGACGACCACAAGACCAAAGGTGATGTATCCCTTTTTCTTCCAAAAGATTCCACGATTATGAGCTCGGCGCACCTTTAAGAAGTCGTCAAGAAAACCGATGATTGACAAGACTCCACAGATAGCCCACATGATCATCGCTTGGTCTGACAGAGCAATCCCACCGCGCAAATGCGCAGCAGCCCAACCGATAAATGCAGACACCATGATCGCAATACCGCCCATAGTGGCGGTTCCTTGCTTTTTCATGTGATGAACAGGACCATGGTCGTCAGAACCAAGAATTGGCTGACCTTTACCGATCGAATCAAAAAAGGAGATCAATGCACGCGTACCAAACAGAGACAACATCATTGCCACTGCTCCAGCAATAAGAACTGCAATCATTTCGTTTTCTCCTCTCGTCTCCGAAGTACTCCGGCAGCAATCGCCACATCGCTACTAGGCGTCATGACCCCGATAATTTCCTGAGTCGTTTCATGACCCTTGCCAGCGACAACCACCATGTCACCACGCTTTGCACCCAAGATGGCGGATTCAATTGCTTTTTCTCTATTCACGATGGAACTAACAGTCGAATGATTGACCACAACACCCGATACGACTTCGGCCACTATGTGCTCTGGGTCCTCACTACGGGGGTTATCAGAGGTGATAATGACGATGTCAGCGCCACGAGATGCGATGTCTCCCATGAGAGGGCGCTTTTCATGATCCCTGTCCCCGCCGCAGCCAAAGACCACTATCAGCCCGCCGCGAGAAATCTGTCGCGCACTTATCAGCAAGCCTTTCAATGCTTCTGGCGTGTGCGCGAAATCGATCACAACGTCGATGTCTGCACTATTCGGCACGGACTCAAACCGGCCCGGCACGGTCTGCACGGAAGCACAACCGCTAACGATGCGCTCATCAGAAACACCGAGTTCGTGTGCAGCAGTAATGGCAGCCAAAGCATTTATCACTGCAAAGGTGCCACCGAGAGGAATTCGCACATCGAGGCCCTTCCACGTAAACGACACTTGTGCAGCAGTAACCACCACATTGTCCACGTTCGACACTGAATACGATGATGTCGGAATGACAGATTCCATTTGTAACTGAATTCCGTACGGATCATCACCGTTAACAACTGCTACTCGTGACTGTTCAGAGGAAAACAGTCTTTTCTTAGCTGCAAAGTAATTTTCCATGGTGCCATGGAAATCAAGATGGTCATGACCGAGATTCGTAAAGATTGCAACATCAAAAACGATTCCGTCAACCCGATGATGTTCCAATGCGTGGGACGACACCTCCATCACAACATGGTCAATTCCTGAATCAACACACCTACGTAATTCAGCATGCAGATCTATTGATTCGGGGGTAGTTCGTACACCAGTCAAGGTTCCCATCACATGCACAGATCCGCCATGAGAGGTCAATAACGAGCCAAGGATTGATGCAGTCGTTGTCTTACCGTTCGTTCCGGTGATTCCCACCATCTTTAATGAAGATGCAGGATGACGAAATGCAGATGACGCGATTCGACCGAGAACCTCGCGAACATTTGGCACAACGATTTGAACAACGGATGATTCAATCGACTCATCAATGTGGTCAACGAGAACTGCTACCGCCCCGCGTTCGATTGCTTCACTGATGAAATGATGTCCATCGAAAGATTCGCCGCGCACGCAGCACAGAATGTCGCCTGGTTCAACATTACGGGAATCCTGAGTTATCCCAGAAAAAACAGTGTTCTTATTTCCAACAATCGTTGCTGGTATGTCGGCGTGCATGACGAGGCTGTCGACAGTCAACGGGGAAACTGAATGGCGCGACATGATTCATGATCCGATCAGTGTCCAGCAGACGCGGCGCCCGCCTTGCAACCAGTTCCTGAACCAGTTGCTTCAATACCTAATTCGTGCATTACTCCCGGAACCAAGCGAGCGAACACTGGAGCTGCTGCGGTACCACCGAAACGGTCACGAGATGATGCATTAGGTTCGTCAATACTGATCAGCATCGTCACTTGAGGATTAGCTGCGGGGAAAAATCCGACGAATGATGCAAAATACTTTCGTCCACCAGTATCAGTTGAATACGTACCATTTGCCTGCACTTTGTAACCAGTGCCAGTTTTACCGGCAATCTCCATGCCCTTCACCTGGGCAAGCTCACCTGTTCCTGTACAAATAACTTCACGCAACATGTCTGTCATCGTTGCAGCTGTTTCAGGTTTGAGAACAGAGCGAGTCGCGGACTCAGCAACAGGATGACGCTTTCCAGTTTTATCGATTGTTGCACTCACGAGCTGTGGAGCAACATAGGTGCCCTTATTCGCAACAGTATTCACACCGGCGATTAATTGAAGAGGAGTAGCAGCCATTCCATAACCGTACGACACAGTGACCTTCTCCGTGCCTCGCCACTTGTTCGCATTACGCAAGGTTCCGCGGCTTTCTCCTGGATAATCGAGCCCGGTTTTCTGACCAAAACCAAAAGATGCCAAGTAGTCGTGCAATTTGTTCGTACTTATTGTTTGCGCGGTCATGAGAGTTCCGATGTTTGAACTCTCACTCACAATCGTTCGCAAATTCATATTCATTGTTGGATGCGGCCATGCATCACGAATTGGAAATTTGTCGACAACAATTGCACCAGGAACTTTTAAGACTGTTTCAGGAGTCACTGTTCCTTCATTCAACGCAGCGCTGATTGAGAAAACTTTGGCAACGGATCCAGGCTCGTACGCCTCAACAGCCGCAAAGTTTCCTGAAGCAAGGACTGCCGAACCCGCTGTATTACGGCGCACGTTTGACATGGCATACACCTGGCCTGTCGTTGTGTTCATTACGATCGCCGTGCCACCTTTGGCACCGAGCTGACCGACTCGATCAAGCAAAGCGGTGTCAGTTTGAAATTGAATGTTCTTATCGAGTGTGAGAACAATGTCATCGCCTGGAACTGGCGCGGCAGTGGTGCTCTGTACCCCTGCAATTGAACGGCCGTTCTTGTCAACTTCGCGAACACCTTTTCCATCAACTCCTGTCAGGATTTTGTTGAATTGTTTTTCAAGACCAGATGTTCCGAGGCCGTCAGGATCTGTTCGTCCAATAACTGCACCTGCAACTCCACCTTCCACTTGACGAGATGGCTCTGTATATGAATACACACCGGGAAGGCCAAGACCCAAAAGAGTTTGTGCATTTTGCTTTGTCATGCCTCTGGCGATGTAACTGAATTTCGAACCAGGAGCACTAAGGGCGGCCAGCAGACGAGCCTCTTGTTCTGGCGTGTATGCCAATGCGACAGACAAGGCATGCGCAACTGCAGGAACATCTGTGATGTCACGTGGGTCCGCGTACACAGTGGTACTTGGGACTGACAATGCCAGCTCGTTTCCGTTGCGATCAAAGATGACTCCACGAGCAGCACGAAGGATATTCACTCTGGTCCTCTGATCAACACTTGCTGCAAAGTAGGCATGACGTTGAATTGTTTGCAACATAACTACTCGACCAAGCAACAACGTTAAGGCGACTACAAAGAACACCACTGTTTTCTGCAAACGACTTTTTACTCTGTGGTGTGCTTCAGATGACGGAATCTTGCTTGATCGCAACGCCGCTGGCACTTCCCCGGTGAAACTCATCCTGGTCCAATGCCACACCGATGCCATGATCGACTCAAAGGGCGAAACAGTTGGCGCAGGCCGACGTGTTGTAGTCGAACTGCGCACAGGAGGGCGACTTGGCTTCTTTGCTACCGGTGGTCGACTTGTTGAACGCGCACGACTTGGCGATGCATCACGACTACTCGAAGAACGAGAAGTCGTTGACCGAGGTGATGACGATCGAGACGAAGTTGACCGAGACGACGACGGCGTTCCGTGCGAACGTGTTCCGCGATGCGAACCTTCTGAGCCACTCATGGTGATCCAACCACGACGGCTTTCATGCGGCCGAATTCATCAAGCGGCGATTCAGTATGAGCAACGACATCAGAGTCCACTTTGCCGATAGTTGCTGCAACCTCAGCTGCGATAGCGGCAGGAATTCCCACCATGTGAATACCGAGACTCGGAACAAGTCCCATCAGACTTGCTTGATTCATCAATTGCCCAGGCGACTGAAGATTGGCACGCTCGGCACGCAAGGTTTCGAAATGTGCACGTGCACGCGTGATGTCATAGTTCAATTTGTCAAGACGCATCTCTTGTTGCGCCATATGGGCGCGCAGAGAAACAATGCCAAACATCACTGTTACAACGAACGTCATCACAGTGAATACTCGGACATATCGACGCTCACTCTGAGGAACCAATACCAACCGTGGTCGGTTGTCACGATCTTCACGCGGTGAGAGAACAGCAGGAAACTTAATTGCGACAGCCATGACTACTTCTGTCCCTCGACGGCTATCTTTTCAACGACTCGCAAACGCGCAGATGACGACCTGGGGTTGAGTGCCAACTCAGCCTTGCTTGCATCACGTGGCGCACGCACACGAATAACTGATCGTTGAGCACCGCATCCGCATGGAAGGTTTGGTGGGCAATCACAATCGCCTGTCTCGGCTGATCTCATTACAGACTTGACGATGCGGTCTTCGCCTGAGTGATACGAAAGAACTGCAAGTCGGGCACCAGGAGCCAACAACGAGATCACATTGCGCAAGGCACCCGGAAGAATCTCAAGTTCTGCATTGACTTCGATACGAATGGCTTGAAACGTTCTCTTTGCAGGATGGCCACCACGACGTCGTGCTGGTGCGGGGATTGCCGAACTCACAACGTCTGACAAGCGCACGGTTGAATGAATCGGCCGTGCAGCAATAATCGCTTTAGCAATTCGGTACGCGTGACGTTCGTCAGCGTTTCTGCGCAGCATGCTGGTTAACGATTCTTCGTCGTATGTATTGACAATCACATCTGCGCTCAATGCCTGAGAGCGGTCCATGCGCATATCAAGTGGCGCATCAAATCGATAGGAAAATCCACGTTCGGCAACGTCAAATTGTGGAGAAGAAACACCGAGGTCGAAGAGGGCACCGGACAACGCGCCGATGCCCTCTTTGGCCGCGATAAGCGCCGCTGCATCGAAGCGGGCGCGCCGGAGGGCAACGCGTCCACCACAACCAGCGGCTGCAAGAACTTGTTCGGCTGATTCAAGAGCCATGTCGTCTTGGTCAATTCCCAGTAACGACACGTTTGGGTGCGCAGTCAAAATTGCTGTGCTGTGTCCGGCACCACCGAGTGTTGCATCAAGAAAAACGCCGTCATTCATGTCAGAAAAGACATCGATGATTTGTTCCAACATCACCGGTACGTGTGAAAAGACCGCGTTCATGTTGGTACCCGTGTCATGACGGACGGTCCCTGGCAGCCTCCCGGAAAGCAATTGCCACCCGGATGTATCCCCGGAATGTGCGCGATGGTAGCGGGCGGAGTTGGAGCTAACCACCGTGCCATCCGGGAGACTGCCAGAGACCGTCGGCCGCTGACTGATTGAAGAGACATGTGGAGCATCGCGAATCACGCGCCCGCTCCAGCTATTTGTTCGGTGCCCGAACTGATGTTGCGATCATGACGATCTGGTTCCCAGATCTCGACGCGGTCAAAGGATCCAGCGACAATGACACGTGAGCCCAATTGCACTCCTGCGTATTCGCGAAGTTTTTCATCGAGGTTCACTCGACCTTGAGCATCGATAGTGACCTCAACGGTGTTGGCGGCAAGTGCCCGCTGTTCGTTGCGGTCCATTTCTCCGCTACGCACCTTTTGCAGCATTTCCTCTGCGACTTGCTCGAAGGCTTCAGCTGTCAGAACGTCAATGCACTTATCGCGACCAAACGCTAGGTAGCAACGGGGCTCGAGACGGGGGCGAAATGCAGCAGGGAGCGCGAGTCGACCTTTTGGGTCGAGCTGTCGCTCGTGCACTCCAACAAACACAGTCTCTGCCTTCCTGGGTGAAGTTCTCCGCCTCTCCCATGGGACAGATTATCCCCACTTCTCCCCACTGTCAACCATTTACCCCCAAATTTCACCACTCTCTTCCCCACCCAGGGCAGAGAGCCGTTCAGAGAGGGCGTTCACCAGGGCGAGAGCCGGGACATCAAGGGTCGCCACGGCAATGTCTGCCACCCGAGATTTCACCTCGGCCGACGCAAGGATCGGTGTCCACTCGCCTGAGCGCCAGTGTCGGTACAGCACACATTGAAATCTGGCCCCTTCTCGGCCGCGACGTTGACTAATGCCCACCAGTTTGTTTGCGCCCACAAAAACTTCACCAGGTGATGAACTCGCAAAGCACACAACACGACCATCGACATTCGTCGAAAATGACTCGCGATACACCTCGGCTGTCACCCATGGTGACAGTGCGTCAACAAAACATTCACCAAGCCACAGCATCGATTGCGCAACATCGTCTTTCCACAATGGATCATCTCGACTAATTGTTATATCGATCCACACCGAATCTGTTGGGTGTACAAATACTGCTCCACCGCCACTTCGTCGACGCGTTATCGATACACCGTGTTCAACTGCATTGCTCTGACGTACATCATCAACAGATTGTGTTGATCCAAGAATCAGAGTTGGTGCCTCTACCTGACACCACCACATTGCACGTTCTGCAGGTAGATCCATTGCATGAAAATCTGCAGCGGTACCTGTCCAGTCATGGCGGCCCCACTCCATTGAAGGCGTAGTCATTGGGGAATTCGATTCGTATTAACTGGCCTCAGCCAAGTACGGCTTCCACTGTTCGGGAACTCGCGGCACGGCATACATAATCCATGACATTTCCCGAGGTGCACGCGGGATGCTCGATAACTGCATGCCAGCTTCTTCTGGTGTGCGATCGCGCTTTCGTAGATTGCAACCTCGACATGCGGCAATGACATTTTCCCAAACGTTCTTACCCCCACGAGAGCGGGGCATCACATGATCGATACTGTCTGCTGTTCCACCGCAATAACCACAACGATGATGATCACGAGCAAACACTGCGCGTCGCGACATGGTTGCGTTGCGGTGATACGGAACTTTCACTACGTACCGCAATCGAATAACGATTGGCGACGCCAAGGTCAGACGTTCTGAATGAACGACAGTTCCGTCGTCGGCGATGACTTCAGCTTTATCGCAGAGGACGAGACAAATCGCACGGCGTGCCGACACAACACTGAGTGGTTCATATGTTGCATTGAGAACGAGTGCGCTTCTCATTAGTTTTCGCTACTCCACCGTCTGCACCACTGTAAGTAGTCAACGACATCTTCTGACCGAATTGAGCCACGTGCGACACCGTGTCCACCGCCGTATTGAGTCACAAGGCGAAACTCTAAATAGTCCCGAGAAGGAACAGGAAGAAAGGGAGAGGTGCGCCACCAGCCATGTGGCACCAAGCGATACGCCTGGGAAAGCGCCGCGACCCACAACCACGGACGAACAATGACTGCCCCGAAAATGGACAGAAAGGCAGAGTCGCTTTTCGATGTGGAGCCCGCGGTTTGCATAGCGCCAACAGTAGTGGGCAAACCCCGACTAATTGTTAGGAAACTTGACCCGAGGCTTACGAATTGTTTGGGCAAGGTCTTGAACCCCAGCGCGACCAATTAACCGAACCTGTCGTTCAATGACCAAAGCAAATCCCATCATCACGACAAAGGCTGCAAAAGCAATCAAAAAGTGAATCTGCAAACTGGCAACGACCGCTACAAGCGACACAATGACGCCGACTAAAGCCCACCACACACGGCGCGCCGAATGGCGGTACAGCCCAGAAGATGAGACAGCACTTGCGAACTTCTCATCAGTTTTGAGCTGAGCTTCAATCTCGCGCAGGATTCTTTGTTCGTCGTCTGACAATGGCACAGATTGATTGTCTCACCTCACACACCCAAACGCAATGCGCCTTGGTGTGTTCTATGTCAGGAACCTTCATCGAGGACCGGGCCGGCAGGGCTCTGGCCAGGCTTTCGGGTATTGAGCCCGCTCACTGGACCAATCATCCCCGCCCCAAACCGATCAACAATCAGGTCAACTGCCTTGCTGGCTGGTTTCCATTGTTCTTCGATGTCTTCTGGCGTGTCTCCCCCGTCATCAAACAAACGCGGGATGGCTTCGCTCTGCTCACTCAGCTTTTGAGCATGCACACCGAGCAGGCGAACACCTTGTGCATAATCCAACATCGCCAACAGCGGCTCAAGAGCTGCCACCATCGAAGGCCCTGTTGTTAACGGCACAGAGGGAGTAACGGACCGAGTGACAGATTCAAATGATGAGAACTTCACTTTCAACAACAGCGTGCCCGCAGCAACTCCAGCATCACGAGTTCGTCGTGCAACAGCATCACATAGCCGTACCAACTGAACTCGTAACTCTTCGTGCGTGGTGAGATCAGCAGAAAAAGTCTCTTCATGTCCAATTGATTTAGCAATTCGTTCTGGTTCAACTGTTCGGTCATCAATTCCTCGCGCAAGCGCATGAAGATGTCGACCATTCACATCGCCAACGGCGGCACACACGATGTCAACATCTAGTTCAGCCAAATCAGCAACGAGACGAACTCCAATAGCTTCAAGTTTTGCCAATGTTGCTGGTCCGACACCCCACAACGCCTGCACCGGTAGGGGCAACAAGAATTCAGATTCGTGTCCACGCTTCACTTCAAACACTTGATACCCACGCTGTACTCCGCCAGCCATTGCTCGTGGCTTGGCATGTTCAGACGCGAGCTTTGCAAGAAATTTATTCGGAGCAACTCCCACGCTGCATGTCAACTGTGTTTCAGACACCACGCGCTCACGTAATGCCCACGCAATCGACACAGCGTCTCCCATCAGCGTTGATGCTCCGGTGACGTCGAGAAAAGCTTCATCGATTGATATTTGCTCTACGAGCGGCGTGAAGGATTCAAAGATGGTGTGCAATTTTTGGCTGTACTCGACATAGTGAGAAATATCAGGCGCGATAAACACAGCGTCTGGGCATAACTTGCGCGCAACAGCTGAAGACAGCGCAGAGTGAATCCCATACCGTCGAGCCTCATACGATGCTGCGGCCACAACACCCCGGCCGCCTGTACCGCCGACAACAACTGGCAATCCGCGCAGTTCAGGGTGACGTAATAATTCAACCGACACATAGAATGCGTCCATATCAATGTGAAGAATCGAGCGGTCTGTGGTCATTTCACGGAAACGCTACTGCACTCGTCATGCCGCCACGCCTACGATGGTGAAGTGCCTGACTCCTCCACTTCTCTTTCCGCTCTGCCTTCAGTCACCGCGCGAGTAATTGCCTTCTGTTCGATTCTCGTTGGTGGACTTGCCGGGGGTCTTATTGGTTACGGCCTGATTGACACGCAATGTGACTCTCGCTGCGTTGTGCAATCCGGAACAGGAATGTTGATTTGCAGTGTGATCGGAGCTGGAGGAACAGCAATCATTGCGGTCCTTGTCTTACGCGCGCATGGTGAATGGCGTGAAGTATCGGATCCATCATGAGTACATCGCCATCACTCGGATCTCAATTACGTCAGATTGCAGAATCACTTGCTCGGGAGGCAGGTGACATGGCGCTTCGCGGACGCAAGAGCGGACCCCTTACGGCGACAACAAAATCATCACCGATTGACATGGTGACTCAATTCGATAAAGCAAGCGAAGCGATGATCACTGAGGGCTTGGCAACGTTACGTCCTGATGATTCGATAATCGGTGAAGAAGGTGCAGCAAAAAAAGGCACCTCTAGTATCACCTGGCACATTGACCCAATTGATGGCACAACGAATTTCTATTTCGATCTTCCGATGTGGGCGGTATCAATTGGTGCTGTTGACGAACATGGCCCACTTGCTGGTGCCGTATACGTACCGGCCCTCGGCGAGATGTTTAGTGGCGCACGTTCTGAAGGGGCAACGATGAACGAAGTACCTATCAGTGTCCGTGCCAACCATGACATTGCAGATGCTCTCGTGTGTACCGGATACAGCTACCTCATTAGTGAGCGAGAAGTACATGCAAAACGCGTTGCCAATATAGTCATGAAGGTGCGAGACCTTCGTCGATTTGGTGCAGCAGCTGTTGATTTATGTTTCGTTGCAAGTGGTCGCCTTGATGTTTACTTTGAAGAACACCTCAATTCATGGGACCTCATTGCCGGACAAGTAATTGCAACTGAGGCTGGCGCCATCATCACTGATTACGTCGGCAATCCTGTAACACCTTCTCAAGTGCTGGCTTCAACGCCCGGAGTTCATGCGGACTTCATTCGCCTCATTGCAGCGTCGGGGCCAGGCACTTCATGAGTGTGGTGCTCGCGATTGACGCAGGCACCACCGGAGTGCGCACGCGCGCCGTCTATGACGATGGCACGGAATCGTTTTCCGCATACCGCGAGTTCACCCAGTACTTTCCCCAACCAGGCTGGGTTGAACATGATGCGCTTGAAATTTGGGACGCAATTGTGGCCACCTTGCAGGACGTATGCAGCACACTCACTCAGCCCGTTGCAGCAATCGGAATCACAAACCAACGAGAGACCGTGCTGGCATGGGACAAACGAACAGGTCAACCATCTGCACATGCGATTGTCTGGCAAGACCGTCGCACTGCAGAACGATGTGATGAATTACTTCCGCATCTTGATCGCGTACGCGCGGTAACTGGTTTAGTTCTCGATCCGTATTTTTCCGGAACCAAAGCAGCCTGGTTATTGCAACACACTGCAGTTCCGCCGACCGAACATTTGTGTATCGGAACAATCGACTCGTGGCTGGTATGGAAACTCACTGCTGGTGCCGCATTCGTCACTGATCCATCCAATGCAAGTCGCACAATGTTGTTCGACATCAACTCAATGCAATGGAGCGCAGAAATGTGCGACCTTCTCGGTGTCCCCATGTCCGTCCTGCCCGCGGTGCGACCATCCAGCGGACGATTCGGAGTTACTACTGATGTTCCTGGCGTGCCGAACGGAATTCCCATTTCAGGAATTGCTGGCGACCAACAAGCTGCACTCTTCGGACAAGCATGCACTCGCGTTGGCATGGCAAAGAACACGTACGGGACCGGAAGCTTTGTTCTTCTGAACATCGGCACAACATGTCCGCCGCCCTCGGAGGGAATGCTCACAACTGTTGCATGGGACCTTGGTGATGGTGCACCTGTGTACGCATTAGAAGGCGCAATATTTGTCACCGGTGCCGCTGTGCAGTGGTTACGTGACGGACTTGGCATCATCAATGATTCTTCCGAGATCGGACCCCTCGCTGAATCAGTGCCCGATTCGGGCGGAGTGTGTGTTGTGCCAGCATTTACTGGCTTAGGTAGTCCGTGGTGGGATCCATATGCTCGTGGATCAATTATCGGAATTACTCGCGGCACTACGAAGGCACACATTGCTCGAGCAGTGATTGACGCAATGGTTCATCAAACCCGCGATGCAATTGATGCAATGACTCAGGCAGGCGGAGTCACACTTGCTGAGTTGCGTGTTGACGGTGGCGCTTCAGTCATGGATGCAATGCTGCAACGTCAGTCTGATGCACTCGGCGTACCTGTGCTGCGGCCGACAGATCACGAGACCACTGCACTTGGCGCTGCATACTTGGCCGGATTAGCAGAGGGCGTGTGGGCAAATCTTGATGAGATTGCTTCGATGTGGACACTCGATAAACGATTCGAGCCACAGGAGTCAGACTTATCTCATGCGCAATGGTTACGTGCTGTTGAACGCTCGCGCAGTTGGGCTAGCCCTGGGTCATAAACAGAGCGCAACCGATCGCGCCGGCGCGTTCACCCAATGCCGCGACATGCAAGGCAGGATGAGGCCGTGATTCAGATGAATACAAGGCGGCTGCAAAACTCTTCGATACAGAATCAAGTACAGATTCAAACGACTGCACGACTCCTCCGCCGATAACAATCACTTCTGGGTCACAAATGTTGGTGAGACTTGCAAGTCCGACTGCAACCCAGTCAGCAAATGTGGCAACAACTGATTGCGCATGACTGTCACCCGACTCAGCCGCTGCAAAAACGTCTTCACCGCTCATGCCGCCACTCAACATTCGTAATGCAGAACCCGATGCATATCGTTCCCAGCACCCTCGCCTGCCGCATACGCACTGTTCCCCATCGTGTTGCACAACCATGTGTCCAATTTCGCCTGCGAAACCATTTGTACCGCGCTGCAATTGACCACCCATGACAATGCCTCCGCCAATACCTGTACCGAGCGTGACGATGACTGCATTCATTGCGCCGCGTGCGGCGCCGGCTTTCCATTCTCCGTACGCCGCCATCGTGGCATCGTTTTCAACATGCACATTGATGCCCAAGCGAGCACGAAGTTCAGGGCCAACAGCAATGTTGTGAGCGCCCTTCATATTTGGAGATGCGCGCACGATCCCGTCTGGCGTGATGAGCCCAGGTACTCCGACCCCAAGAGTCTGCGTTCCGGAGAGTTCATGAAACATCGATTCAAGAAGTTCAACCAATTCCGACGCATGCGGGGTTGGATACCGAATTTCTTCTAGGACTACGCCGTGTTCGTCAACACGCACGCCATGGCACTTTGTGCCGCCAACATCAATTCCAACAAAGCTCACGACTCGGCGCGAGCCTTCAGTTCTTTGACTGCTTCGATGAGAATACGTGCCTCTGCGCGACGCTTCACAAAACCAGGCAATGGAACAACAAGTTCCAGTTCCAGTTCATAAAAGACTTGAGTGCCGCCATCAACTTCAACAAATGAATACGCACCATTGAGCGCGCGCATGATGTCGCCTTCAACGAGATGCCAAGACAAACGAGATGGCTGTTGCGAATAGTCATACTCAAGTGTGTAACGAGTACTGCGTCCAAGAGCTGATGCGCGATATTCGACGCGAAGTCCACGACCTTCACTGTCGCGTGTCAAGACATTTGCTTCCTTGACGTCTTTGGCCCAATCGGGGTATTTCTCAAATCCGAGAACTACGTCCCAACATGCATTGAGTGGGGCCGAGATGAGGGTGGTCTGTGCAGCGCGGTCAGTCATAGTTCTAATCTTGACCGCTCGCGGACCCCTGAAGTGGCACCTCGCTCGAATCATCGAACTGGCGAGGGGAAAAAGTGCCGTGTGTGGCGCCCCATAGACCATTAAGGCCAAGGCCCATCATGGGAGCCAACACCCCAAATGCCAAGGTGCTCCCCGTGCGACCATCTGTCGTTGTGCGACTGATCGCCGTAGCTACAGCCACCACAACCTGGACACCAAGAGCGCCATTCATCAGTCGTGCAACTGATTGTGGCGCGCAATTATCAACCAAGAAATACAGTGCTGCCACCGAGATGTTGTCTGTACGACTGCGCTGTACTGCTGTCCAGTAGCCCCACAAGAACGCGACGATGCCAACCGTAAAGCAGCTAAGACTCACGACAACGCCAATGGTTTTCCATGGAGACGTGAAAGCCACTGCAGCAACAATTGAAGCCGCAACGAAGACAGCAGTCAGTGCGAGATTGCATTTGACGAGGAGAGATCCTGGCATGGCATCCATCATTGCCCAACCTTCAGTACTTGTCCCAAACGCGCTGCGAGAACTGAGTATTCAAATTCTGATTCAGCGCGAGCACGCGAGGCGACAGACATTGATGCACGCAATGAATCATCATCAAGGATGGTTGTAATACGAGCAGCCAGGCCAGATGCGTCGGTGGGGTTATTCATCACATAGCCCGTGACTCCGTCAAGAACTGCTTCTGCTGCTCCCCCGCTTTCGCCTGCAATTTGCGGTACGCCACATGCTGCCGCTTCAACAAACACGATGCCAAAGCCTTCTTGCTCGAGACCCGCCCATCGATTACGACACATCATGGAAAAAATATCTGCGCATCCGTATAACGCCGGAACATCGTCATGATCGACTCGCCCCATAAATGTCACGGGAGCTTTCAATTCTTCAGCCAATTTTCGCAACCGATCTTCATCGCGACCAGTGCTAGCGATTGCCAAACGCAGATGTGGTCGATGTGGTGCAAGTTGAGCAACAGCCCGAATCACAGTGTCGAATCCTTTGCGAGGCACAAGCCTGCTGAATCCGAGAATAATTTCGTCATCGTCATTAAAACCGAATCGAGCACGAGCAGCCTTTTTACTTGCAACATCTAACGGAACAAACCTTTGTGTGTCAACACCGGGAGGAACAATGGTTGATGGCAATGCACGACCCGCTGCATGGTCACCTTCTGTTGCCGGATATCCACCAGCAGCAACGACGTGTTCTGCACCACGCAATACATGCCCTAAAACTTGGCGAGATAACGGCAACCTGCCTGGCACCGTGACCTCTGCTCCGTGTAACACCACCATGTAGGGAACAGACAACCGTGGGCCCACAAGACCCAATGGCAAAGCCGGGTCAAGCACAACAAAGTCTGCGCCGAATTCTTTGACCATCGCGTTAATGCGTTGCACCATCCATGGATGAGGCAACAACACTGGTTCGCGTGTTCGTTCAATGCGATACGGCTCGCCTGCATCAAACGAAGCGGCATCAGGATGAGGGCTTGTGAGCACTGCAAAGGAGTCAGGCGGCAAGCGACGCCACCATTCCCACAACAGTGACTGAATGCCACCGATCTTGGGAGGAAAATCGTTGGTGACGAGAAGATGCTTCATAGGCCTTCCCGCAAGGTTGGCAGATGCAGCAACTCATCACACACCATGGGGTCAGAATCTTCATGATTTATGAGATCAGTGAGACCCAACTTGGCTGCTGCCCATACCGCATGAGCACGTAATTCACTTCGGGGGTGTGACACATATCTGCGAATGGCATTTACAACTTCAGGGTCACGTGGATTAGCGATATTGCCAAGAACGATCAGCAGGTTTCGCCGAATCCATGTCATGTCACGTTTGTGTACATACCAACGTTGACATGACGCATTCAAAGCGTCATCTTCCATCGACAGCCATTCCAACACTTCAATAACTGACTGAAGAGGCTCAGTTGATTCACTCAGCGCAGTTCGGCGCGTTGGAGGACATGCCGTTTGGCAATCATCACATCCGTAGATTCGATCATGGAGAGCAACGCGATAGTCGCGATCAAAAATTCCGGGTTTTTGTAACAACCACGACAAACACTTATTTGCATCAATGACGCCTTCTTTGACAATTGCTCCAGTTGGGCACGCAGGTATGCAGCGAGTACAGGATCCACACCCGTCATCAATGGGAGTCGCAACTGGCAGAACAGCAGTTGTAATCACGCACCCAAGCACAAAAAAGCTTCCGTGTCCTGGCAACAAAATATTTGCGTTCTTGCCGTACCAACCAATACCTGCAAGCCACGCCGCTTCTCGATCAACCATTGCGTTGTCATCGGCAAAGACAACAGCACGATGCCCGTCTTGCCGTAATCGCTCAGCGACAACAGAGAGTGAATCTTTGAGGTGGCCATAATGATCAAGCCATGCATAGCGAGCAACTCTGGCGAGCGGAGACGACGAGCCAACATCTGGATGATCACTGATCGCATACGAACGAACGCCGACGATTATTGATTTCGCACCCTCAAGATGCTGACTCGGTGTCGTCGACCGTTCCGGACGAAGGAACGTAAATTTCATGCCATTGACGAGATCGTGATCAATGCGATCGTGAATCTGCTGACGAGCACGTTGCATCACATCAGCAGGAGCAACTCCGAGTGAATGAAGACCAGCGACCTGACCGACGGCATGCAGTTGCGCCCAATACTCAGGTCCCTGAGGGGCGTCGGGAGAGACGACTGTGGGATTACGGGAGGAAGGTTTAGCCAACGGCACGGTGCCGAAGCGTAGGCACCAAACCGGCCTGAGCGAGCAACCTAATTTCCCGAAGCTCCTGAATGTCAAGAACGACAGCACCTTCAGAGGGGGCATCGCAGAGGAAACTCATGATGCAGTCACCGCAGGCATCGGTATCGGCCATGACACAGGTGGCGCACGAGATCATGAGAACTGGTTCGTACTGAGAGGCGTCGGTGAGGGTGAGAGGCGTGATGTCCATGTCACAAGAGTGACGAAAGGGTGTGGCACGGTTCGGTTTGTTAGACCTGCATGCGCTTTGCTTCAGCCGAACTAATGGTCACGACCTTGGCCAACATGCTTGCCGCAGCACCTGAATCGATGGTGGCACGAGCAATGTCAATACCGTCTGCGACTGACTGCACGTGATTGGCAACAAAGAGCGCGCACCCAGCGTTAAACGTAACGATGTCACGAACAGCTCCCGTTTGACCAGCGAGCAGGCTGTTCATAATGACCAAGTTGTCCGAGGCGTCTCCGCCGCGAATGTCAGCCAACGTGGAGCGGCTAATTCCGAATTCAGAAGCATCGATCTCGAATCGAGAAATGTTGCCATCGCGCAATTGGTACACAATGTTCGGACCACTGACCGCAAGTTCATCAAGTCCGCCATGCCCATGCACAACCCATGCACTCGTGACGTTTCGTGAAGCCAAGGCGCCCACCATTGCTTCCATCATGTTTGGCATCGCAACGCCGACCAACATGTTTGAGATTGGCGCGGGGTTTGCCATTGGCCCAAGCAAGTTGAATACGGTCGGAATCCCGATTTCACGACGTGATGGCCCGGTGTAGCGAAACGCTGGATGAAAATGCGCAGCTAAACAGAAACCAAAACCAGTTACAGCGATTGATGCTTCCACTCCCTGCGGATCAAGCTCAATTGCAACTCCGGCTGCTTCTAACAAATCTGCTGCACCACACTTTGATGACGCTGCTCGGTTGCCGTGCTTACATACGGGCACTCCGGCGGCAGCAACAACCAATGCAGACATCGTGGAAACATTGACGGTGTTGCTCTTGTCTCCACCTGTTCCAACGATGTCAATCGCACGCGATGCAAGTTCTGCACTGAGGTTCACCTTCATGCCAGCTGAACGCACAGCGTGCAACATGCCTTCTAGTTCTTCCACTGTTTCACCCTTGGCGCGCATTGCAACAACAAAGGCTGTCATCTGAGATGGTGTGGCATCACCGTTCAGAATTTGTGTGATAGCTGCTTCAGCTTGCGACGAATCAAGATCGCGCCGATCAAGAATGTGGGCCAGCAACGTGGGCCAGCCGATGAATTCGTGGGAATGCGCCATGCACCAAGTATCTACGCTGTGCGGCGTCTTTGACGAATGATTCTGCGACGCTCACGTTCTGTGGCACCGCCCCAGACTCCGTCTTTCTCGCGAACGGTGATGGCGTGCTCTAAACACGACGCTTTCACCATGCAGGAACTGCAGATTGATTTGGCCTCGTCAGCTGCTGCTTCTGAATCAGGGAAAAAGACATCAGGGTCTAAGCCGTTACAAGCCCCTTGGTGCCGCCACGATAGATCTGTTCCGGACATCGAAATCCCCCTCGACCACGGGGAGAGTCCCCGTGCGGGCAGTGTATGTGTCAACCGTCACATCTGTCCATTCCTATTCAGCCAAAAGGCCAACGGCTACCGGATATGGGTTACGGGCGAAGGTCGGTCAGGAGTTCGTTGCGAGTTTCATCTGAGAACGAAGCCATCTCACGGTAATTCGGCTGATCGCACAGTACCGCGACCGGGCCACTTGCAAACTGCTCGACCTGTTTTTCGGTGAAATCAAATGTGAGGTAGTGAACAGCAGCCGTGACGTCAGGACGAGTGAGCCCGGCTGCGTGTTGGGCATCGATTGAACCGCGAATGAGGGAACCGTCAGATAACTGAATACAAATGCTGTCTTCAAGGCCAGCCAATTTTGGTAACCACTCACGAACCTGCTCTTCGGACGTGAGCTCAAGAAAGAGTGTGGCGCACAATTGTCCTGGCATCGGAATCATGGGGTTGTACACCTTGAGTTCTTCCATAACGCCTTCATCTGTCACAAGTTTTTCAGCACGAATCATTTCTTGAATCTGCAAACGCATGGTGTCGCGATTTTCAAACATGATGGTCAACATTTCGCCAATTGCGATGCGGCGGCGGCGCTTTACTTCAATGACATGCGCACGAAACTCAGGGCGCTCACGCTCGTAGGCGCGAAGGTCTGCGATGTCATCCAGGGTGAGCTTGCGTGAAGCGGCGGGGGTATTGGTATTCACTGGTATCTCTTTTCTTACTTCGTTGGTTCTTCAGGAATTCCGTATGCACGTGCAACAACTTGTAATGGGTGTTGAGCAACGATGCCTGTCTGTTCATTGATGGCAGTGTTTGCCAAATGACAGTCACCGGCCACTATTTGGTTATTGGCTGCTTCCAATTTGTTCGCCAATTTCTTAGCAATCGGTACGGAAAACTCTTCATTGCCAGCCTTGAGGCCCCACATGCCGTCAATACCTGAGCACTGATCGATCAATGTGATCTTTGCACCGGTCAACTTCATGATGTCTCGACTACGCAACCCAATGTTCTGAGCACGAAGGTGACAGGGAATGTGATACGAGATGCTTTCCGCGATCTCACCAGTGAAATTGGTATCTATCTCTGTTCCCTCGGCCTTATGCAAGTTCATCAAATACTCAGATGAGTCATATGTGTGTGCTGCTACCAATTCCGCATCGGGTCCACCGACGTAATCGACATAGTCCTTCTTCAAGATGTAGCCACATGTCGGCTGCGGAACAACAATGTCTTTGCCGCCGCGAATTGCTGCTGCCAATGCCTTGACTTGCTTGGTAGCAACTTTGATGAAGCCGTCCATGTCGCCACTGTGTAGGTACGGCGCACCACAGCAACCAGCACCTTCAATGAGAGAGCACTCAACGCCATTGCGTTCATACACCTTGACCAAGTCTTGACCAACACCTGGCTGCTGGTATTCAACCAAACACGTAGGAAACACCGCGACAGAACCTTGCTTCTTTGTCAGCACAGGAGCAGTTCTCTTTTTGAACCACGTACTAAAGCGTTGTTTTGCATAAGGAGGCAACAAGCGAACAGACGAAACTCCTGCTGTCTTTTCAACAAGCTTTCGCACCATCGAGCCAGGCTTTGCGCCAAGCACAACATTCGTGATGGTGGGAATGGTGGTGGCCAACTTGCCAAGAGCATCTGTATGGCCCATGGCTTCAGTTGTGACTCGCTTGCGAAGATTCACTTGGCCATTAGCCATACGCATTGAGTCGTGGCGCAACATCAGTCGTGGGAAATCGAGAGCCCATTCGTGCAATTCAGGAATGTATGGGCAGTTGACGTAACACAGTTTGCATTGGAAGCATTCGTCGGCAACTTGATCTTGTTGTGCGGGAGTCATACGTCCGGCATCTTGATCGTCGTGGGCATCGACATAATCGAACAGTGTGGGGAAAGAGGAGCAGAACTTAAAGCAGAGTCTGCAACCGTGGCAGATGTCGTAGACGCGGGTCAGTTCTTCGCGCACATCTGCTTCGTCGAGATAGAGAGGATTCTTTGGGTCGTATGTGATGGTCATCAGGAATTCAATTCTCGTAGTGGTTTTCAAAGATGAGGTGGTTGTTGATCTCTCAACAACCACCCACCTCTTCGATCATCGCGACCAATGGGCCGCGGAAAAATTAGAGAGCAGCTAAGCCTTCAGCGAAACGACCAGCGTGGCTCTTCTCTGCGCGAGCAAGAGTTTCGAACCAGTTAGCGATTTCTTCGAATCCTTCTTCGCGAGCTGTCTTTGCAAATCCTGGGTACATCTGTGTGTACTCATAGGTCTCGCCGGCAACTGATGCTTTGAAGTTTGCTTCGGTCTCACCAATTGGCTCACCACTTGCTGGGTCGCCTACTTCTGCGATGTACTCAAGATGTCCGTGCGCATGGCCGGTTTCACCTTCAGCTACTGAGCGGAACAAAGCAGCAGCGTCTGGGTAACCCTCGATGTCTGCTTTCTGTGCGAACCAGATGTAACGACGATTTGCTTGGCTTTCGCCTGCAAATGCCTCCAACAGGTTTTCGTGTGTTTTAGTTCCCTTCAAGGCTGGCATGAATGGATCCTTTCTATTTTTGGTTATTTCGTTGCGACTAGCGCAGAACACGCGCCGCATTGTCCTCGGTACACGATGTGTGCATCGCTCACCGAGAAATCGTCGAGGCCGCGCAATACAGGCGCCTTTGATACGTACACATCGTGGACATCACCACATCCGTCACACACCGCATGATGATGGTCTGACACGTTGGGATCAAACCGCAATGAACCTGAGCCAACTTCGATCGATTGCAATTCACCCATTTCGGCAAGGTCGGTCAATGTTTGATAGACGGTACGCAACGAGATACCTGGCATCACAGTTGTTGCGGCGCTGTGCAAAGAGTCAGCGGTGGGATGTGAACTGTTGTCGTGGAGTAACCGAAACAACAGTTGTCGTTGTGGAGTGACCTTTAGCCCTGCACGACGAAATGCAATAGTGAGTTCCTCTGGTGATCGCATGGGAGAACCTTATCTGCATCAATTGCTAATTAGCAATCATTGTTATTTGTAACGAAGGTCACAGTCCCACCTCAGAATTCCTTCAATAGCCCAGACCACATAGGCTCTGTCCCGTGCCAACCCCTCACAATTTCTCCCGACCCTTATCCCTTTCCCGCCTTTCCAGCGAAGAATTTGATGTCGTTGTTATCGGCGGAGGAATAACTGGAGCCGGTGTCGTTCTCGATGCCGCGTCTCGCGGCCTTCGCGCATGCCTTCTTGAGCGCGACGACTTCGCATCGGGCACATCATCGAAGTCATCAAAATTGATTCACGGTGGATTGCGCTATCTCCAACAAGGCGATGTTCGGCTCGTCTATCAGGCATTACGTGAACGCAAGCGTTTGCGTCGCAATGCTCCCCACCTCGTGCACGTTCTTCCCTTCATGATTCCGATTCTCACAAAGAACAGCGTTGTCTCGAAAAAGATTGCACGTGCTCTCGGTTCTGCAATGTGGATGTATGACCTCACAGGGGGCTGGCGCATTGGTCGCTTGCATCGCCGCCTTTCTGCTGACACTGCCTTTGCTCATTTGCCAACAATGGCACGCGAAAAGCTGTCATCTGCATACATGTATTACGACGCTGAAGCAGACGATGCACGTCTCACCCTTGCAGTGCTACGCAGCGCTGCAGACAATGGCGCAGCCATCGCAAACCAATGCCGCGTTGAAGGAATTGACTCAGCGAATCGCACACAACACTCCGTTCGTGTCCACGACCTTGTTGGAGACACTCATTTCACTATTCGCACCAAAGCGGTTGTCAATGCAACGGGCGTCTGGGCTGACGATGTCCGTGCCCTTGACGAGGCATCCCACCCCGACACCATTCGTCCGGCAAAGGGCGTTCACCTCACTGTGCCCTGGGACAAAGTGCGCAATGACATTGCAGTAGTTATTCCTGTGCCAAGCGACAAGCGCAGTTTGTTCGTCGTTCCCTGGATCTCTCGCGGTGACGGCTCATACCAATTCACATACATCGGCACCACAGACACCGACTACAAGGGTCCAGTAAACGATCCACAGTGCACACGCGACGACATTGAATATGTCCTTGCTGCACTGAACGCAACCGTCAACACGGATGTCACATTTGATGATGTCACAGGCGTGTGGTCTGGCCTACGACCACTTGTAAAGATGGATGATTCTTCCGCAAAAGCTGGTCGCACTGCTGACCTCAGTCGTCGCCATCGTGTATTTACGTCCGACAACGGAGTTGTCACGGTTACTGGCGGAAAACTCACTACGTATCGCGAAATGGCACAAGATGCTGTCGATGCCGTTTCTGAGGTGTTGGGCACCAAAACACGTTGCCACACACGTTCACTGTCACTGCATGGCGCAAAAGGCCGCAGTATCCGTGCGTCACAACGCGATCATCACCTCGACGGCCGTTACGGAAGTGATTCTGCAGAAATAGCTGCCCTTATTGCAAACGATCCATCACTGTCTGGGCCGTTAGTAGACGGACTTCCCTATTTGCGTGCCGAAGCGGTGTATGCAGTCACACACGAAATGGCAACGTCAGTTGACGACGTTCTGAGTCGACGCACTCGCGCCCGTTTACTGAACAGACGTGCCAGCGTTACCGCAGCACGAGCCACAGCAGACCTCATTTCTCCACTCCTTGGTTGGGACGACGCACACAGTTCAGCAAGTATCGCTGAGTTCGTTGACGCATGCGCGCGCGAAGACGCTGCCGCCATGGTGACAGAACAAGAATTCATCGACTCACACAAGGGATAACAATGAGCATTCATACATTTTCAACACAGGCCACAGAGCCCATCGAATTTGGTGGTGACCCTGCTCTTGCTACGTCTCACTTACCAAGTCCTGGTCGCGCATTAACCGCAACTGAAGCGAAAGAAATTGGTGCAATTTGCGACACTACGGCCGATGCAGTTGAACGTGCACAACACGGTCGCGACTGGTGGCCATTGTCGCTTCGATGGTCACTTCGCAATGAAGTGCCGCAAATTCCTGCTGTTGTGTGCCGACCAAAGAACACACAAGAAGTGTCGATCTTGTTGTCCTATTGCAATGACCACAAAATTCCTGTCACTCCCTCTGGTGGACGAAGTGGAGTATGTGGCGCAGCGATTCCACTTTTTGGTGGTGTTGCACTCGACATGACTCAGATGCAAGGCATCGAATCAATCGACGAAGTTTCCGGCATAGTCGAAACATTGTCCGGCACCTTTGGTCCCGATCTTGAAAAAGCAGTACGCACACACGGACTCACCATTGGGCATTACCCGCAATCATTCGACATCGCCACTGTTGGCGGTTGGGTTGCATGCCGTGGCGCTGGTCAGTACTCAACGCGGTACGGAAAAATTGAAGACATGGTGCATGCACTTGAAGCAGTACTTGCTGATGGCACCATCATTCGTACAGGTGGAGCACCTGCTGGAGCAGTGGGACCAGACATCTCACAACTGCTACTTGGTAGCGAGGGAACTCTTGCCGTGATTACACGTGTGTGGTTGCGTGCTCACCCGCTTCCGGAAGTTGAGCGTCGTGCAGCGTTTGTGTTCACATCATTCTCTGAAGGTATTGAAGCGTGCCGCCGCATTATTCGCGCTGGGGCGACTCCGGCAGTTTTGCGTTTGTACGACGGAGCCGAGAGCAAGCGTTCTCATGGTGGTGATGGCACGCAGTGCACCCTTCTCGTTCTTGACGAAGGCACAGAGGCCATTGTCGACGGAACAATGAGCGTCGTGTTTGACACCTGTAAAGAAATGGGAGCTACTGACGGCGATGTAGCACTTATCGAAGCATGGATGCACCATCGCAACGACACCAGCGGACTTCAAGCACTCACTCGCAAGGGCTTTGTAGTCGACACGATGGAAGTGGCAGCCAATTGGGGTCACCTTGATGCAGTCGTCGACGCAGTTGAATCAGCAATGCTCGCTGTCCCCCACGCACGCTCTGCTACCTGTCACTTGTCGCACAGCTACATCGAAGGCGCATGTGTGTATTTCACTTTTGCAGCAACTCCAGAAGAAGTTGATTTTGAAAGCACGTACTTGGCAATGTGGAAAGCAGGCCAAGAAGCTGGTCTCAAGTCCGGAGCAAACTTGTCTCACCATCACGGCATCGGATACAGCAGATCACAGTTCATGGAACAAGCGCTCGGTACCAGCATGGGTGTTCTTCGAGCAGTGAAAAATGCACTTGATCCGAACGGCATCTTGAACCCGGGCAAACTCGGATTATGAGAACACTTGTCATCGATGTAGGAACAAGCGGGCTTCGCGCCGCAATCGTGCACGATGACGCCACAGTTACCGATCTTCATTATGAAGAATTCGCGCCCAATACTCCTTTCTCAGGTCTTGTTGAATTTGATGCAACAGGAATGTATGAAGCAGTTCATCGCGTTTCGCTAGCAGCGTTAGCTTCTGGACCAGTCAACGGTGTTGGCATCACTACCCAACGTGCCTCCACCATCATTTGGCGTGCTTCAACAGGTGCACCCATCGGGCCATCACTTGGTTGGCAAGACCTGCGCACTGTTGGCGAATGCATGGCGGCACGAGCCGAGCACGGATTCAATTTCGCACCGAACCAAACTGCAACGAAGGCAGTGTGGATGCTTCAGAACTACATCTCTGATGCCAACGAACGAAATAGCGACGACCTTCGTATCGGCACAGTTGAGTCATGGATTGTGTACAACCTCACGCGGGGCGCACAACACGTCAGTGACCACACCAATGCAGCAGTCACTGGCCTCACACTTCCCGACGGAACTGCGTGGAACAGCAAGATACTTTCCGTCCTTGGCATTGCCGAATACCAGTTGCCTCGCATCGTTGATTCCATGGGTTACATCGGCGACGCCACAGACCTTCCCGGCGCACCACCAATTCTTGCCATCGCAGGAGATCAACAAGCATCACTCGTTGGCCAAGGATGCATCGTTCCGGGAATGGCAAAAATCACATTCGGCACGGGCGGCATGTTGGACATGTTTGTCGGAGACAACGCACCTACTTCTGCGCAACGCAATTCCGGTGGAACATTTCCTATCGTTGCGTTCAGTCGCGGTGGAAAAATCTCGTACGGAACAGAAGCAATCATGTTGTCAGCCGGCACCAACATCGATTGGTTGCGCGACGACATGGGCCTCATTGCCAACGCCACTGAATCACACACGCTCGCCTCGTCTGTTTCCACAACTGACGGCGTGGCATATGTGCCTGCACTGCTCGGACTCGGAACACCATTTTGGGATTACGGCGCACGAGGTGCACTATTTGGAATCACGCGTGGCACCACTCGTGCACACATCGTGCGAGCTGTTCTCGAAGGTGTCGCCCATCGAGGTGCAGACCTGGTCGACTCCGCCGAGAAAGACTCGGGGCTCACCATCGGCGAAATTCGAATTGACGGCGGCATGAGTCGCAACCCGACGTTTGTCCAAGCCTTGGCTGATGCCACGGGTCGCCCTGTGCGCGTGTCACCTATTTCTGAAGCCACCACATTGGGCGCCGGTTTCATGGCTGGCACAGAATCGGGACAATGGCACAATCTCAGCGCCGCAGCCGAAGCCCTCTCAGGGGCACCTGTCACCTCACCATTAGGTGCGCCGGGGATATCCCGACAACAATGGTCAGAGGCGGTTTCTCGATCCCGCTCCTGGATACCCGAACTCTCATCACTGGACTTCTAGTGTTGTGATGCGGTATTTCGCCAACACGACAAAGGATGCCCTACGTGGACACTCACCAAGTTGAATCTCCCGACATGTCAATGACTACGCGTCGTCGACTTATCGCCTCACTTCTCGCAGGAGGAGCAGTCGTCGCTGCAGCTCCTCTGTTTGCAGGTC
>CAIYTS010000116.1 GCA_903929185.1 uncultured Acidimicrobiaceae bacterium
GCTCTTGTAATAGAACGACAACCATTCCTGGATACCGCCAAGACCTGCACGCTGTGCGAGGTCTGAGAACAAGATGAGGTCAAGCGCAAGTGGGGCAGCAAGGATCGAGTCACGGCACAAGAAGTCGACCTTGATCTGCATGGGGTAACCCATCCAACCAAAGATGTCGATGTTGTCCCAGCCCTCTTTGTTGTCACCACGTGGTGGGTAATAGTTGATGCTGACTTTGTGGAACACATTGCCGTAGAGCTCTTGGTTATTGGCTGGATCAAGAATGTCTTCCAACACGCCAAGCTTTGATTCTTCTTTTGTCTTGAAGTTTTCAGGAGCATCAAGAACTTCACCGTCACGGTTACCAAGAATGTTTGTGCTGTACCAACCGGCAAGACCAAGTTGGCGTGCCTTCAACATTGGAGCCAACACTGTTTTCATCAATGTCTGACCTGTCTTGAAGTCTTTTCCGGAAATTGCAACGTTTGTGTCGGTTGCGAGTTGGCGCAAGAACGGCATGTCAACCGCAAGGTTTGGCGAACCGTTAGCAAACGGAACCTTTTCAAGAATTGCTGCGTATGCGTACAACATTGATGGAGCGATCATTTCGTCGTTGGCATCAATTGCCTTTTCGAATGCTTCCACTGTTGCGTGCTGTGGCCCTGGCTCGATGTAGATCTCAGTACTTGCACACCAGATCATGACCAAACGATCAATCTTCTTTTCGTCACGGAAACGGTTGATGTCGGCGCGAATGGTGTTGAGCATTTCACGACGGTTCGGAGTATCCATGATGTGTTCGCCATCAAGGTTGCGTGCATACTTACGAATGAACGCTGCTTTCATTGGGCGAATATCGCGCAAGACATCAGAGATTGCTTCGATGTGCTTGCCCTGTTCCAGAACGCCTGCACGTGATGCAGCAACGTATGCGTCATCGGGGAACACGTCCCATGCGCCCCACACGATGTCTTCAAGTTTTGCGAGCGGAACAAAGTCCTTCACGATTGGCGTGCGCTTTTCGGTGCGCTTGCCGAGACGGATGGTGCCCATTTGGGTCATTGACCCGATAGGTGATCCTTGGCCGCGCTTTGTGAGCTCGACGCCGGCAATAAGAGTGGATGCGACTGCGCCGAGGCCAACGGTGAGAACACCGAGCTTTCCTTCAGCGGGGGCAATGGTGCGGGGTTCAGACATGTAATCAGGCTAGGCGACCTGACCCACCGCGCCTCGGTTACGGGGTCTAAATCGTTGCTATATATGGAAAGAGTGCTGTCATGTGGGGTTGGCGGCGATGAATGCGTTCACAATGGCTGCGAACTCTTCACCTTTGTCTTCCTGAAGGAAGTGGCCGCCACCAATGATGGTGGTGTGCGCTTGGCCAGCCGCTCCGGGAACCTCACGTTGAAAGTAGTTATCGCTGCCATTAGTGATGGGGTCGCTATCGCTGAACGCAGTGAGGAATGGTTTTTTCCACGAGCGCAAAACATCCCACGCAATTTTGTTTGCGATGTTTGACGGGTGGTCTTCGCCGTCGGGGTAGAGCGACGGGAAGATTCGCGCAGCAGCTTTGTATGAATCATCAGGAAATGGTGCGTCGTATGCAGCAACTATTTCGGGTGACAACTTTGTCAACGATCCGCTGTTAACCATCTTGCCTACTTCAAACACGGGAACTTCTTTTGAAAATTTCTGCCAATCGCGAAACGCCTTAGTTGGTTCGCGGCCGTATGTGGGTAATCCGGTATTTGCAATACAGATTCGGTCAAATCGGTCAACGTTTGCTGTGACGATACGCAAACCAACAAGCCCTCCCCAGTCTTGACCAATGAAAGTCATTCCACGGAAATCATTTTTGTCCAACCACTCGTTCATCCATGCAACATGACGTTCATATGTGTACTCACTTGTGTCCAGCGGTTTGTCACTGCGACCAAAGCCAATGAGGTCTGGCGCAATCACTCGATGTCCTGCTGCAATATGCAACGCCATCATCTTGCGATACAAAAATGACCAACTTGGTTCCCCATGCATTAACAACACAGTTGTTTTTGCATCTTTTGGTCCGCCGTCATAATGCGCAACGCGCAATGTGTCTGATGTTCCGTCACCTGCAGATACATCTGTGTACACGGGTGCGTATGGCCAGTCAGGAAGATTGATAAACCGATCGTCGGGGGTGCGTGCGAATTTCATGTGGTTCCTACCTTGTTCAGCTCTGACGCTATGCGGTGATGACCTACTATCTTCGTAACACGCTCCATTCTTTGAAGTGCAATAAAGGAGACATCAATGTCTGATTCATTTTCCACACCACCACCTCCGCCACCATCAAATGGTTCGGGAACATTTGGTGCAGGTGTTGTGCCATGTGGCAACGGAACGCGGTTATGGGCCACAGTGCTTGATGGGCTCCTGTTCGTCGTGACATGCGGCATCGGTTGGCTCATTTGGGACATCGTGTTGTGGCAGCAGTCCACATCGCCCGCAAAGAAAATGTTGAATCTTAAAATTGTTGATATCAATACCGGGGCACCTGCTTCAATGCAGCAAATGCTGTTGCGAGAAGTTCTTGGCAAGATGATTCTCAGTACAGTCACCAGTGGCGTCACCACATTGGTTGGTGCGGTTCTGATTTTGGTAGTGCCAGGCCGTCAAGGTGTGTGGGACTACATCGCAAAGACCACGGTGGTTCGTGCGTCCTAAGACTGCGCTTCTTTCGAGTGCGGGCGTAATTCTTGCCAGCCCTGCCACGCGCTGGGTGGCTGAACAGATGAACCATCAACCAAGCCTGTGCCCGCTGTTTCGGGTCACGGGAATTGCCTGCCCTAGCTGTGGGGGAACCCGGGCGGGCCTCTTTCTGCTTTCGGGCGACCCACTGGCGGCGATCAAAGCCAATGCCGGGGTCACCATGTTCCTTTTGGTGATTGCCCTCCTGACTGCAGGTGGACTGGTTCGACCCGCTGAACTATTGGGGGTTGCCAAGCCCTATGACTAGTGGCAGACTGATTCCAATGACAACCGAGATTTATACCTCAGCACTCGTCGTAGTAGTTCTGTAGCGCGTCGGCAAATTGCCGAACGCGCTAAAAACCACCCATTCGGGTGGTTTTTTCATTTCTCAACACAAGTTCACAACAATCGAAAATAACTAGGAGACACACGATGTCGAATAAAGAGACACTCACAGGAGCCGAAGCACTCATTCGTTCTCTCGAGATGGAGAACGTGGAGATCATGTTTGGTCTGCCGGGCGGATGCATTCTGCCTGCGTATGACCCTCTGCTGAAGTCGAGCATCAGGCACATCCTTGTTCGTCATGAACAAGGTGCAGGCCACATGGCCCAGGGCTATGCCCACGTCACGGGTCGTCCTGGCGTTGCCATGGTGACAAGTGGTCCTGCTGCAACGAACATGGTGACCCCGTTGTGCGATGCATTCATGGACTCAATTCCGATGGTCTGTATCACTGGCCAAGTTTCAACAACTGCAATCGGTACGGATGCATTCCAGGAGTGTGACACCGTTGGAATTACTCGCAGCGTTACGAAGCACAACGAACTCATCATGCATCCTGATGACATTCCGATGGTGGTTCGCCAAGCATTTCATATTGCTACGACAGGTCGTCCTGGTCCCGTATTGATCGACGTACCAAAAGACGTTTTGCAGAACACCATGACATGGTCATGGCCAACAGATGAAGAAGTAATTGCGTCGTTGCCTGGATATCGGCCAACAACAAAGGGTCATCCAAAAATGATCAAGGAAGCAGCAAAGCTGATTCTTGCTGCTGAAAAGCCACTTCTTTATATCGGTGGTGGAGTTCTGAAAGCTCGTGCAGCAGATGTTGTTCGTGAACTTGCGGAACTGTTACAAATTCCAGTTGTTACAACACTGATGGCACGTGGAGCGTTCCCTGATAATCATCCGTTGTGCCTTGGTATGCCAGGTATGCACGGAAATGCAACAGCGATTACTGCAATGCAAAAGAGCGACTTGCTTATCAACTTTGGTGCGCGTTTCGATGACCGCGTCACCGGAAAAGTTTCCACCTTTGCACCAGATGCAAAAGTGATTCACGTTGACATTGACCCAGCTGAACAAGGCAAAGTACGTAAGCCAGACGTTCCCATAGTTGGAGATTGCCGCATTGTTGTTGAAGAAATCTTGAAGTCAGTTCAGGAACTTCTTGCAGAAGGAACGAAGCAGGTCAACATTGACCCGTGGCGCAGCAAAGTCAGTGGCTGGCGTGAAAAGTTCCCCGTTGCATATGACCAATCAGAACCAGGTGGACGTTTGAAGCCACAGTTCTGCTTGGAAAAACTGCGTGATGCAGCACCAGAAGGAACAATCGTTGTTAGCGGCGTTGGTCAGCATCAAATGTGGACAAGCTTGTTCTGGAAATTCAACGAGCCATACACGTGGGTGAACTCAGGTGGACTTGGCACGATGGGATTCTCTGTTCCTGCAGCAATTGGTGCAAAAGCAGCACGCCCAGATCGCACAGTATGGGCGATTGATGGCGATGGTTGTTTCCAAATGACTGCGCAGGAATTGGTTACTGCATCAACTGAAGGTATTCATATCAAAGTTGCAATCTTGAACAACACGTATCTCGGAATGGTTCGCCAGTGGCAAGAAATGTTCTACGGAGAGCGTTATTCAGAAGTGAACCTTGCTGGTTGTCCAGACTTTGTTAAGTGGGCAGAAGCAATGGGTTGTGTTGGAATTCGTGTTGATTCAGTTGAAGAAATTGATGGTGCAATTGAATTGGCAAACAGCATCAACGACCGTTCAGTTGTTATCGACTTCCGCGTTGAAGAATTTGAAAAAGTGTTCCCAATGGTTCCGGCCGGCGCGAGCAACGATGACGTTCTGTTACATCCATCACAAGAATCACAGAGGGAGTTCCTTCGATGAGAACTATCAACTCAAAAAATCCGTTTGGCGATTCGCACCAACATCATGTGTTGTCGGTGCTTGTCCAAAACCGTCCCGGCGTACTTGCGCGCGTGTCTGGTTTGTTTGCCCGTCGTGGGTACAACATCTTTTCGTTAGCTGTTGCGCCTACAGACGACGCTGATTACAGCCGCATCACCATCGTGGTTGACATCTCGGCCACTCCGCTCGAGCAGATCGTGAAGCAGCTCTTCAAGCTGATTGATGTGGTCCGAATCACCGAGCTAGACCCCCGAAAGTCAGTCGAGCGCGAGCTCATGCTGGCCACTGTCCGCATCGATGGAGAGCAGAGGGGTCAGGTTGTGGAGCTGGCAAATGTCTTCGAGGCCAAGGTTTTGGCGGTCGGAAACGACGCAATGACCCTTTCTATGGACGGAACTCCCGAGAAATTGGACGATTTTGAGGAATTATTGAAGGGTTATGGCATCGTGGAGAGCCAAAGAACGGGGCGAGTAGCCCTGCCGAATTTGGAACGAGAGGCACGCAAGGGTGCCCTCAAAGGAAAGGCAAGCTGATGGCAGCAACGATGTATTACGAAAAAGACGTTGATCCGTCGATTATTCGTGGCAAGAAAGTAGCCATTATTGGTTACGGCTCACAAGGTCACGCTCATGCGTTGAACTTGAAAGAGAGCGGTGTCCAGGTGGTAGTCGGATTGCGCGAAGGGTCTGCGTCTGCAGCAAAGGCGCAAGCAGCTGGCCTCACGGTCAAGAGCATCGCCGAAGCATCGAAGTGGGCAGACCTCATCATGTTGACCATGCCAGACACAGAGCAGAAGGCAACATACAACGCACACATCAAGCGTTACATGAAGCCAGGCAAGGCTCTTGCTTTCGCACACGGTTTCAACATTCGCTTCAAGCGCATTCGCCCGCCAAAGGGTGTCGACATCATCATGATCGCTCCTAAGGGTCCAGGTCACTTGGTGCGTCGTACGTTCACTGAAGGTGGAGGCGTTCCCTGCCTCATCGCAGTTGAAGAAAACGCAACCGGAATGGCAAAAGAAATTGCGCTGTCCTA
>CAIYTS010000117.1 GCA_903929185.1 uncultured Acidimicrobiaceae bacterium
ATTGGTAACCCTGCACCGTTTGGTTTTGAAGCACCGCCTGAAATTTTGGTGGACGTTATTCGGCACTTGCAGGAATCACAGGGTTATTCCGATTCACAAGGTATTCGTTCTGCACGTACTGCAGTTGTGCAGCATTACCAAACAAAAGGTATTGACATCACAGACCCCGATGATGTGTGGCTGGGAAACGGCGTTAGCGAACTCATTCAGTTGTCATTGAATGCATTGCTGAACGGCGGCGATGAAGTTCTGATTCCTGCACCGGATTATCCGTTGTGGACCGCATCAACAAGTCTTGCTGGCGGAACACCAGTGCATTACTTGTGTGACGAAGACAATGAGTGGAATCCAAATCTCGACGACATTCGTTCGAAGATTACGAAAAAGACTCGCGCCATTGTTGTAATCAACCCGAACAACCCGACGGGCGCTGTGTACAGCAAGAAGATCTTGCGCGACATTGCTGATCTGGCGATTGAGCACAACCTCGTTGTATTCGCTGACGAAATTTACGACAAGATTTTGTACGGAGACGCTGTGCATCACACGTTTGCTGCACTTGCACCTGACTGCCTTGTCTTTACATTCAACGGATTATCGAAGGCGTACCGTCTTGCCGGCTTCCGCTCTGGCTGGATGATGGTCACCGGCCCGCGCAAGCACGCCGCTAGCTACATCGAAGGCATTCAAATGCTGACCAACATGCGCCTCTGCGCCAACGTGCCGGCGCAACATGCAATTCAAACTGCATTGGGCGGTCGTCAAAGCATTCAAGATTTGTTGCTTCCAGGTGGGCGTTTGCTTGCACAACGTGATGCAGCAGTTACTGCACTACGTGCAATTCCGGGTGTCAGTGTGGTGGAACCCAAAGGCGCACTGTATGTGTTTCCGAAGATTGATCAAGAGATGTACCCCATCAAAGATGATCGCCAGTTTGTGCTTGATTTCTTGCGTGCAGAACACGTATTAGTAGTGCAGGGTTCAGGCTTTAACTGGCCAAGCACAGATCACGTACGCATTGTCACCTTGCCGTGGGCAAAAGACTTAACAGAGGCCATTGGCCGCCTGGGCAATTTCTTGTCGACATACGTTCCCCAAAAATAGGGAAGTACTTATTCGCCGACTGAACCGGCGAGTGGTGCGTTCTGGTTTGCCAGATTGCGCTCGCCGTTTTCCAATGCATCAAGCAAGTGGATTGCAATGTCAGCAACCTTTACGTCGGTCTCTTCCTTGCCGGCAGCCTTTACACCGTCGTCAAGCATGATGTAACAGAATGGGCACGCTGTAGCGACACGGCTTGCACCAGTGCTAATTGCTTCTTGTGCACGCTCATCGTTCACCTTGGTGCCGATTGACTCTTCCATCCACATGCGAGCACCACCAGCGCCACAGCACATTCCTTGTGTACCGTTGCGAGGCATCTCAACAATTTGTACGCCCTTGATAGAGCCAACAATTTTACGAGGGGCCATGTACACGTCATTGTGACGGCCGAGGTAGCACGAGTCGTGATATGTGATGCGGTCTTCAAGAGATGCATTACGGATATCAAGCTTGCCAGTATCAATGAGGTGTTCGAGGAACTCACTGTGGTGAACAACTTCGTAGTTGCCACCCAATTGTGGGTACTCGTTCTTCAAAGTGTTGAAGCAATGTGGGCACTGCGTAATGATCTTCTTTACGCCCATGCCGTTCAGCATTTCAATGTTTGGTAATGCAAGCATTTGGAACAAGTACTCGTTACCAGAGCGACGTGCAGAGTCACCTGTGCACATTTCGCTTGGTCCGAGAATTGCAACGTCAATGTCTGCGCGCTCAAGCAACTTGGCCATGGCCTGCGTTACTTTCTTGTTCTTGTCGTCGAATGAACCGGCACAACCAACCCAGTACAAGTACTCGTGGTTGAATGCAGCGCCTGGGTCTACAACGTCAACATTGAGGTCCTTGGCCCAATCAGCACGATCATCTTGGTTCATACCCCATGGGTTGCCTTGGTTTTCCATGGCGCGGTATGCGTTTCCGAGTTCAGCTGGGAAATTACTTTCCATCAGTGACAAGTAGCGACGCATGTCGAGAATCTTGTCGAGGATTTCAATGTTGACCGGGCAAATCTCATCGCATGCGCGACATGTGGTGCATGACCACACTTCTTCTGCGGTGATGCGCTCGAACAACGAGTTAGCACCAATCTTGATTTCAGAGTCAATAGACAGTGGTGGCGTTACTGAACCATGTGCTGCCGTAGCTGCCATGATCTCGCCAGTCTTCAAAACGATTTCCCGAGGGTCAAGCGGTTTGCCAGTTGCATGTGCAGGGCACACGCTGGTGCAACGACCGCACATGGTGCATGAGTCAGTGTCAAGAAGTTGCTTCCATGTGAAGTCTTCAACAACTGCCGCACCAAATGTTTCAAGAGATGTCTCTGTGAGGTTTGGCATTGCGCGCATTGCGCCCTTCGGACGATCACGATCTTTGAGGTACATGTTCAGCGGAGAAGTGAAAATGTGGCGCAACATTGTGAGTGGCAATAAAGCAAGGAATCCAATGAATGCAACAACGTGCAATACCCACATGGCTTGATGCCAGTTTTCGAGACTGTGCAGTGATGCGCCCTTGACAAGTTGTGACAGTGGGTACCCAATGAATGACCAACTCTCGAAGGCCATGTTCTTGCCTTCAGCAGTGCTGACAGCAATACGGAACATTTCTGCACCGAAGCCAGAAAGACCAATGAGCAACATGCAACCAAGAATGATTCCGTGCTCAGCTTTTGTCTTAATGCGAATGCGATACGGCTGCTGTACGTAACGACGAACAATTGCCCACACAACGCCTGTTGTGAACATGAGACCTGCAAAGTCTCCGACCATGACGTAGCCCTGGTACACGCCACCATGAAGGAACTTCAGTGACTCTGGCAATTGGTGGTCAACTTCAAGAACAGTTGTTACGCCAAGAAGAATGAGGAAACCGAAATACATCATGGAGTGCATGAGGCCTGCTGCGCTGTCGCGCAACAACGTGCGCATGTAGACACCTGCGCGGTAGTCAGCTAAACGACGTTTTGCATTCTTTGGTGTGGTGCGACGACGGTCTGGCGCGCCGCGTTCCCAGTTGCGCATGCGGTCAGCAAATTTGAAAGAACCCCAAATGAGCATGGCGGGAAGAATTGTGTAGAAGGCAGCTTGAAGTGGTCCGGGGATTCCTTCAAAGACTTCACGAGAACGCTCGGAGGTTCCGTGCCACTTCGTGAACTGCGGGATGATGCCCGAGAACAAGGTGAACGTACCCATGCCAACGCCGATGGCGATGGAGAGTTGGTACGGGCGAAAACGCTTTGGCGTCTTCTCGGTGGGGGCTGCATCGTGGGTGCTCATAACAGAGACAACGCTAGTGGGCGAAGGTCCGCAGAGCCTGATTCGTCGGGCATTTCACCCAGCGTGGAGGTTGATCAGCCGTAATGTGCGCGGTCGAGTTCACGAACGCGAGTGGCAAGGGCCTTGAGCAACTTGCGAGAGATGGCTGGAATGTTGTCGATAGCACCGTTCAGTGCACGCTGCGAGATAACCAACAATGTGACATCAGTGTCTGCAATGACTGCAGCGGTGCGAGGACCTTGATCGAGAAGCGACAATTCACCAACGACTGCTCCGGCCTTTGCGGTACCGATCTTTTTGCCGTTGCGCTTGATGGTGGCAGACCCTTCAAGAAGGACATACGCCTCACGACCAGTTTGACCCTGATCCATGATGATGGTGCCAGCTTTGAGAACACGCTCAGTGGAGTTCTTCACGACGAGAGCGAGCTCCTTTGAGGAACACTCAGAAAAAAGTGAGATGTTACGGAGGTGGTCAACGTTGGATTTTGTACTTGCCATATCACCCAGTGTACTTCCATCGGAAGTAGTGAAATACCAGCGGAGTTACTTGGGTTTTGCTTGGTTCGCCACAGCGTCCGTTGCTGCTTTGATTTTCTCGGCATCACCGAGGTAGGTGACTTCATTCACGGCCAGCGTGTCTGACAATTTGTAGAGCCGGGGCACACCAGTCGGGATGTTCAATTCGGCAATGTTTTCAGACGAAATGTTCTCAAGAGCCATGACCAGCGCGCGCAGTGAATTGCCGTGAGCCGCAACTAACACGTTCATGCCTGCACGCAGTTGGGGGACCACGGTGGCGTGAAAATGTGGCACCACTCTGTCAACGACATCTTTGAGGCATTCAGTTGCGGGTAGATCTGCTGGGTTAACAAGGCGGTACCGAGGATCATTGGCGGGGTGCTCAGGGCTAGAAAGATCAACGGGTGGCGGCGGTACGTCGTAGCTACGGCGCCAGATTTTTGTTTGGGCTTCACCGTGTTGAGCGGTAGTTGCGGCTTTGTCGAGACCCTGCAAACCGCCGTAGTGGCGCTCGTTCCATTTCCAATGGCGCTCGACCGGCAACCACACTTGCCCCATGCCCGATAAGGCCAGATGGCAGGTCATGACGGCGCGCGTTAATAAAGAGGTATGGGCGACGTCAAAAACAAGACCAGCAGCTGCCATGGTGGGGCCAGCTTCAGTAGCTTCGCGTTCGCCCTGGGCTGACAGGGGCACGTCATGCCAGCCAGTAAAGAGGTTGAGTTCATTCCACGTACTTTGACCGTGGCGGAGGAGGACGAGATTGCCGAGCACACCTTCATCGTAGGTCTGGGCCCATGCCGCAAGGGAAATCTGGCGACGAACCTCTAGTTCAGGGGGATGTGACAAATGTTGAGTCACTATGTATCAACTTTTCTGTATCGAAGGTTGGTATCTCTGTTGCTACCCCTTATTGTGAAGTCACCCCACCCGTATCCGGCGTTTCGTCGGAACCAAGTACAGGAGACATAACCCCATGGCAAAAGCAGTCGGAATCGACCTCGGAACCACCAACTCAGTCGTTGCAGTTCTTGAGGCTGGCGAACCAGTCGTCATCCCCAACTCAGAAGGTGCACGCACCACACCGTCCATCGTCGCTTTCTCAAAAGCCGGAGAAGTTCTTGTTGGTGAAGTGGCAAAGCGTCAAGCCATCACCAACCCTGATCGCACATTCCGCAGCATCAAGCGTCAGATGGGAACCACATGGAAATCCGACGACATTGATTCAAAGAAGTACACACCGCAAGAAATCAGTGCGCGCACACTGATGAAGTTGAAGCGTGATGCTGAGGCGTACCTTGGCGACACCGTTACTGATGCCGTCATCACTGTTCCTGCGTATTTCGACGATGCTCAGCGCACTGCAACAAAAGAAGCTGGCGCTATTGCTGGCCTCAATGTTTTGCGCATCATCAACGAGCCAACTGCTGCAGCACTTGCATATGGTCTCGACAAGTCAGCTCAAGACGAAACCATTTTGGTATTCGACCTCGGTGGCGGAACCTTCGACGTTTCTGTTCTTGAAATTGGTGACGGAGTGTTTGAAGTAAAGAGCACACACGGCGACACACATCTTGGTGGTGACGACTGGGACCAGCGCATCATCGATTGGCTCACACAACAGTTCAAGAGCGCACACGGTATTGATCTTGCACAAGATCGTATGGCTGTTCAGCGCTTGAAGGAAGCTGCCGAAAAAGCAAAGATTGAATTGTCTCAAACACAACAGACACAAATCAACTTGCCGTTCATTACTGCAACAGCGGAGGGCCCATTGCACCTTGATGAATCATTGACTCGTTCAAAGTTCCAGGAAATGACAGCTGACCTTGTTGAGCGTTGCCGCGTGGCATTTGATCAGGCAATTAAAGATGCAGGCCTTACTAAGAGCCAAATTGATCACGTGATCTTGGTTGGTGGCTCTACTCGTATGCCAGCAGTGCAAGAGCTTGTGTTCAACATGACAGGCAAAGAGCCAAACAAGTCTGTTAACCCAGACGAAGTAGTTGCCATTGGTGCAGCAGTTCAGGCCGGAGTATTGAAGGGTGATGTTAAAGACATCTTGTTGCTCGACGTGACTCCATTGTCGTTGGGAATCGAAACCAAGGGTGGCGTGATGACAAAGCTCATCGAACGCAACACCACAATTCCTACTCGTCGTACCGAAGTGTTCACTACTGCAGATGACAATCAGCCTTCAGTAGAGATCAACGTCTTGCAGGGCGAGCGCGAAATGGCTAGTTACAACCAGTCACTTGGCAAGTTCAACTTGGTTGATCTTCCACCAGCTGCTCGCGGTATGCCTCAGATCGAAGTCACATTCGATATTGACGCAAACGGAATCGTTCATGTTTCAGCAAAGGACCGCGCCACAAGCAAAGAACAGTCCATGACCATCACCAGTTCGTCGTCTCTCAGCAAAGAAAAGATTGAAGAGATGATTCGCGATGCTGAATCACACGCTGAAGATGACAAGCGTCGTCGTGAAGAAGCAGAAGTGCGTAACAACGCTGACTCCCTTGTGTATCAAACTGAAAAAGTTTTGAAGGAACAAGGCGACAAAGTAACGGAAGAAGAAAAGGCAGCTGTTGAAGGCCCGCTTGGAATTCTGAAGACTGCAATTGCTGGAAACAACATTGATGACATCAAAGCAGCAACAGAAACGTTGATGGGTGCCAGCCAAGCATTCAGCCAGAAGTTGTACGAAGCAGCAGCTCGCGACAGTGAAGCAGCCGGTACGTCAGCATCAGGTGCACAAGGTGCATCAAATGACGACGACATCGTTGATGCTGAAATTGTAGATGAGCAGTAATTCATGTCTGACGACAATGTTGATCAACCAGAAGACGCCATTGATGCCGAAATAGTCGAACTTATCGAGCACGACATTGATGCACTTGTCAAAGAACGTAACGAGTTCAAAGACATTGCATTACGTCTGCAAGCTGATTTTGAGAATTACAAAAAGCGTGTCACGTCAAATATGTCTGACGAAGCTGACCGGGCAACTGGTCGCATCGCAGATTCGCTCTTGCCAGTACTTGATGCGTGTGAAGCGGCATTCGCTCACGGAGCAGCCGGTGTAGAACCAATTTGGTCTGCGCTCATGGCTGCTCTTGTGAAGCAAGGTCTTGTCGCACTTGATCTTCTTGACAAGCCGTTTGACCCCACTACCTCAGAAGCTGTTGTTCATGAAGATGGCGATGGCGGAGAACCAATCGTTGTTGAAGTGCTTCGCACTGGTTACGAATGGAAGGGCCGCGTGTTGCGCGCTGCCATGGTGAAGGTGCGGGGATAAGGCATGTCCGGACAGCGCGAATGGTACGAAAAGGACTATTACGCAGTGCTTGGCGTGTCGAAAGACGCAACTGTCAAAGACATTACGAAGGCATACAGGAAGCTTGCGCGTCAGTATCACCCTGACGCAAACCCTGACAATGCAAAAGCAGAAGAGAAGTTCAAAGACATCTCTGCTGCATACGACGTTGTCGGTGACGAAAAGAAACGCGCAGAGTACGACGAAGTACGACGCGTTGGCCCAATGGGTGGTTTCGGCGGCGGCGGTGGTGGGCAAAACATTCGCTTCGACATGGGTGGTGATGGACTTGGCGACATTCTTGGTCAGATGTTTGGTCGCGGTGGTGGACGTCGTGGCGGCGGCGGATCAACTGGTCCACAGCGCGGACAAGACATTGCAACAACACTGACTCTTGATTTTGTTGATGCAGCGCATGGCCTCACTACGTCGTTGCATCTCACTGCAGATGCGCAATGTTCCTCTTGTTCTGGCTCCGGCGCACGCGCTGGTACATCACCTAAAACATGTGGCGCGTGCGGTGGTCGCGGTTCA
>CAIYTS010000118.1 GCA_903929185.1 uncultured Acidimicrobiaceae bacterium
ACTCGGAAGTGCCGGAATCTCTCGTGCTATCTCATTGCTTGCCACAGCAGACCTAGATCTGCGAGGTGGCAAAGATTGGGAGCCAGAGTTGGTGATGGAAGTACTTGTTGCTCGTTTGGCTCGCCTAGGCGGAGCACCGGTACAACGTTCGTTTGCGAAGCGCTAAAAACTATTTAGCAGCGTTTGCTTGACGCATGAGGCGACTCTTGCGACGTGCAGCTGAGTTGGGATGAATGATTCCCTTGGCTGCTGCCATATCGATTCGTTTGATAGCAAGACGAATGTCGGCTTCACCTTCAGGTGTGCCGAGATTTGCTGTCGCTGTACGAATACGGGTGCGCAATTCGCTCTTGACTGCTTTGTTGCGGTCTTGAGCTTTTGCGTTGGTAAGAATGCGCTTTTTTTGGCTCTTAATATTTGCCATGGCTTGAAAGGCTATCGCCACACACCCCCGTCCCCAACCGCCTAGGGGTAGGCTTTCCTTTGCCCATGGACCTTGCCAAAATTCGGAATTTCTCGATCATCGCCCATATTGATCACGGTAAGTCCACTCTTTCAGACCGCATACTCGAATTAACCGGGGCAGTCGACGCCCGTGAAATGCGTGCCCAGTATCTCGACTCGATGGATCTCGAACGCGAGCGGGGCATCACCATCAAGGCCCAGAACGTGCGCGTGCCATGGAAAGGCCACACGTTCCACCTCATCGACACCCCAGGACACGTTGACTTCGGTTACGAAGTCAGCCGTTCGCTCGCAGCATGTGAGGGCGTTGTGCTTGTTGTTGACGCAGCTCAAGGAATCGAAGCGCAAACTCTTGCGAACTGTTATCTCGCTCTTGAACACAACCTGGAAATTGTTGCGGCACTCAACAAGATCGATCTTCCAGCAGCCGACCCAGACCGGTATGCAGCAGAAATCGAAAACATCCTCGGCATACCCGCTGATGAAATTCTGCGCATTTCAGCAAAGACGGGTGAAGGAGTTCCTGAACTTCTCGATGCCATCGCAGAACGAATTCCTGCTCCCGTTGGTGACATTGATGCGCCTTTGCAGGCACTGATTTTTGACTCACAGTTTGATCAGTATCGCGGCGTTGTTTCAAGTGTGCGAGTAATGAATGGTCGCTTGTCGAATGGCGACCGATTGTTCTTCATGCAAGCACGAGCAACGCATGACGTCATTGAAATCGGCGCGCGTGCCCCAGTACCAACACCAGTTGCCGAATTAGGACCTGGCGAAGTGGGGTATCTCATTGCTGGCATTAAAGATGTTGCTGAGGCCCGAAGCGGTGAAACCGTAACGACCTCGTTGAACCCAGCAACGGAAGCACTCGATGGTTATCGCGATCCAAAAGCGATGGTGTTCTGCGGTTTGTACCCAATCGACGGTGACGATTTTGAAACATTGCGGGAAAGTATTGAAAAACTAAAACTTAATGATGCATCTATTACGTACGAGCCGGAGTCATCTGGCGCCTTGGGGTTTGGTTTCCGTTGCGGTTTCCTTGGCCTGTTGCACATGGAGATTGTGAAAGAGCGTCTTGAGCGTGAATTCAACTTGGCACTTATTGCAACAGCCCCATCAGTTGCATATCGCGTGACACGTACAGATGGTGTGGTTGTTGAAGTGGCAAACCCTGCTGACTTGCCACCAATGCAGAACATCAGTTTCATTGAAGAGCCATTCTTCAAAGTGTCCATCATTACGCCGAAGGATTACACCGGGACATTGATGGACCTGTGTCAATCACGTCGCGGCGAAATGGTGAAACTTGAGTATCTCTCGCCAGAGCGC
>CAIYTS010000119.1 GCA_903929185.1 uncultured Acidimicrobiaceae bacterium
AGCCAGACGACGCTCTCGAAGATGTCCGCGACCAAGTTCTCGCCGGCGCTGCTCTTCGCATCATCACCATGCCCGACTATGGCCTTGTCATGCACGGCCAAGTCACCAACCGCGACTAAAGGTTGAGGAACTGGCGAACTAGTTCGCGAATTGTTTGCCAGTGGTCGATTTCAATGATTCCTAGTTTTTCTATGAATCGGTCTTTATTGATTGACCGCAATTGATCACACTGTGCATAACTCTGCGCACGTAATCCATTCTCCAATGTTGGAAGCACGTCGTAACAGAATCTGAAATTGTGAAACGTGGTTGTAAATGGAACGACAACTGAACTTGCGAATGCATGATCGAATTGTGTGGCAGGCGCAATGATGATTGATGGACGAATCGCTGCTGGTTCGTGCGGGTATGAACTATCAAATTGCGTCATCCAAATTTCTCCTGCGTGTGGAATTTCACTACTCATCGATTGGACCTCCGGACACTGCATTGATGTCGTCGATGTACGCCTGCCAAGCGACAGGGTCCTTACGCATTTCGATGAGTTGTTGTGCTGCTAATTCCATGCCCATTTGACGTTCGTAATAGACGAGTGCGTCATGAGCGAGGTCCACTATGGACCGACCTGTTTGTTCTGAAAGTTTCACGATGCTTTTATGTGTGCGGGCGTCGACACGAATGGTCGTTGTTTTTGGAGATTCTGGGATATTTTTTTGGGCCATCTCCGAAGTTTACATTTTGTAGACACCAACCGCGACTAGGTGGTGGGGCGCAAGATGTGGTCGAAAACGATTCCTACTTCTTGACCCATGGTCCACTCAGTACCAACAGTGTTGGTCATGGTTGCGCGAACAAGGCTTTCATCAACAGACATACGCACCACCACAGTCTTGAGTGGGCCAGCAAACGAGAAATTCTGAACAATTCCCCGATATGAATCTGGTTCAGCATCGCTCACCACTCGTGTGTGTTCTGGTCGCACCAGAACCTCATTGCCAGCAATCGTCACGGAATTTGTCTCACCGATAAATGTTGCAACGAAGTCTGTGCTGGGGTTGTCGTACACCTCTTGCGGAGTACCTACTTGTTGAATCACGCCGTTACTCATTACGCACACGCGATCTGAGATAGTCAGTGCCTCGTCTTGGTCGTGAGTAACAAACAATGTGGTTGTGCCGGTGCGCTTCTGCAACGAGCGAATCTCTTCGCGTACTTCAACGCGTACCTTTGCATCTAACGCACTCAGCGGTTCGTCGAGCAACAACACGGTTGGCTCAATGGCCAACGCTCGAGCCAATGCCACACGTTGCTGCTGCCCACCAGACAATTGGTGCGGATACCGGTGACCAACATCAACAAGTCGAACAAGGTCGAGCATGTCAGACACCACCGATACACGCTTTTTCTTTTCCATCTTGCGAATGGAAAGACCAAACCCAATGTTCTCTGCAACAGTGAGATGAGGAAACAAGCTGTAGCTCTGAAACACCATTCCCATATTGCGCTTTTGTGGTGGAACCGGCTCAATGTTGTGGCCATTCATAATCAGTCGGCCAGCATCAAATTTCTCGAACCCCGCTGCAACTCGCAATGCTGTTGTCTTGCCACACCCACTTGGGCCAAGAATTGAAATCAGTTCGCCCTTCTGAATAGACAAAGTGAATGCTGACAGCGCCTCTAAGTCGCCATACTTTTTCGTAACGTGGGCAAATTCAAGTTGGCTCATGGTGTGATTCTGATTTCTTGTGAAGATGATGTCGGAGACTTTTTCTGAATTCGGCCAAGAACCATAAACAGAACAGTGGTCAGAACGAGTAGTAACAAGGCAACGCCCATGGCACCCTGGGGTTCGCGGCCCTGGGCTTCCACCATGTATGTCGGCAGTGTGCGCTTTAGCAAAAGTGAAGAAATCGCAAATTCACCCATCACCACTGCAAACGCCAGAAACGACGTTGTCAAAATTGCGGTACGAAGGTTTGGTATCAATACTTTGCGGAAGGTCTGTTGCCACGACGCGCCAAGAGAGCGGGACGCATTTACCAAGGTATGTAAGTCAAGAGCTGCAAATCCCGCATCAAGAGTGCGATACGCAAACGGCAAACACAAAATTGCATACAACGGCACAAGCCCAAAGTTGGTGGACACTATCCATGGCACGGTGTCGCGGTACGCGCCTGACACACCCACTACCAGGGCAATCGGTGGCACCACGTATGCCAACAACGAAACAACTTCTGCGGCCATCTTCCACTGCACGGCACGCAAGTGAAGCCACAAAACAGTGGGAAGCAACAAAGCCAGAACCACGAGAACAGTAACAATGCCTAATCGCACACTCAGCAGGAATGCTGGTTGAAACTTGTCATCGCTAATCGTGTTCATCAACCCACGAATAGTCCACCTGGAAAATAAGGTGTCACGACCTAACAGCGACATTGGTACTCGCTGCATCGCAAAGCGAGTCATTGCCAACATGGGCACAATAAAGAATGCACCCACCACAAGGATGACAGGCCATTCCCACGTTGTACGGCGCTTGTTCATGTTGTTCTCCATCGTTCAGCACGGCGTCGAAGAAGCAAGTACCCGGTCATGACAAACAATAAGATCAACACCATCCATGCAGCAAGCGCGTACCCAAGGTTGCCTTTACCCGTGATGGTGTTTCCCTGTAGGTAAAAACGAATTTGCACAGGCACCAAGCGTGACCCACCACTAGACAACGCATAGGCCGTCGCATATGCACTGAACGCATTAGCAAACAACAACAGCGTGCCGCCCAACAGGGATGGAGTGAGAATAGGCAAACCAACACGGCGCCAATACTGAAATGGCGAAGCCCCAATATTGATCGCAGCCTCACGCCACGTGGGGCGCAATCCGTCGATAGCGGGCAACATCACTAGCAGCATCAACGGAATCTGAAAATACAAATAGACAACGACAATGCCCCAGAAGTCGTAGATCTTGAAACCGGCGCCATACAGGTCAATACCGTTGTGGTACAAGATGCGAGTAAAGAGCCCTTGCGCCCCAAGCGATGCAATAAACGCGAAGGCCAAGGGAATACCACCCAGGTTTGCAGCAACTCCGGAAAAACCAGTCACTAAGTTGCGCAAGCGGCGAGGGCGTTCAATACGCGATGCTGCAAGCGCAAAGAGAAATCCAATGATTGCGCCGAGTATTGCTGAATACAGCGACAGCTTCAGAGAAAACACAAATGATGAACGATTCGATGCGTTCATTGCTTCCACCATTGCTGAGGTGGTGGACCCTGTCACAGGGCGAAAAGCTTTCGTGAATAACACCACGGTTGGTACTAAGAGAAACAGCCCAACAAAAGTGAAGTAGGGAAGTATCGGAAGTATCAACGATGGCGACCAGCGCCCAGACGTGGCGGAGGCCCGGCTACCCGCCGGGCCTCCAGTTACGTTTTCCTCTTGAGAAGGGGAGACCATCAAGAGGAAATCGAGCTCAGACACTATTTTTTGTCTGCGACGAGTGGGCCCCATTGCTTAGCTAAAACTTCTTTAGCTGCTGCGATTTGCTCCTGTGAAGGGAACTTCAAGCCTTCAAGCAATGATGCCGCTGGCAAGTTCTTCTTCATGTCTTCAGTGATCTTGCCTGCTGCTTCAAGAGCTGCGAATCGAGCGGGGATTGCTCCACCTTCGAGGTATCCAAGTGCACCTTCGTCAGAAATGATGTGGTCAATCCACAACTTCGCTGCGTTTGGGTGCGGGCTGCCAGCAACAACGCCTTGTGCGTAGTATCCGCCGTAGACGCCATCAGATGGAACCTTGATTGACACGGTGATGCCATTCTCAGTCAACTTCGGTGCAAGACCTGGATAGTTGTATGTCCAGTCGATCCAGATTGGGGTGTCACCAGAAAGAACTGATGCTTCAGTCACGTCGGTGCC
>CAIYTS010000120.1 GCA_903929185.1 uncultured Acidimicrobiaceae bacterium
GGAAGTACCGGCGCAACAGAACTCATGGCCGAACGCTACTCTGACAGCGGAGGCGTTTGAGTACCTGGTGGGCTTCGCTGTCTTCAAAACAGACGGAACGGGCGAACCCCGTTCGGCGGGTTCGATTCCCGTCCGCCTCCGCCATCACCAGGCTGAACCAGAAATTCGCAAGTCACCCTGCCGTTTTGTGAGTCCCACTTTGTCAAGGCAATTGCCTAGAGGCAGAGCATGTTTACGAGTGATGGACAGCGCATCACGAAGGTTTGCCATTGTGAAGCCCTCCGGATGTTGTGTCCACAGTTGTTCAAGTACGGGCCGCAATGAAGAAAGAGTCTCTGCATGAAAAGCAATGTTGTCGTGTTCGTACAGAATCTTCTTCTGTACCAACTGTCGAATGATGTTTCGATCAAGCTTGTCGGCATCGGGAGTTGTTACGCCCGCCTGCAAGAACAGCGAGACATAAGGATGATTCAGTAATGGATCCGATTCGCCTCGCACTGCAATTCCGTTATTGATGTGCACTCCATCAATTGTCGAGATCACATCGCGTTCGTATGCAGCAAGTGTGGCGGTGTCGAGTGACACTGAGATTGTGAGCTGTTGCTCTAGTGCAGTCACAGTGGAGCGAAGTGTCTCGGCACTTGCAACCCACTTGCCGACAATCGGCGCAATGTCTTTCCCTGTTAGTTGACGAGCTTCGTCAACTGTCAGCCATCCTCTGTTATTCAAAATCTGTTCGGGGCTGTCATCTGGTGCGGCGTCTTTGACGCGACCGCGTGGGTCCACATCGAGAATGACACCGCCTCCAACAGTGGCACCGATGCCGGTATCACGCAGTAGAAATCGGTCGCCAGGAACTAACGGCAAGGAATGTTCAAATCGAATTCGCACGAGACCTGGTTGGCCTGGGTCGATGTTCTCTGATTGCAAGATGCGAACCGTTGCTGATTGCGAACGCGTACCAACATGCAATGTGAAACTTCCACGGTGTGTGAGTGCATGCTGGAGAGCAGGCAACACTGTGATGCGTGCGTCAAACGCATTGCTCATATGCCAGTCGTTCTCGCAAACGAGTGCATCACCGCGTTGTAGTTCATTCGCATCAATGCCCGAGAGATTGATGGCACAACGCGAGCCCGACTCTGCAACAGCAACAACAGAACCATGAGTTTGAATTTCCCTAATTCGTACTGCGGTTCCTGTGCGCGCGACAATTAACGAACTTGCAGCTTCTAAGTTTCCGCCTTCAAGTGTTCCGGTCACAACTGTGCCGGAACCTTTCATAGAGAAAACCCGGTCTATGAACAAACGTGGGCGAGTGTTCTGGCTCTGTGTTACTTGAGCAGCAACCAGTTTCTCAATCTGTGTAATTAGTTCAGAAATGCCAGTGTTAGTAACGACAGAAGTGATCACTGTGTCATGCCACGTCACTGAACTTGTTGAAAGACGAGCGGCAATCTCTTCTTGGCGCTGCTGAAGAAGGCCAGCATCCACTTTGTCACTTTTTGTGAGAACCACAATTCCTGAAGAGATGCCTAGTACTTCAATGATGCCGAGATGTTCCTCTGTCTGTGGTTTCCATCCTTCATTGGCATCAATGATCAACATCACGATGTCCACGCCACTAACACCAGAGATCATGGTGCGAATGAAATCGGCATGCCCAGGCACGTCAACAAAACTCAACACTGTGCCGTTACTAGTGGTGCAATGTGCAAACCCAAGATCAATGGTCATTGCACGGCGTTGTTCTTCTGCCAATCGGTCAGGGTCTGTGCCCGTGATTGCACGAATCAGCGAAGACTTGCCGTGGTCAACATGGCCGGCTGTGGCGATAACCGTCATGGTTTACCGCAATGATGCGAGCGCAGCGACAACAATGTGGTCATCTGCAGGAGAAACACTGCGCATATCGAGGTATGTCACTTTGTCGAATGTGCGAGCAATGACAGGAATGCTGTGATGACGTAATGCATCGCGATAATCACCGTTGAGAGCAATACCGAACGATGCAATCGTTGACCCGGGTGCAGAACCAGCACCGACGAGCGAATCAACAGAGACAACAGAACCGATGCCTGCTTCAGAAACAATGGAGGTAGCTCGTGCTTCAAGATCCACCGAAGACATTGAGACCATTTGCCAAAAGGGAATGTCAGTGCATGCGGTGCGCGCGCTGTAGGAAAGCAGCACTGATTGCAATGAAGTCAATGTGTGGCCACCTGGGCGCAGTGCACGCATCAGTGGGTGAGATGCACATGCATCAATAAGGTCAGCACGGCCAGCAATGATTCCGCACTGTGGTCCACCAAGAAGTTTGTCTCCACTGAATGTGACAAGGTCAGCACCGTCAGCAAGTGCTTGGCGTGCCGCAGGTTCTCCGGTTATCCATGAAGGCACTTGCTCTGTGAATCCGTGAAGCCATGGGGCAGTGTTGTCTAAAAGACCAGAACCAATGTCTGCGACTACCGGAACTTCAAGTGTTGCCAGTTGCGCAATTGATGTGCCTTCAGTGAACCCTTCAATAGCGAAGTTTGACGGGTGCACTTTCATTACTAGTGCAATGTCATTGCGGCGCGAGTCAATTGCTCGTGCATAGTCACGAAGTCGCGTGCGGTTTGTTGTGCCCACATCAACAAGTCGCGCACCCGATTGTTCCATCACATCAGGAATGCGAAAACCGCCGCCGATCTCAACACTCTCTCCGCGAGACACTGCAACATCACGGCCCTCGGCAAGCGCGGCAAGAACCAGCATCACTGCTGCGGCATTGTTATTGACAACGATTGCATCTTCAGCACCAACGAGATGCGAAATAAGCGCTGCAGTTGCATCTTGACGAGAACCACGTTCACCTGTTTCAAGATTGAACTCCAGATTTGTTGAACGCCCGCTTGAATTCATTACTAGAGGTGCGCGTCCCAAATTTGTGTGTAATAAAACACCCGTCGCGTTGATGACATCTTGATGAAGTGATGTTTCAAATTCGCGTACCAATTCTTTGGCAGTGGCAACGGTGTTATCAGAGCCATCAGCAACTGCACGCCGGGCGCAATCCACAAGGATGGCGTGCGGAAGTGATGATTGCGCTGTCAATTCCCGCGCTATGGCATCAATGGATGGCGGGTAAGTCGCCTTAGTGTTCACGAATGTCAACCTAGTAGTTTTTTCTAGATGAGCACCAACGAGAGCCCAATCAAGTTGACCGAATGGACCTCATGTGGCGGGTGTGCTGCTAAGTGGGGTGCATCGTTGTTGTCAGACATGGTGCAAAAACTGCCAAGCGGGTTTGACCCCTCATTATTAGTAGGGCTTGCACCATTTGATGACGCAGCGGTGTATCAATTAACTGATGACATCGCATTGGTAAGCACAACAGATTTCTTTCCACCACTAGTTGATGATCCGTCAGACTTCGGTGCAATTGCTGCAGCGAATGCATGCAGTGATGTTTTCGCCATGGGCGGTCGAGTAATTCTCGCAGTGAACATCGCAGCGTTTCCGGAAGAGTTACCAACTGATGTCATAGCGGCGATCTTTGCTGCAGCTTCTGCAACCGTGTTGGAAGCCGGCGGCACCATTGCAGGTGGTCATACCATTCGTAACCCTGAACCAATTTTTGGTTTAGCAGTGCAAGGTGTTGTTGCCCCGAAACACATTTTCAGAAAGAGCGGCGCACAAGTTGGCGACATCGCAATTCTGTCAAAGCCACTTGGAACTGGTTTGGTCACGGCAGCTGGATCTGATGCCGACAAGAAAGTCGCCATTGCAGGAATGCGCACGTTGAATCGTGCTGCAGCCGAACAACTGCGTGAACATCAAGACCATGTTCATGCCGTCACCGACGTCACGGGCTACGGCCTTGCAGGTCATGGTTGGGAAATTGCAGAGCGCTCTGGCGTCACGTTGGTCGTTGATACATCCGCACTGCCGCTGTATCCCGGCGCATTGGATATTGCGACGTCAGGTCATCGCACTGGCGGTGACCCTCGTAATCGCCTATATGTAGGTGACCATCTCACCGCAACGGCAGACGAAGCGCACGTTGCTCTGTGCATGGACCCACAAACATCTGGCGGATTACTCGCAGCTGTTCCTCAAGCAACTGCTGAAGTGCTCATTGCATCAGGTGCATGGACAGCCGTAGGCCATTTCGCTCCCGGCGGACCAGCGCTCGAAATCCGCTGAGCCCTCATGGGTGTGCAATCCAGCCCGAGTACCCTGACTTATATGGCCACTGTTCGTTTCTTTGCTCAGGCTCGTGAAGCCGCAGGCACCGGAACCGCCACAATCGCTGGAACCACTGTTGGTGCAGTCCTTGATTCTGCTGTTGCCCAGTTCGGCACCCATTTCGAAGCGGTCCTTGGCATGAGCAAGGTGTGGCTGAACGGCGAAGAGGTGTCACGCGAGCACGCCGTGACCGATAAAGATGAAGTAGCGGTGTTGCCGCCTGTGTCGGGAGGAATCTGATGTCAACTGAAATCCCAGGCACATTGGCCGAGATTCGTGCACAACGCAATGCATTGAATATGGAAGAAGATGCGATTTCGTATGTACGTCGACTTGCACAAGGCCGACTTGATTTAGTGCAAGACGAAGAACGCCGCAGAGCAAGCGGTGCTGATGCACCAGTTGGGTCTCTGGCTGATCGACTTGCAGATGTATTCGGACAACAACATGGTGGCGGCAGTGCGCGTCCGCCACGCGAAACAAATGTTGCTGGCGATCACCCGTTGGTGAAAGAACTAGATGAACTATGCGAGCACTATCAGTTTGAATCACTCGAAAACATTGATGATCGTGCATTGGCAGACCTTGCAGGCGCATTAGGAATGTTTGAAAAATCCTGCTCTCAACAACGTCATAATTTGTTTGAACGTATCGATGCGCTCACCGCGGCTTTAGTAGCGCGTGTGCGTGAAGGCGGTGCTGGTGCTGTGGTGAAAGATTCATAGGGATATGCCCATTCGTCCTACCGAGACATTGCACGATGTCGGAGAATTTATTCGCCAACAACGCGAGAACGCACAAAAGAGCATTCGTGACCTTGCACGTTCTGCTGGCGTATCGAATCCGTACTTGTCGCAAATAGAACGCGGCATCCGCCGACCATCAGCTGACATCTTGCAGCAAATTGCTCGGGCGCTCGAGATCTCAGCAGAGACCTTGTATGTCAGAGCGGGCATCCTTGATGGGTCGCCGCCAGCGGCCAGCAGTGTTCCCGAAGCTATTAATAACGATGAACGGCTCTCGGGAGAACAAAAGCAAAGCCTTTTGTCCGTGTATCGGTCTTTTGTTGGACCTGCTGCCACTGAATAAGCACCCTTAGGGAATGTGACAAGCCCTAGATAGGTTGAGTTCTGCATGCGCGTAGCCGTCCTCTCACTACATACGTCGCCTCTTGTTCAGCCAGGTGTTGGCGACGGAGGCGGTATGAACGTGTACGTGCGCGAATTGGTGTCTGCTCTTGCGCACGCCGGAGTTGACTGCACCACATACACACGTACCTGGCGAAATGACCTTCCTGCTGAAGTCATGATCGAGCCAAACCACAAAGTTGTTCACATTCCTGCGGGCGCAGTTGATATGCCAAAGGGCGACATGATCTCAATTGTCCCACAGTTCACTGAAGGGGTTCTTGATCACATCAATGCACACGGTGGTACCGATGTGATTCATGCCAACTATTGGCTCAGTGGCCTTAGCGGACATTCGCTGAAGCATGAACTTGATATTCCATTAGTCAGCACCTTTCATACGTTTGCTCGCGTGAAGGCCGAAGGCGGCGACCCAGAATCTGAATTCCGTGAACAATCTGAAACAGAAGTCATTGGTTGCTCTGATGCCATCTGTGTCAGTTGCACAGAAGAAGAGCGTCAGTTCTTGTCGCTGTACGGAACTCCTCCTGGAAAAATAGAAATTGTTGCGCCCGGAGTCGAGCATGCGTTCTTTGCACCAGGCGATAAGCGCGGTGCACGTAAAGCTCTTGAACTTGGCAGTGGCCCCGTGTTGTTGTTCGTTGGTCGTATTCAGCCACTGAAAGGTGCTGATGTTGCGGTGCGTTCGCTCGCCGAGCTTGGTCGCAAGGATGCAGTACTTCTTATCGTCGGTGGTGCAAGTGGCACAGAAGGCGAAACTGAATTAGCCCGTGTTCATTCACTGATTGAAGAGCTCGGCGTTGAAGGTCAAGTGCGCTTCGTTGAACCACAACCTCACCACATTTTGTCTACGTATTACCGCGCTGCGGATGTTGTGCTGGTGCCAAGCCGCAGTGAAAGTTTTGGCCTTGTTGCATTGGAAGCAGCAGCGTGTGGAATTCCCGTAGTAGCTACTGCAGTCGGCGGACTTCTCAACATCATTGAAGATGGACGCACAGGTTTCTTAGTGCCAGATCGTCAACCAGATATTTTTGCACGACACATCGCGACCATTCTTGATGACCCGTCAGTTGCTGCACGTTTGTCTGAACAGGCGGCGGAGCGCGCAAAGGCATACACATGGAGCTTTGCTGCAGCTCGATTGCGCCGTGCGTACACAGATCTCACATCGCGCGACCGAGTTGTGTGTAAGTAGAGACAGTTATGAGCGAGCTTTTCGGCAACACGCATCTTGAATTACTCGATCGACAAATTACGTCGTGGCTAATGGCCATGATGGAACGTAACGACACAATCGTTGCTGTTGACCGTGGTGAACCAGACGAGTATCGCTGGTATGTGCGCATGCATGGTGA
>CAIYTS010000121.1 GCA_903929185.1 uncultured Acidimicrobiaceae bacterium
CAACTTTTGCCCTGGTGATTCAAGCACTGGCTGCTGTTTACGATGATTCGAACGGCCATATCGCATTCAATTTTGAACAGATACACCTGATCGGAGTTGCCATCTTGGTGCTGATACTCATCGAGATTCGTCCCGTGCGCCAACCCTTATAGCCGAACAGGTCGTATTCTTTCTCGCTTGTCTCAGCGCAGTTCAGACCCATCTACAATTTGGTGAACAAGGGAGACGATCATGGCATCGCAACAAGTATTTCCACTCCGTATTAGAGGCGTGCACGGTTCGCCCTACTCGTTAAAGATGCGCGCAGTGTTGCGCTATCGCCAGATTCCATTCAAGTGGGTACCGCAGGGTTCTAAATGGGATGACCTGCCGCCGTTCCCACTGATTCCTGCAATTTCGTTCCCCGATGCAACTGGTGCGTACACCGACACAATGATTGACTCGAGCCCGCTCATTATGCGGCTCGAGGGGATGTATTCAGAGCGCAGTCTTGTACCTACGGACGCAGTTGTTGCATTCATTGATTACTTGCTTGAGGACTACGCAGATGAGTGGGTCACAAAGCAGATGTATCACTATCGCTGGTACTACAGCGGCGCTATTGATAAGGCTGGAAAGCTACTGCCGCTCGATGGTGACCAACAAATGCCCGTCGAAGCATTGTCGCGGTTTACCAACTACATCACAGAGCGTCAAATAGGTAGGCGTGCGCTTGTGGGTTCAACCGAAGAGAACAAGCCTGCGATTGAAGAGTCTTTCTATCGATTGCTCGACATGATGCAAGCTCATCTTGAAGTTGCACCGTTTCTTTTAGGTGATCGACCAGGACGTGGAGATCTTGCTCTGTACGGACAAATGACCGAGTTGTTGCGCTGGGATCCTGAATCAGTACGCATTGGTATTGAACGTGCACCGCGCATGGTGAACTGGGTTGAACGCGCTGATGACTTGTCATGGTGGGATGTTGACGGTGACAACGGTTGGGTAACTCGTGATGCAATTCATCCGACAACTCTTGCGCTGCTGCCAGAGATTGGCCTTACGTATGCGCCGTTCTTGCTTGCTAACGAAGCTGCGATGGAAGCCGGGGCTGAGACTTTCTCATGTGTCATTGATGGTCATCCGTATAGCCAGGGAACGTTTGTGTATCAGCGCAAGTGCTTGAAGTGGATTCGCGAAGAATACGCAAAGTTGACTGCTGATGATCGACGTGCAGTTGATGCCTTGTTGGCAGGTACTGGTTGCGAGATTCTGTTCACATCATGAGCACATCTACCGTCACACTGTTTGGTCATTGGATTTGTCCGTTCTCGGTGCGCGTTGAGTTTGCGTTGGCTCAACGCGGTATTGAATACACGGTTGTTGATGTTCCGCCGCGTGCTGTACGCCCCAAAGGCTTCGTGGTGCCAGAGGAATTCATTGCTCACAGTCCGAAACTTGAAGTGCCAATGGTGAAAATTGATGGCGAATACCTTGCTGATTCGATTCCTATTCTTGAATGGTTAGAAGAAAAATTCACTGACTCGTCGTTGTTGCCAAGTGATGATGCCGCGCAAGCACTTGTACGTGAACGAGTTGAATGGTTGAACAAGTACGTCTACAGGCCCATGATTGGCGTGTATTACGGAACTGACGCTGCTTTGATTCAGGAATCAAGTGTTGCTTTCATGAAAGCTATGGAAACTGTTGATCAGTGGTTGCAGTCTTCACAGTGGCTTGCAGGGGATACTCCGACACTTGCCGAAGCAATCATGGCCGGCGTGTATACGCGACTTGATGGTCTGCGTCAGTTAGGTCTGACTGGTGAACTTCCGGCATCAGTACAACAGCATCTCGAACGCTGTTCGGAACTTGGTGGTTGGAAAAAAGTGGAATGGTCTTCAGAACAAACCAGTGATTTTGTTGGTCGTTTCCTAAAGTACCGCGAGATACAAAACTCAACCAAGAACTGAATCTCAAGTATCGTGGTCGCGTGGCTACGAATGCAAAAATGAAGAAAGAGTTATCTGAACTCTGGAAAATCACTGAATTTCGCCACCTTCTCGTAGCAAGAGTTATCAGTAACTTTGGTAACGGAATTGCTCCCATTGCACTTGCCTTCGGCGTGTTGTCTTTGCCCGGCGCCGATGCTGGTTCGCTGAGTTTGGTTACCACTGCTCACATGATTCCGTTGGTGTTATTCATGTTGATTGGTGGGGTAGCAGCAGACAGGTTTGGACGAACTCACCTGGTTGGTATCACTGACATCATCGGCAGTGTTTTTGTAGCGATCAGTGCATTTGCATTTATCTCGGGTCATGCATCAATTCCTTTGCTCTGTTTCAACAGCTTTGTATTCGGAGTTCTGAACGCACTCTGGTATCCAGCCTTCAGCGGCATCATGCCTCTCATTGTTCCGAATCCTTTGCTGCAGGCAGCCAACTCACTTGTTGGTGTTGGTGCAAATTTGGGTTACACGCTGGGTGCAAGTGTCGCTGGCATAGTCGTGTCAACTGCGGGGCCGGGATGGGGGCTTCTTATCGATGCATTGTCGTTTCTGATTGCAGGGGTCATTGTGTATCGAATGAAGGTGCCGAACAGCACTCCACTTCTTGAAGGCGAGAAACGTCAATCCATCTTTTCGCAATTACGAGAAGGCTGGTTTGAATTCTCGTCACGCAAATGGATTGTGTATGTCGTGATCAGTTATTCCTTCTTCTATTTGGGCTTTGAAGGATTTCTCGGAGTTCTTGCGCCAGTTCAAATAAAAGAGGCAATGGGTGGCGCGAGAGATATGGGCATCATGATGTTCGGCTTCGGAATCGGAGCAATTTTGGGCACGGTTTTTGCATTACGCCTGCGGCCACGCCGACCACTTCTGTTGGGGCTCGGTGTGCTGCCAATTGCTGCACTCTGGGCGTTTGCCCTTGCTGTGCCATTGCCGTTGTGGGTGCTGTTCATCACCGCATTAGGTACTGGGATTGGAATGGATCTGATGTATGCCAACTGGATGACCACTCTTCAAACACATGTCCCCGACGAAGCGTTGTCGCGCGTCAGTTCCTATGACGCTTTTGGCTCAATGGTGTTTGCGCCAGTTGGTCTATTTTTGGCTGGCCCGTTTACACATCTTGTTGGTGCACCAACGGCATTGGTGACGGTAGGAATCATCATTGCTTTAGCGACATCGTTGCCGCTTCTGTCAAAAGAAGTGCGACAGATAGAACGAATAGACGTTTAAGCGCGAACGAGTCGACCTGGGCGAGCACCTGTATCGACACCATTACGGCGAGTAACAGCACCATTCACAATTGTTGCAACGTAGCCATCTGCGGATTGCAGAAGTCTGCGGCCACCAGCAGGCAGGTCATTTTCAGCGTGTGGTGCATTAAGGCGCAAGTTATCAAAATCGATGATATTGATATCTGCTCGCATACCTTCTGCAACTTGACCACGATCTGAAAGACCAATTACTTCGGCAGTAGCCGTGGTTTGAATACGGACAGCTTCTTCAATGCTGAGTTTTGGTCCGCGTTCACGGTCACGTGCCCAGTGGGTCAATAGGTAGGTAGGTATTGATGCATCACAGATCATGCGAACATGTGCGCCGCCATCGCTAAGGCCGTTAATTGCTGCCGGGTGGGTGAGCATTTCGTAAATAACGTCGTGGTTTTCGCCGACATAGTTCAAGGTGGGGAACATCAGAGATGCAGTGCCACCATTTTCATTCAGTAAGTCATACGCCATTTCGAATGTTGATACTCCCGCTGCGTCGGCAAGTGCCTTGACTGACATTGCCGGAGTTGGTTCGTAATCCACGTTGTCGCCCATTGCATATACAAGGTGGGGGATCATGCCGAGCGCAGTAGCAAGACCATCAAACTGCACAGCGGTATTCACTGGCTCATCAGGCTCTGACAAAATCTGCGCCCGTACGGATGGCTTTGCCAACTCGGTACGTAGTTCAGCAAGTGACAACGATGCTGCAAGAGAAATAAATGTCGGACGCTTTGCAAACGGGTGATACCCAGCCCAGCACACCATCATGCCGAAAGGACGAGCTGCTACTTGCGGACGAAGGTATCCACCCTTATCCATGATCATGGAGGAATAGTCGAGCGCTTGCTTCCATGTGTCAGGCATTGTTGCGTATTGCAGCAACAGGTACGTAACTTTCAAATCAGTACGCAATGCAAGGTCACCCATCCATTGCAATTCTTCAGTCATTCCCATGGTCGGTTGGCCGGCACCATCAGGCAGTACCTCAGGAGCAATTTCAAAAATTCCACCTCCGCCTGCAATTAGCGCGTCGGCCAATGCATTCAGTTCTTCACTGCTGGCGAAAGTTCCGGGAACTGGTTGACCATCTTTCGCTTTGTGTCCCATGGTGCGGCTGGTTGAGAAACCAACGGCTCCGGCTTCACGTGCCTCACGCACAATGGCCGCCATTTCCGCGATGTCTTGTGGAGTCGCGTCTTCATTACGTGCACCACGATCGCCCATGACATAGCCACGCACTGCACCATGCGGAACATACGCAGCAATATCCATGGAGTAGTTCCGTGAATCAATCGCGTCTAGGTATTCGGGGAATGTTTCCCACTCCCAATTGATACCTTCATGCAGTGCAGTGCCTGGAATATCTTCCACGCCCTCCATTAACTGCACAAGCCACTCTTCGCGACCTGGGCGAACAGGAGCAAAACCGACGCCGCAGTTTCCAACCACAACAGTGGTGACGCCGTGGCCGCTAGATGGCTCAAGCAAAGTATCCCAACTGATTTGGCCGTCGTAATGAGTATGAATATCAATGAAGCCAGGAGTAACAAGTTTTCCAGTGGCATCAATTTCTTCGGCAGCTTCACCCACGATGGTGGCAGCAACTTGCACAATGCGGCCGTTTGTTACAGCAACATCAGCGACTCGTGCTGGTGCACCAGTTCCATCAACAACTGTGCCCCCGCGAATAAGTAGATCGAACATCAGAACCCCCGTTCGTTGCTCAGCATAGTGGGGTGGGCTTGCGCGATTGTTAGGCAGCCCGATGCCAAGTCGGACTGGTTACCTGAGAGGGACGGGAACATACAATATGGATAAGCCAATCGAGGAGGCCCCCATGACTCAGGCAGACACAATCAACGCCCCAACCGCAGGGAAAACCGAACACGTAGACGTTCTTATTGTTGGTGCTGGAATCTCTGGCATCGGTTCCGCGTATCACTTGCAAGATCAGGCACCAGGTAAGTCGTATGCCATTTTGGAAAAG
>CAIYTS010000122.1 GCA_903929185.1 uncultured Acidimicrobiaceae bacterium
AAGCGATGGAGTGGCGTTATCGCGAGCACGCGCGAATTAGCAGACGAAATTGTCGAGACAATTACTTCAACGAAGTAATTGCAGCGCGGGTGATGCTCCACACGGAGCCCACAGCACAGAGAATCAGAACGCCGCTCACTAAGAAGGGTGCGCTAATTCCCACATGGTCAAACAATGCACCTGCCATTACAGGGCCAGCAACACGTCCAAACGCGGCAGTACTTTGTTGATAACCAATTGCTTCACCGCGACGTTCCACTGGTGCAAGTTCAGCAACCAATGCCCCACCCGATGGGCCAGACACGCCTTGACCAATTGACAACAAGAACAAGGCGACGAATAACAATGGCCATGTAGTGGTGACGCCCAAGAGCAAGAGCCCCACTGCTACCAGAGACAAACCAATGCGAAGTAATTTTCGCGAACCAAGTTTTTCGGTGAGTGGCCCGATGAGTCCACCTTGTACAGCAACCAACGTGACCCCAACAAAAACGAACACAACTGATGCAGATCCTTCAGTGAAACCAAATTGCTTCTGACCCCAAATGGAGAATGTTGCTTCAAAACCAGCAAAACCGAGCATCGAAAGAAACCCAACGATTGCAAAGCGCTTTAATGCTGGAGATAGCGCACTTCCCCGTTGACTTTTTTCGGTGATGTGTGATGTGTCCGGCTTTGTCTCAGGCAAACGAATCATTGCAGCAACTGCATTCACCGCTGCGATGGTGCCAGCCAAATAGAACGGCACGTGCGGACCACCAAGAGCAGCAAGTCCACCAAGTGCCGGCCCAACAACAAACCCGATACCAAATGCTGCGCCCATCATTCCCATGAGTCGCGCACGTTGTTCTGGTGGAGCGATATCAGCAACCGCGCCTTGCGCTACGGCAACGCTGGCACCTGACGCGCCATCAATAAGTCGTCCGAGGAAGAGAACCCACAGTGCACCCGCCGCGCCGGTGACAAAACTGCCGACTGCCGTGCCGACAAGAGAAAACACGATGACTGGCTTGCGGCCAACCTTGTCTGAGATACGCCCAAGAATGGGAGCAAACACCATTTGCGCAACAGAGAACGAAGCAAACATCAGACCAACTTGTAATCCACTTGCGCCGAATCGTTCTGCATAGCGGCCCAAGATGGGAACAACAATGCCGAAACCAACGAGGTCAAGCGCGACGGTGGTCCAAATTGTCCAGTAGCCCGCCGGCATGGGCGTGCGTTCTTTCTTAGCCACGTCGGATGCGCGTCCCGTCTTTCGATGTCTCGACAACATAGCCGAGTGACTGCAGTTCATCGCGTAGGGCATCTGCTGCGGCGAAATCTTTTGCAGTGCGTGCAGCATCAAGTGCAACACCCTTTGCAACGATATCTGCATCAATGTCATCACCAAGTGATAGTTCGAGACCAAGCGCACCGAGTATTTCAATAACAGCTGCGCGTACTGATGACACTGTTGCAACATCACCGCTATCCATTGCAGAGTTTGCGCGACGCACAGAATCGAACACCAGCGCCATCACAGTTGTTGTATCGAGATCGTTCTCCATTGCTGCAATGAACTGCGACATAACAGTTGCGTCTGGCATGCCGCCACTGTGTGTCGCAGTGCGAGCCGCGAAAGAATCAAGACCTGCGAGCGCTGAAACGCATGCATCAATGTTTTCTTCACCAACACGTGTTGGTGAACGGTAGTGAGTTTGCAACAACAACATGCGATATGCACGAGGGTCATACTTTTCAAGCAAATCAATGAGATTCAACACATTGCCAAGACTCTTTGACATCTTTTCGCCTTCAATGTCAACCACAAATCCGTTGTGCATCCAATGGTTTGCAAATGTTTTTCCTAATGCAACAGCTTGCGCGCGCTCATTTTCATGATGAGGGAAACGAAGGTCTGCGCCACCGCAATGAAGATCAAAACCTTCACCAAGAAGATCAAGACTCATCACAACGCATTCACTGTGCCAACCCGGCCTACCGTCGCCCCATGGTGACGGCCATGAGGGCTCGCCTGGTTTAGAAAATTTCCACAACGCAAAGTCTGACGGGTGGCGTTTATTGCTGGCACCGAACACTTCGCGATCCCCACCACCGCTGAGCATGTCATCAAGACTCTGATGTGCAAGTAAGCCGTAATCAGGCACACTTGCAATACTGAGGTACACGCCGTCATCAGTGACGTATGCCTTGTCGTCAGACACCAACGTGTTGATCATGTCAACCATGCTCTGTACATATTCAGTGGCGTGTGGAACATCGGTTGGCCGAATAACGCCGAGTTTGCCCATTGCTTCAAACCACACTGATTCACACTTGTGTGTGATGTCGGTCCATGGGCGACCTTCTGTATTAGCGCGCTCAATGATCTTGTCGTCGATATCGGTGATGTTCGAAACGAGACGCACCGACAAACCCGTCCACGTGAGGTACCGGCGCAGAATGTCATAGACCAAAGTGGCGCGACCATGACCCAAATGGGGTGGCCCGTAGACCGTGGGGCCACATAAATAGATGCTGACCGACCCCGGCTGGCGCAGAGCCAGAGGTTTCACGCTTTGCGTGGCGGTGTCGTAGAGGTTCAGCACTCTGACAAGCCTACGATTTAAGTCCTATGTCCGGTGTCCCTGAGAAGCCCTCCCTCGAAAATGTTGAGCCCAAGTGGATCGACGCATGGAACCAGAACGGCACCTACTCCTTTGACCGGTCAGCCACCCGCGACAACGTCTTTTCCATCGACACTCCACCACCCACGGTCAGCGGTTCGCTGCACATGGGCCACGTGTTTTCCTACACCCATACCGACACCGTGGCTCGCTTCTGGCGCATGCGCGGCAAGAGCGTGTTTTATCCGATGGGTTGGGACGACAACGGCCTGCCAACTGAGCGTCGTGTTCAAAACTATTACGGCGTGTCGTGTGACGCATCGGTTGCCTATGTTCCGAACTTCCAACCACCGTTTCGTGGCGACCCACCAAAAGATCACCGCGCGGTTCCTATCTCGCGTCCGAACTTCATCGAGTTGTGCGAAGAACTCACAGCAGAAGACGAAAAGATATTTGAAGATCTCTTTCGTCGACTTGGCCTGTCTGTCGACTGGTCATTGTTGTACACGACTATTGAAGACCGCTCGCGTCGTGCAAGCCAACGCGCCTTCTTGCGCAACCTGGCACGTGGCGAGGCATACACGCAAGAAGCACCAACATTGTGGGACGTCGATTTCCGCACTGCAGTTGCACAAGCTGAATTAGAAGATCGCGATCGTCCTGGCGCGTATCACACCATCGCGTTTCATAAGTCAGACGGATCTGGCGATGTCCTGATTGACACAACACGGCCAGAGCTTTTGCCTGCATGTGTTGCACTTATTGCGCACCCTGATGATCCTCGTTATCAGCCGCTTTTTGGAAAGACCGTGCGCACCCCGTTGTTCAATGTTGAAGTGCCAGTGTTTGCTCACCCACTTGCACAGATTGATAAGGGCACCGGCATTGCA
>CAIYTS010000123.1 GCA_903929185.1 uncultured Acidimicrobiaceae bacterium
GTACTAGTGCTCGTGATGGTTTTCCGCCCACAAGGAATCATTCCTCGCCGTGGTGCTGCTGCAGGTATTGCGAAGAAGGGTGAATCCGATGTCTGAAGTTCTTCTCAGCGTTGATCAAGTCACCATGCAATTTGGTGGCGTCACTGCACTTGACAATGTTTCTCTTCACATCAACAAGGGCGAGATCCTTGGTCTCATCGGCCCGAACGGTGCCGGAAAAACCACATGCTTCAACGTGATCACTGGTGTGTATGCACCAACAAGCGGCACTGTCACATTTGATGACAAGTCATTGCTTGGTCTGAAGCGTTTTCAAATCACGAAGCGCGGAATTGCCCGTACATTCCAAAACATCCGTCTCTTTCCCGACATGTCAGCTGTTGAAAATGTGATGGTTGGCGTTGATGCACACAGCAAGACCAGTGTTGTTGGTGCGATTCTTGGCATTCCACGCAGTCGGCGTGAAGAAACTGAAAGTCGTGAACGTGCGCATGAACTTCTCAAGTTCATCGGCATTGATGAGTATGCAGAAGTCGCCGCGCGAAATTTGCCATACGGACATCAGCGTCGTTTAGAAATCGCCCGCGCTCTCGGAACCAACCCGAAGCTGCTCTGCTTGGATGAGCCAGCTGCTGGTTTCAACCCTGCTGAAAAACAAGAACTCAACGAATTGATTTTGAAGATTCGAGATCAGGGCTACACGGTGTTGTTAATTGAACACGACATGAATGTTGTTATGAAAATTAGTGACCGTATTGCCGTCCTTGATTTTGGTCGAAAGATTGCCGAAGGGTTGCCACATGAAATACGTGACAACCCAGACGTCATCGCTGCTTATTTAGGAGTACCAGACGATGCTGCTTGAGGTACAAGATCTCCATGTGTTCTACGGCAAGATTGAAGCCATCAAGGGCATTTCTTTCAATGTCAATGAAGGCGAAATCGTTTCGCTCATTGGCGCCAATGGAGCTGGAAAAACAACAACTCTGCGTACTATCTCAGGCGTTCGTCCTGTGGCACAGGGTCGCGTGTTGTTCGAAGGAATCGATATCACCAACATGGCGTCGCATGATCGTGTGAAGTTGGGTATCTGCCAAGCGCCAGAAGGTCGCGGAATTTTCCCCGGTATGTCCGTGCGCGAGAACTTAGAAATGGGCACGTATGTTCGCGGCTACAAGAGCGACACCAAGGCTGCAGACCTCGAGCACGTCGTTCATTTGTTCCCACGTCTTGGTGAGCGCATGACTCAATTGGGCGGAACATTGTCAGGTGGCGAGCAACAGATGCTTGCAATTGGCCGCGCACTCATGAGTCGTCCTCGCCTGATGCTTCTCGATGAACCATCGATGGGTCTTGCCCCGATGCTGATTGCACAGATTTTCTCTATTGTGAAACAAATCAACTCCGAAGGCATTTCTGTGTTGATGGTGGAACAAAATGCAACACAGGCTTTGCGCACTGCACATCGCGGATACGTTCTTGAAACTGGTTATGTGGTTAAGACTGGCACGGGAAATGATCTGTTGGTAGATCCAGCAGTGCGTGCCGCGTACCTCGGCGGCTAATTCACGTCTCGTGCTAGACGAGTGAGATAACGCTTCACTGCGTTTGCACTTTCACGGCGCCACAGATTTACTGGTGATGTTGAAGTGTCCTTATTGATAGAAGCAATCAGTGGGTCAAAGACCTCATGCTGCAAAGCAAGAAACGGGGCGAGAGGTAAATCCATCCTGTCTCGAAGCATTACTTTCAGTACCAACTCTGTGCGTACGTCACGAAGGTGAGTCACGGGGGACTCAAGCCATTGCATCGCAGTACGCTTGCCAACCGCAGTGGGGGAAATGATCACTTTGTCTGCACCGCCACCATCTTTGGGTGTTGCTCGCTTCACCAGGCCATCTTCAACCAGTGTGTCGATCGCTCGGTACACCAACTGGCGAGACAATGTCCATACCCGCCCAATGTCGCCAGTGGGAGACAGTTCTTCATGAATCGCCCAACCATGACGTGGTGTGTGAACGACCAATGCCAGTACAACATTGCGGGCTAACTGAGCATCCTGGCGGGCCATAGGCAAACTCTACCGCCGTTGTTGAAGTAGTCAAATATTGACTACTATTACAGGGTGCGTTTGCGTCTGTTGTTGCCCTTCTTGCTGATTTATATGTCAGCGTGCGGTTCCGCTTCATCTTCAAGCACCTCAACATCGATCGATGCTTCCACTAC
>CAIYTS010000124.1 GCA_903929185.1 uncultured Acidimicrobiaceae bacterium
CCCCAGCTGTAGCGACCGCCGCGGTATTGCTGACGGAAGAGGCCGGCAACTGATGGGCCATCTTCGTTGACGAAGCCCCACTCGGTGCGAATGCGATGGTGCCAGTACTCAGCAAGTGCTTCAGCCATTTCAACACCGATGCCATGAAGTTCGAGATAGTCCTGGTACTTATTTGCTGCGAACAGTTCGGCTGCTGCTTCGCTGATTGGTTGACCCATCGTGACAATGTGGAACGCGGCGTAGTCAGGTTCGCCGCTTTCGACAGAACGGAAGAAGTCAGCGATGCACATAAACGGTGTGACCTTTTGGCGGGGGTAATTAAAGCGAGTGCGCTCAACTGTGCGTGTGTCGTCTGTGTAGACAACGAGATCATTACCATCGCTATTGACGGGGAAGTATCCGTAGACAAGTTGTGGAACAAGAACTCCGCTTGCTTTTGCGTTGCTGAGTTGTGCGCGCAAGATGGGGCGAATGCGGTCTTTGAAATCAGTATCTGATTCACCCTCGTTCGGACGGTATTGCCACTGGTTACGGAACAGCGCTGTTTCGTTGATGTATTCGGCAATCTCATCGATACCGATGCCCTTCACCACTTTGGAACCAAGGAATGGCGGAACAAAGACTGTGTTGTCTGTTTCAACTTCAGGAGAGCGACTCGGAATGGAGGCAGGATCAACCTCTACCTTTTCGCGTCGCGGAATAACACGCTCGCCAAGCTTGCGACCAAAGTCTGGGTCGTCAATACCGGACTTCTTGATTGCCATCAGCGTGTCAAGAGTTGCGAGGCCTTCGAAGGCATCTTTTCCGTACAGAACGCGTCCCTCATAAATCTTGCGCAAGTCTTGTTCTACGTAACTACGAGTGAGTGCTGCGCCACCAAGAAGAACAGGAATGTTACTGAGGCCTTGTGCATTCAGTTCAAGCAAGTTGTCGCGCATGATGATGGTGCTCTTTACGAGCAGGCCGCTCATACCAAGTGCATCAGCACCAACTTCTTTAACTTTTTCGATCATTTCAGAAATGCTGATTTTGATTCCGATGTTGTGCACTTCGTAACCGTTGTTGGTACAGATGATGTCAACCAGGTTTTTACCAATGTCGTGAACGTCACCCTTTACGGTGGCCAATACCAACTTGCCCTTTGCGCTGCTCTCGCCAGTCTTTGCCATGTGCGGCTCAAGGTAGGCAACAGCCGTCTTCATTGTCTCGGCGCTCTGCAATACGAATGGCAATTGCATGCGGCCAGAACCAAAGAGTTCTCCCACTTCGCGCATACCGTCAAGAAGAATTTCGTTGATGATGTCAAGTGGGGCAACACCATCTGACATTGCACGGTCAAGGTCGTCGGTGAGGCCTTCGCGGTCGCCATCAATAATGCGTTGGCGAAGGATTTGCTCGATGGTCCAGTCGGTGCGGTCTTCTTTGACGGCATCAATTGTTGACACATCAGCAAAAATCTCGAGCAACTTTGTGAGCGGGTCATAACCCTGCGAACGACGATCAAAGATGAGGTCCTGGCAGACACTGATTTGTTCTTCCGGAATACGTGCAAGCGGCAGAATTTTTGATGCATGAACGATTGCAGAATCAAGTCCGACTTGGCGTGCCTCGTGCAAGAACACACTGTTCAATACCTGACGTGTTGCTGGGCTGAGACCAAAGCTCACATTCGAAAGACCGAGAGTGGTGAATGCACCAGGAATCTCTTCCTTGATGCGACGAATGGCTTCCAGCGTTGCAATTCCGTCTTTGCGTAAGTCTTCGTCACCGGTACCAATGGGGAATGTCAGTGCATCGAAGATGAGGTCACTGGCGGAAAGGCCGTATCGCTCAGTGGCAATTTTGTGAATGCGATGAGCTACTTCCATCTTCCATTCAACGTCACGGGCCTGGCCGCGCTCGTCAATAAGAAGGCAGATAACAGCTGCGCCGTAATCACGAGCCAGGCTGAACACGCGGTCGAGTCGACTACCAGGTGCTTCGCCATCTTCAAGGTTTGCCGAGTTCAAAATACTGCGGCCACCGGTGTGCAAAAGACCGGCTTCCATTACTTCGGGTTCTGTTGAGTCAAGAACGAGTGGAACACTTGCTTGGCTAGCGAAACGCGAGGCAATTTCATTCATGTCAACTGCGCCGTCGTGGCCGACATAGTCAACGCACACGTCAAGAACATGAGACCCTTCACGAATCTGCTCGGTGGCCATCTTGACGCAGGTATCCCAGTCTTCGCGCAACATTGCGTCGCGGAATGCTTTCGAACCGTTTGCGTTGGTGCGCTCACCAATAATGAGGAAACTGTTGTCTTGTTCCAGCGTGACAGGGGAGTAAAGCGATGACACGCTTGGTTCAAACTCTGGCGTACGAACTTTCGGGGTGACTCCACGTACAGCTTCTACGACTTGGCGAAGATGCTCTGGAGTTGTGCCGCAGCAACCGCCCACAATGCCAATTCCCAATTTGCTGACGTGTTGCAAATGGAATTCAGCAAGTTGTTCTGGTGTGAGGTCGTAATGTGTTCTGCCGTCAACAACACTTGGCAAGCCAGCATTCGGTAACACGCTGATAGGAATCAGTGAATGCTCGCTGAGGTACCGCAAGTGTTCTTGCATTTCTGAAGGCCCAGTTGCGCAGTTGATTCCGATGACATCAGGCTTCATAGCTTGCAGTGATGCATATGCGGCACCAATTTCTGTGCCGACCAACATGCGGCCGGTTGTTTCCATGGTGACTTGCACCTGAATCGGAACTTCGCGGCCGACAATCTTCATTGCACGACGGCAGGCCTGCATTGCGGCCTTGATTTGCAACAAGTCCATGCATGTCTCGATGAGAAAGAGGTCAGCGCCGCCATCAAGAAGACCGCGAGCTTGTTCTTCGTAGGAATCACGCAAGGTGGCGAAATCAATATGGCCAAGGCTTGGCAATTTGGTGCCTGGCCCGATGCTGCCCGCTACGTAGCGTGGGCGGCCATCTACTTCATAGGTGTCTGCAACACGGCGCGCAATTGCTGCAGCGGCCACATTGAGCTCATATGCCTTTTCAGGAATGTTGTATTCCACGAGCACGGTAGAGAAACTTCCGAAGCTGGCGGTTTCAATAACGTCTACTCCTGCATCAAGGAAAGCGCGATGCATTGATTCGATGACATCGGGGCGGGTGAGGCACAGCATTTCATTGCAACCCTCAAGTGATTCTCCGCCGAAGTCGGCAGGGCCGAGGTCGAGATCTTGTACGAAAGTTCCGAAAGCACCATCGAAAACGATGACTCGGTCGTGGACGGCTTCGAGATAGGGCTGACGATTCATGACCTCACCACGATACTTGCCATAGAGTCAATGGAATGGCTCGCGAGAAGATCTACACCCGGGAAGGCGACGACGGCACGACCGGACTCTTTTATGGAGGCCGAGTGCCGAAAGATAGTGAGTTGCCTCGCGCCTACGGCGCTGTTGATGAAGCACAGGCTGTCATTGGTCTTGTGCGCACAGCAGCAGGTCATGGTTCTGATGTTGATGCCATTGTGGTTCCCATGATGAAAGACCTCTATGTGCTCATGGCTGAGTTGGCCACATTGCCAGAAAATCGTCACAAGCTGACCCCAGGTAAGAGTTGTGTGACATCTGAGATGGTGGATCGCCTTGAAAGCATCATTGATGACCTTGATACGAAGTTTGATCCACCGACCGAGTTCGTCGTGCCGGGTGAACACCCAGTATCTGCTTGGCTCGACTTTGCACGTACCACGGTGCGTCGCGCAGAGCGTCAGGCGTTTGCTGCTGCACCGCCACCAAGTTATGTCGTGCCGTATCTCAACAGATTGTCTGACCTGTTGTGGACAATGGCACGTTGGCAAGAGGGCACTTCGCGCCCTGTAAAGAGTCTCTAGACACTTCAGCATTAGTGCAGTGAGCGCCGCCACATAGAGTGGTGTCATGCGTACTGCTTTTTCTGTATCAAA
>CAIYTS010000125.1 GCA_903929185.1 uncultured Acidimicrobiaceae bacterium
CCAAGTTGTGTTCCTTTTTCGGCGAACTGCGCATCCCACACATCAAGAGTCATCTCGATGTCGTCTGTCATGCGACCGTTTGATTGTTTCAACAACACGTTGCGTTGGCGAATGATTCGATCTACTTCTAACCGCAGTGCGTCGTTACGCGTTGCTAACGCAACAAGCGCATCGTCCAACATGTCGCGGCGTACAGATGGTCCTTCATACACCAACTGCAAATCGGTGGGCGCAAATACGGTGCATCGCACCACGCCTAATAAATCACGCACTCGTGCGAGCCTTTGTTTATTAACTAATACTTTGTTGCGGCCGGCGCGATTGATTTCAGCTTCTACCAAAATTTCTCTGCCGTCATCGTGCACGACCAATGCTCGTACGTATGCAGTGTCTGCGCCTTCGCGTACTAATGCATCGTTTGCAACACCGCGAAAACTTTGCAGTGTTGACAAGTAACTCATTGCTTCAGCAAGACTCGTTTTGCCTTGAGCATTCAGACCCATCACGGCGGTGACGCCTGGATCTAATTCAATGACCGCGTGTTTGTAGATTCGAAAATCTGTGAGTTCAATGCGGCGGATAACCATTTAGTGGCCCGCTTTGCGCTCGTGAACCTGCAGCCGCGTCACGTCAGAGACGTTGGGGCATCAGGAGGTAAATGTACGTGTCGTCACCAACTGGGCTAACAATTGCTGGCTTATTTGGCACGCTTGTTGCAATGTTGATCTCTTCGCCCGCACAGGCTTCAACGCCGTTCGCCAAGTATTCAGAGTTGAATGCAACCGTGATGTCTTCGCCGGTGAATTGTGCATCAAGGTCTTCAACGCTTGTACTGCCGTCAGTGAGTTGAACAGTGAGACGAATTCCTTCTGAAGACATACGCACACGAACTGGTGCCATTTCAGAAGCAAGAACGCGAGTACGTCGCAAAGCATCAAGAAGTTCTTCGCGATTCACTGTTGCAGTGTTCGTGTTGTTCTTCGGAATGATTGTTTGATACGGAGGATATTCAGCGTTAATCAAACGTGTTGACAACGTCATTGTTGGCGACTGGAACGTTGCATCGAGATCATTGAAACGAATTGTGATTTCTTCTGACATGTCGAGGAGACGCAATAGTTCAACAAGCGCTGGAGCTGGAATCAAAAACGAATCGGGTGATGCTGCGCTGGTGCCGACAATGTCGCGCATTGCTAAGCGATAACCGTCTGTTGCAACAAGACGAATACCTTTGTCTGTTGATGCGAGCAATACAGCTGACAAGTTGTGCTTCTGAGCATCTTTGCTTGCTGCAAGAACAACTTGCGCGAGAGCGTCTTTCAATTCTTTTGAAGCGATAGTGACGGGTTCACCAGACGGGGGTGATGTACGTGGAAACTCAACGGTGTTCAGTGTGGGAATTGTGAACTGTGAACGTTGTGCAGAGATTGTTGCGTTGTCGCCAGCAAACTCGACGGTTACTTTTCCGGATGGCATTACACGAATGATGTCGTTCAACATGCGTGCGCTAACAAGTCCTTGACCGTCTGTGTCGCCGCCTACTGGCAAAGAAAACTGCAAAGAAATATCGGTGTCGGTGCTGGATGCGGTGAGTGTGTCTCCCTCAAGACTCATCTTGACTCCGGACAACGCCGGGGTTCCCGCATTTCGAGTGGAGGCAATTCGAGCTAGGGCCCCTAAGGCCTCGGCAAGGATTCCTTGTTCGCTTCTGAACTTCATGCTGGGACTTTCACTCGGAGATTGTCAGTGTAGAACGGCGCGATTAGAGATGCCGAAATGTGATGTATAGATCTATTAATAGTAATAAGTGCTGTGGATTGTGGACGACGAGCATCTGAGCCATACGGGTACTGAAAAGTCCATGTGCACGGCGAAGGACTAGAAAACACAGGTTGCGCGCGTGTAATTAACGAGGGTGTGGACGACGTGGTACTTATACCCATTCGTCCCCAAGAGGCACACAGGTTCATCCCCACGAGATTCACAGCCTGGTGTGTCATCGAATTATGAGTTCTTGATTCGGGCGGTGATGGTGGTGACGAG
>CAIYTS010000126.1 GCA_903929185.1 uncultured Acidimicrobiaceae bacterium
ACACCCATAATCTTGAACATGGACGCCCCTCCGATCGAGGACGCAACGGGCAGAGTCAATCTTGCTTTCATCGGGCCCCAACTGTGGTGGATGCATTTCGCAGTAGAAGAAACGACGACTACGACAAGTACGACAAGTACGTCAAGTACGTCAAGTACGACAAGTACGTCAAGTACGACAAGTACGACAAGTACGACAAGTACGTCAAGTACGACAAGTACGACAATTAATTCAAGTACATCAAGTGTCGACTCGAGCGAAACAACAACAACCACACCTTCTGCACCGATTGTGGAAGAAACAACAACCACAACGTCTGCGCCAATTGTTGGAGACATGGTGTTGCAGCAGCTGCAAGATGCGGTTAATGCAGCCACGAATGCACCACTGTGTGATGCAACTGATTCGTCTGTTGCACAAGCAACAATTCACAAGTGTGTGGCTAGTTGGACGTATGGCCTAGTTGATGGGCTTAGCGCAGAGCCAAGCATTGATGCTGTTGCTTCTCAAGACTGCAATGTGACACTCTCGAGATGCATTCTACCAGAAAATAACAACTCGTGCGATGTAACTGCAGAGTCAAACGGGGTTCAAGTATTTGCAACGACACTTAACCTCGCCGGAATGGGCTATGCCGAGTCGAGAGTGGTGACCTTTGAGTGGACAGATGGACCACCAGCTACTGATGCACAGGAGGCGAGCGCTACAACACTTGCAGAATCCGGATCAGTTGATTGCCCTGTTCGAGTAACTCTTTTGCAAAACGGGATTGTTAATAACAACCAAGCTTGGATGGCCTTAGTCGAGACGTGTGATGCGTTCACTCATTGGGACATCACCCTTCTTGGTCAGGAAGGTGTGGGCAAACCCTCCGAGCGATATGAAAGTGTGGAAGTGCCGATTGATGTCAATATTCCAGGAATTGGCTTTTCGATTTATGCTGGCGAAACAATAATTGCTCAAGGCGAGGTAGCCGCTGGCGATACTTTTAGTGGAACTGGCACTGCTCCGGTCAATAGCTCGAGCTCATCTGAAGAGCTGGTAGCCGGACCCGGCCAAGTGATTTGCAGTGCAACTCTCAGAAACGGCTCATTGCGTTTTTCATGCGAATACGAAATTTATTTGTCCTATTATTCTAGCGTTGGAACCCTCGAGGATTTGGCGTTTAACGGTTCAACTGGTTCAAATTATGTTTACAACTACACGGGCGAAAGAACCTTTGCCAGAGTCGTTGCGTCTACCCCTAATGGCATTGTGTTTGACGAGACGTTTTCTAATCCCGCGACGGCCGATGAAACATGGGAGTTTCTAGTTCCTGTCCAAGAGGCAGAACCTGAATCTAACGAGCCACACTTTTCTGGCGACATTGATCTATCTGAGGGGGATAATTCAGTTTCCTTTACAGTTCCCGAGGATTATTCCCTACCAGATCTTTGGTTAGATCTGAACTTTGAGTGTGAAAGTCAATCAATAGAGGCAGATGTGTCTCGCCAAGGCGTTGAAATAAGTGGCTTTAGCGAAGTGGGTTTTGCCCCTGGTCTACCTGAGGGAACTTGTGCTCTCGAATTAAATATAACCGGTTCGGAATACCTGATCCCTGGCGAGACGTATGACGTTGTCATCACGAGCGATACAGATGCGCAAATCGGGTGGGTCGGAACAGTTGAGCTTGAAGGTAATGGAGTGTCTCTCAGTGAAGAACCTCAAGAGGAGCCCTATTTTTCTGGAGTTTTTGATCCAACTACTGGGGAAGACACGGTCTCCTTCACCATCCCTAATAATTATTCTGCACCATACTTTTCATTGGAGCTGTACGCCGAGTGCGAAGACCAGTCAATAGAGGCAGCTGTAATTATTAATGGCATACCTGAGAATTTTACCGATATGGCGAGCTTCCATGTTCTGGGTGAAGGTTTGTGTGGTGTTTGGCTGATAGCCGATGATGCATCCATAATTCCCCGTGGGATGACATTTGAAGTTGTCATCCGCACCGCCACAGATGCACAAATTACGTGGGCTGGAACGGTTGCACTTGAAGGTGACGGCGTGTCTCGAGATGGTGACATTGCTAGCGAAGGCGACCAAGGGTTGGTATGGGATGAACTTTTCAACGGAGAAATCGACGGTGAGAGTCCCATGAAGCTTGACATTCCAGAGGGTGGTAGACAGGTTGATGTACGCGCCATCACGAATCGTCCCGAGTCGTATGTTGATTCGTATCTCGAAATTTTTGATGACACCGGAAACATCGTTGTTCAAGACGATGACAGTGGAAAAGACTACGGCTATGGCGAATACAGTTCGCGCATCTATATATTTCTGAAAGAAGGGTCGTACACCTTGGTTGCTTCAACCTACTCAAATTGGGGTGGGCAATACGATTTGGAACTGCGAGTAGGTTCAATGCCTGTTCCAGCTGATCAGATAGCGCCATCGGGTGACCTGCCTGTAGAACAACAGGTTCAAGTAGAAGTGCTTGACGCTCCACCTTCCAACTTGGAGCAACCAAGACCAGTGTTCGCGCTTCCGGTGAACGAAGTTATCAATCAAGACAAATCATCCAATGAACCAAAGCCATTCATTCCTGCTGGTGTGACTGAAGTGGTGTGTGATAGCGGATGTTTGTTGGCACTTCGTGAAGCTGCTGGTGTGAGTGAAGGTGTTGTCACTATCCAGATTGGTGGCGAAGTGATTGAAGTGCAACCAGGAGCTCGCAAGGCGATTATTCCTGTACGCCCTTCAGCAAAAGAAATTCTGGTGACCGTCACGCCAAGCGATGGTGGTGAACCAGTGATGCTGTCGACTGAAGTGCTGGTGATTTCACCACGCACGTTTCCAACCAAGATGGTGGAAGGAGCAAAGTCGGTTGTCAAAACCAATCAGGGATCTGAAGGGTTGCCAACCAACTTGATTGTTGTTCTTTCAGTGCTGGCACTTGCTATTGCATTTGGCCTTGTTCGCCGCAATAAAGTTCGGATTCCTGAATAGCGAGCAAGATAATGCGTAG
>CAIYTS010000127.1 GCA_903929185.1 uncultured Acidimicrobiaceae bacterium
ACAACGATGCACTGAAAGTGATTTCGTGACCGAACACACTCATGACCATGGGCGTGGAGTCTTATCGCAGTTGGCGCCTGAAGGTCGCGAACTGAAGGCTCTGATTCCTGGTGTCTATGACGGGTTTGCTCAATTACATACCGCTGCATTTGCAGAGGGCGCGCTTGACAAAAAAACAAAGGAACTTCTTGCGCTTGCAATTGCAATTGCAGTTCGTTGTGATGGCTGCATTGCCAGTCATGCCCGTGGGGCCGCAATGAACAAGGCCACCCAGGCCGAAGTTGCCGAAACCATTGGTGTTGCAATTGCAATGAGTGGTGGGCCAGGCACTGTCTATGGCCCACGTGCATTGGCAGCCTTTCGCGACTTCGCCCCCAAGGCCGAGTAGCACGCCTCTCCAGTGGTACCCACCCCTTGGGGTGGTTCTAGATTGCTGTTATGTCGAATCTCGAAGTAACAGTTGATCCATCAGAAGTCGGGCTAGACCCAACACGTCTCGCACGTATTCGTTCTCACTTTGGTAAGTACGTCGATAGCGGCAAGTTGCCTGGGTACCACATCACAGTCTCACGCGCCGGCAAGTTGGCGTACAGCGATATGTATGGTCACGCAGATGTCGAAAACAAAAAGCCAATTGAAAACGACACGATCTATCGCGCGTATTCAATGACCAAACCCATTTGTGCAGTAGCTGCTTTGATCTTGTGGGAAGAAGGCTTGTTCGAAATGCATGATCAAGTGAAGTGGTTCATTCCATCATTCGCTAATCAAAAAGTGTTCCGCTCTGGCACTCTCACTGCGCCACGATACGAACCAGTCACCGAGCCAATGGAAATGTGGCATCTGTTTTCACACACTGCTGGCATGACATACGGATTTGTGTATTCAAACCCCGTTGATCAGATGTACCGCAACGCAGGTTTCGAATGGGGCACACCCCCCTGGAGCATCGCTCGCAGACATCTGCGACATCCTTGCTGGCCTTCCACTCATGTTCCAACCCGGAACTGAATGGGCATATTCAATGTCAATAGATGTTCTCGGTCGCGTTGTAGAAATTCTCTCTGGAATGACACTTGGTGAATTCATGAAAAAGCGCATCTTTGATCCGCTTAGCATGACAGATACTGCGTTCCATTGTTCAGCAGATAAAGCTGATCGTCTCGCTGCCTTGTATATACCAAACCCTGCTGACAAAAAAATCTTGCGCAACGATGCTGGTGGTGCCGGTGCACTAAACGAACCAAAGGCACACCTTGGTGGCGGCGGACTCGTTTCCACCACAAGTGATTACTTGAAGTTTGCAGAAATGTTGCGTGGTGGTGGCGAATACAACGGAACCCGCATTCTGTCGAACCGCACAGTTGCATTTATGGCTTCGAACCATTTGCCAAACAACGCTGATCTCACTGAGTACGGTCGTCCACTATTTGCAGAGACTGCATTCGATGGCGTGGGCTTTGGCCTCAGCGTTAGCGTCACGCTTGATCCTGTGAAGGCGAAAGTGCCAGGAAGCGCTGGAGATTATGGCTGGGGCGGTGCCGCAAGCACCAACTTCACCGTTGATCCGAAGGAAGACCTTGTGTACATGATCATGACGCAGCTCATGCCATCAAGTACGTGGCCGTTGCGTCCACAACTTAAGCAGTTGGTGCATCAGGCTTTAGTTGATTAGTGCGAGCTAACTGCTTTCTCAAAATTAAAAGCAGCATCACTCCACAACCAATAATTGCAAGTCCTTGTAAAAAACTGCCAGGAATCCAATACACAATTGTCATAATCACTCCCACAATGACACTGAAAGCACCTGCTACTAAGTGTTCTGATGCTCGCTCACGTGATCCAAGTGTGAACAGCGCTGCACCAACACCAAGTGGGATGACTCCGCCAATTCCAGACGGCAAAACATCTGCGAGCATAATTGAGCCGATGACGATGAGCAACGAACCAACTGCGCGTGGCAGGAGACCAAAACCAATGTTCCTCATCCCCATGTAGATCAAGCCAGCACCACCTGCCATCAACATCAGGCCAATCACAATCGAGTTGGTATCGCCGTTCGATTTGATCATTGACGATAATGACATAATCGCAATAGGAACTGAAACTGATGTCATCACTGCGCCAGAGAATTGTGAACGTGATGCTCGCACTGTGCCCCATGTTCCAGCAATGATCGAAGGTATGCAGGCAGACCACTCTGACCTCATGCTTGTCATATCAAGCAATATTCCTGATGCAACCGCGATAGCAAGTACCGATGCAATCTCCAGCACTTCACCCACTCGCTGTCTCTCACTTGTGGCAGTAGAGAATTTGTGTGAAAAATAAGCAAGTACTGCAGCAACCACATACAAAAGAACTGCAATGCCAGCTTTCGGAACATTGACAACAAGTCCAGCGACCATAAATGCCACACCAATGGTGATGAGAATCGCAGCAAGGTACGTCACCAATTCGCGAACAGTCACGGCAAGACGGGGCGCACTAGTGATGTCATCGGCCTGTTCAGAAGTGAGATGCCCGTTAGAAACTAACTGTTCGAGAATTTCACTTTGTGACTGACGTTGTTCCATACAAGAAGTGTTGCACTTATTGAGGGTGGGTTGATACCCAATTCACCACATCAACAATTGCAGCATCAAGAAGCGGCGCAATAAAGGAGGCAAAGGTAACCGTCATATGGTTATCATCGCGATACACCAAGATGTTTCCCACCACCGTTGGACAACCTGCGTCCGTACAAAACCATTGACGCGTCCACAAGACATGAACTTTTGCAGCATCAAAATCTTGCAACATCTGATGTATGTCATCGCGATAGGCAGAACTAATGATTGGGTTGCACAGCTGCACATTTGTGTAATGACGGCTGAGGCACGTGGGCACATCTTGACCGGGATACGGCGTATCTTCCATCAATACAGGAGTTATTCCTGTAGCAGTCAACGCATCAACTGTTAACTGCAGTGCTGCCCGCCATTCCTTTTGCCACATTGGCACACGAGTTGAAGCAGACAGCAAGCGATCAAAGTGCGCAATGAATACGGTCTGGACACCATCTGCAACCATTTGCTTCAAGACATTCTCGCGCCACGGCGCACATTCTTTATAGATCTTTCCCAACACCTTGCTGTAAGTAGGTATATCCGCTGGTGGGCAACCACGCTTTGTGTAACTAATTAATTTCCAATTGCGCTTGATCGCTAATTTTTCAAAGGCAGGAAACCATTGAGCCGCGTGTGAGTCTCCGTACAACCCGATAACCGTGGAAGATGTTGCATCTCCATACACACAATTCTTAGGGCGCACTGCGGAGAAACTCGCATGACAATTGTTGTTATAAATCGTTGGCATATCAGACAATGCTTGTTGCAGTTTGGGCGTGATATTTGATGGCAAACCAGTTGCGGCCATTGCCTGGACGATGGCATCAACCGGGGCACCCTCGTTGGGTAACTCAGGTTCAGTAGGAACAGTTGTTGTTGAAACATTCGAGTTGATCGTTGTTGACGACTCAGTAACCAATGTTGGGACCGTTGCAGCCACACCACCGTCGAGTGAAGGTTGATTATTCTCTGCCAATACTGCACTTCCACTGACAACAGCGATCAACGAAACGGCTAACACCAGAGCACGAACTCCGGCAATGTTGTGGTTTCGACGCACAGGGTTTTCCACGAATCGATAAGAAAACTCTGAGAGCGCAAGTGAGATCATGAGGCATATCAGTCCCTCAAACACTGAGAGTTTCTTGTCAAGGGCTGCTGCAGCAATGATCAATACTGGCCAATGCCATAGATACGCAGAGTAGGAACGCGAACCTAACCACTGCAATGGCGACAGGCGAAGTACTACTTCAGGCGCCCACGATGTCGCATTGCCTCCTCGCAACAAGAATGCGGTTGCCATAACTGGTGCAATTGCCCACGGGCCAGGAAACGATGTGGTCTCCGAGAACAAAACCACCGTTGTGATAATTCCGGCAAGTCCACACCATGCGATCATCGCATTGACTCGAACTGCCACGACGGAGACTCCAACAGGCACGACGGCAACTAACGCACCAATCGCTAATTCAAATGCACGTGTATGTGGCGAAAAGAATGCCCACGGTTGCGAGGTATTCATCAGTGCCATGCAAGAAACAAATGAAGCGACTGCTGCAACGCCAGCAGTAATGCCAACCCAAAGACGGACATTGCGCATGGTGCGAGTACCAATACCAATGCATACCAACATCACAAGAGCTGGCCACACCACGTAGAACTGTTCTTCAACGGCCAAGCTCCAGTAGTGCTGCAGTGGCGAGGGCGGCAATGTTGATTGCAAGTAGTCGGCACCGCGATTCGCAAACACAAAGTTTGATGAGAACAAGGCAACAGCGAGAACATCATGAGATAGCGAACGCAATCGCAGTGGCTCTAACCAGATCCACGATGCAATGAGAGTTGCGACTGCCACCAATGCCGAGACAGGCAAAATGCGCCGAGCGCGCCTGGCGTAGAACGCCCCTAAAGAGACTTTCCCGGTATTGGTCTTTTCTGCCACCAATAAAGAGGTAATGAGAAAGCCCGACACCACGAAGAAGACGTCAACTCCTACATATCCCCCACCAAGGCCTGGGACGCCGGCATGAAAAAGCAAGACTGCAAGCACTGCAATGGCACGAAGCCCTTCAATATCTGTCCGCCGTTTCACCGTTACGAGTATTGCCGCCCGAGCATGCTCAAACGAGTCACATGTCATGGTCGCTTAGGCATGCCTAAGGGAACTAACTCACGAAAGACTGTGTCTATATGAGTGAGATGGTTTTTAGAACACGAATTCGAGCTGCTGCTATTTGCTTGGTCGTAGTTACTAGTGCACTTGTGTCATGCAGTAATTCAAACGACTCTCTCGATGGCTACATCCCTCCATCGCCAAAGAATGTCAGTACAGCAACCGTCCACGAAGCTGGCGCAGCGACACCTATGTCATTCGTTCCTACTGCCGGCGAAGTTCTCATCGTGTATTTCGGATACACACATTGTCCCGACTTGTGCCCTACCACCATGGTTGCAGTGAAGAATGCAAAAAAGAAGATAGGCGAACTTTCGACCAAAGTTGACCTTGCAATGATCACGGTTGACCCCGATCGTGACACTGACGAAATTCTCAGCAGATATCTTGCGTCTTTTTCAGATCGGTACCATGCACTTGTACCTACCTCTGATGTCGAACTGCGCGCTGTAGAAAAACTCTTTCAAGCCACTTCATCAGTCACAAATGTCGACGGTGAAATACAAGTCGTTCACGGCGGTACCGCATACGTCGTGGATTCCACCGGCAACGTCGTTGTGGAATGGCCATTTGGTCTCGATGCCATCTCAATGGCCCATGACCTCACAATTCTCCTTACCGAAAGAAAGAAGACAACATGAAAACCAAAATTCAACGTCTCGCAATGGGGGCACTTCTCACGTTGGGGCTCACTACCGTTACTGCTTGTAGCGGAAGCGATTCTGCTTCAGACACAACCGTGGCAACCAATCCACCTGCACCAATGATCACCGTGTCTGGCGAATGGGCTCGCACTAGTCCGGCAGCAACCGACATGGGCGCTGCGTACTTAACAATCAATACCGATGCCGATGACACGTTGCAGTCTGTCGCAGTGGATGCAAGCGTTGCAGCAATGGCACAAATTCACGAAATGGTTCCGGTTGAAAACAGCATGTCAACAGCATCAACAATGGCCGGATCACCAGGCACCACCATGGATTCATCAGCAATGACAATGAAAGAAGTCGATCACATTGATGTCAAGGCTGGCATCGCTCTTGAACTTAAGCCGGGCAGCTACCACATCATGTTGATGAAACTGGTGAAGCCACTACTTACCGGTGAATCATTCAAGATGATTCTCACATTCGCAAAAGCTGGACAAGTAGAAATTACTGTCCCTGTTCTTGAGGATGCTCCCTGACCAGCCCAGTCGAGACCAACGCTGCAAAACAGCAGCGACCTACTGCCGGATGGATCGCAGTCATTTTCTTGATTGTCGTCCTTCCGGTGGTATTGGTCGTTGTCCTACTCGGTCGTCCATCGCATCACGTGTATTCGTACACCATCACGAAAGGTACGGCAGCTGCAGTAGCTGCCGGCAATGCAGTTGAAAATCAACTTCCCAGCGAATTAAAGGTGAGAGTTGGCGACACCCTCGAGGTCACGAACAATGACGTTGCGACTCATACCTATACCTTTCTTGTTCTGAGGCCCGGCGAGACTGGTCGATACACCTTCAAACGCACCGGCATATTTGAAGCCACCTGTACGGTTCAAGGCCACGAAACCGTCATAATCACGGTCACATAACTGCCCAAACTGCTTACTCCATCGGGTGCATCGGGTCACCTTGAAGGTCATACCTCGCTGTGGTCTAAGGTCGTAGAAACATTTCCAACGACACCCCTAGGAGTCACCATGGCACGTACCACCCGTCTGCTCGCATCGCTAGCAGCTCTTTCATTCGTTGTCGCTTCATGCGGCGGCAGTAGCTCGTCATCAGACACGACTTCTGCATCTGGTTCAACTGCTACACAAGAGTTGACATTTACACCAGTTGCCGAAGGCAAATTGACAGTCTGCTCCGATGCACCATACGAACCATTCGAATTCCAGAACGAAGACAAGTCATGGACCGGCTTCGATATGGACCTCATGACAGCAATTGCACAGCGCTACGGCCTCACACTTGAAGTAACTGTTCAGCCGTTCGACGGTATTTGGTTGGCTCCAAAAGCCGGCACATGCGACGTCGTTGCATCATCTCTCACCATCACTGAAGAGCGCGCCGCAAACGCTGCGTTCTCCGATGGTTACTTTGATTCATTCCAGTCACTCCTTGTCCGCACAGCAGACAAAGACACACTGAATACTCTTGCTTCACTCAGCGGCAAGACCGTTGCAGTACAAACCGGAACAACTGGTGAAGAGTATGCAAAGGCCAATGCACCTGATGCAAAGATTCAGTCGTTCGACGATGCAGCTGCAATGTTCTTGGCTCTTGAGTCAAAGCAAGTTGATGCAGTTCTTCAGGACTTCCCAATCAATGCGTTCCGTGCAACAAAGATGGGTACCTCAGTAGTGTCGATCAAGTTTGATACCGAATCAGAGAAGTACGGTTTCGCAGCATCACAAGACAACACAGAACTTGTAAAAGCAATCAACGAGAGCCTTGCTGAATTCCGCACAAACGGCGTCTACGACGGCATCTACAAGAAGTACTTCGGATAGGCCCTCACTCGGTCACATTCCATTACCTATAACAACCTCTGAGAGCCATGGCCATCAGCAAGCGCAAGAAGGCGCAATACAGGCGTATAGCCGTGTATGCACTTTCTGTAATCGCCCTGTTGGCCGTGGCTCTTGTTGTTGATTGGGGTCGACTTCAAAGTGCGATGTTCAAGTGGGACATCGTGGTCGAACAGTTCCCAGGCATCCTCACTAATGCCGCTAAGAACACCATCATCTTCACCATTTTTGGTTTTGCGGGTGGGCTCTCATTCGGTCTGTTGTTCGCGCTCATGCGCCTCAGCACCATTCGCCCGTATCGCTGGTTTGCAGCAACATACATCGAGATCTTCCGCGGGGTTCCGCTTCTCGTCACTCTTTTGATTCTTGGCTTTGGTATTCCCATTGCAACTGGTTGGCATTGGCCCAACCCATACGTTCAAGGCGCAGTCCCACTAGCTCTTGTCGCTAGTGCATACATGGCAGAGACAATTCGCGCCGGTATTGAGGCTGTGCCAAAAGGCCAGATGGAAGCTGCACGCTCATTAGGCATGTCGTATTCACGCGCAATGATCACCATCATCATCCCTCAGGCGTTGCGCATCATCGTGCCGCCACTCACAAATGAATTCGTTCTGCTTATTAAGGACACATCGCTCATCTCAGTTCTTGGTGTTACCGAAGGAACTCGCGACCTTGCTCGTTTTGGGCGTGACGGCGTGAATCACACGGCCAATGCAACTCCCCTTATCGTTGCTGGTCTTGTGTACTTAGCTATGACCATCCCCCTTACTCAACTTGTGGCGTGGATGGAACGACGTGCAAAGGCGGCAAGCCGATGAACACTGACGTTGTAGTAAACATCACCAACCTGAATAAATCATTTGGTGATAACCACGTGTTGCGTGGCATCGACTTGCAGGTGCAACGCGGCGAAGTGGTGTGCATCATTGGTCCATCTGGTTCCGGAAAAAGCACATTATTGCGTTGCGTCAACATGTTAGAAACTCCTACTGCAGGAACCGTCATGGTTCTCGGCCGTGAACTGACAGACGTCGATTGTGATATCGACGAAGCACGCGCGCATATCGGAATGGTGTTTCAGCAATTCAATTTGTTCCCTCACATGACTGCGCTGGAAAATGTCTGTGTCGCTCAGCGCAAAGTATTGAAGCGCAGCGCAGATGAAGC
>CAIYTS010000128.1 GCA_903929185.1 uncultured Acidimicrobiaceae bacterium
ACGCCTTCTACTGTGGCAGAGGAGCTGCACGAATTACGACTCGAAGAGCAATTAGTCCCATTTAGGTAGTGCAAATAAGAGAATTCGTGTGACAAAGAAACGTTCAGTTACATGGAACTTATGGAATGCCTAACAGGACTTCTGTTTCTACTGTCATGAGTGAACAGATTGTTTACACAGGGAGTAATAACAAATATGTCAGAAAAACCAACGAGAAATCCTCTACTTGCAAGCAGTGATTTTCTCTTTTCATTAATGATGTTGGCAGTCATTGCCATGGTTGTATCAATTGGTGCAATCGGAATTGTTTCCGTTGCAAAAAACGGCGGGTCATCAACTGAAGCAGCAGGTTCACCCTCAGCAAGTGGTTCTTCCACTGTGGAAGTTACGTTGACCGAATTCACAATCACATTCAGTCCGGCTGTTATTCCCCCAGGCAACGTTGTTTTCAATGTGCATAATGCTGGAACAGCCCAACACAACTTGGCAGTAACTGCTTTGAACAAGCGCACCCCTGCACTCGACGCTGGAGCTCATGTTTTGCTGGATCTCGGGAAAGTATCGAGTGATGTCAATGTCCTTTGTGAAATTCCTGGTCACGCAGACTCGGGTATGAAAGCGACCTTGAAGGTCAGTGCAGATGCATCAGCAACTGCGCCGACTGTCGCCATGATTACGAATGCTCAAATGGATGCAGCGATGGAAGCAGTTGTAAAGCGCTTTCCAGAAAAAACTAAAGGCCTTGGTGGTCAAGAACTGAAGCCAACAATTACCTCAGATGGATACAAACAGTTCGATCTCACGGCGAAGATTGTTGACTGGGAAGTTGAAGGCGGGAAAGTTGTAAAGGGTTGGGCGTATAACGGCCAAATTCCCGGACCACAGTTACGTGCGAACGTTGGAGACAAGATTCGTATTCGGTTAAAGAATGAGCTTCCCGAATCAACATCGATGCACCTTCATGGTGTTCGCGTACCTAATGCAATGGATGGTGTTGATCCGATTACTCAACCAGCAATCAAGCCTGGCGAAACGTTCGATTATGAGTTCACGGCAACTGAAGTTGCAATTGGTATGTATCACTCGCACCACAATGCTCAAGTGCAAATACCAAACGGCCTGGCCGGATCGCTGATCATTGGTGACTGGAAAACCTCCACGATGAAGGCAGCGGGCAGCCGTCTGACTGACTCAAACGGAAAAGTGGATCAAGAAGTTGTGATGGTGTTGAACGATGCCGGAACAATTGGTTTGTCGCTTAACGGCAAATCCTTCCCAGCAACTGCTCCGTATGTCATGAAAATTGGCGAAACAATGCTGGTGCACTATTACAACGAAGGTTTAATGACGCACCCGATGCATATGCATCAACCAACCGGACTCATCGTGGCTCGTGACGGAAAAATACTTGAGCATCCGTTCTTCGCTGACACCATCAGCGTTGCTCCAGGCGAGCGTTGGTCGGTGCTGTACACCGCGAAAGATGCTGGCGTCTGGGCATGGCACTGCCACATTCTGACCCACGCTGAAACCCCAACGGGCATGAAGTACATGGTTACAGCAGTCATCGTTAGTTAGATCCCCTCAAACGAGGAAGGGGCCTGAGGTGTAAACCTTGGGCCCTTTTTCTATTTCTGGTGGTCACTTCAGGCAGACTTACAAGATGACATCGCTTAAAGACACCCTGAAATCTGATCTGACTGCCGCCATGAAAGCGGGAGACGACATGTTGAAGTCAACATTGCGTATGACTATTGCTGCAGTAATGAATGCTGAAGTTGCAGGTAACGAAGCAGTGGAGTTGACAGACGATCAGGTGTTGAAAATCTTGCAAGCAGAGTCAAAGAAGCGCCTTGAGTCAGCAGAGATTTACCAACAGGCTGGTCGAACTGAAGCTGCAACGCAAGAGTTGGCAGAAGCAGAAATTTTGGCGCGTTACCTTCCGGCCGCAATGAGTGACGACGAGTTGCAGATCATTGTGACGGAGGAAGTTGCAGCTGCAGTCGCCGCCGGCAATGAAGGTGCAAAAGCAATGGGTCTCGTGGTGAAAGCCGTTCGTGCTCGTGCAGGCTCAAGTGCCGATGGCGCAAAAATCGCCGCTCTTGTGAAGAGCGCACTCGGCTGATGGCAGTGTCAACGCCGGCTCCTGACGTTGCGCCCGTATCTTCAACAATGCAACGCGCTGTTGAATCACTGCGTCGCACGATGAAGGCGATCTATCACGTGCATCCAGAGCATGACAGTGAAGACATTGCGTCTATAGCGGAACATTTAGAAAAAGAAATCACTGCTGCAGGCACGATGGGTCTTGGTCAGCCATCAATTGAGCGTCATACGCGTAGTCCATTGAACGGCACGATGAACCCGATGGCGCCGCCAATGACATTTGAATATGGCGAGAAGAGCATCACGGCAAAAGTTCGTTTCCATGAGGGATATCAAGGACCGCCTGCCTGTGTGCATGGCGGAATAGTGGCAGCGCTTCTTGATGATGCGCTTGGCCGCACACGCCATCTCACGGGCCGCAATTGCGTCACGGGTTCTCTCAACATCACCTATAAGCGGCCAACGCCTCTTAATGCTGATCTTCTCGTGAGTGCCAGAATCGACGAAATTCATGAGCGTAAGTTCATTGTCAGTGGGGAAATCACCTACGACGGTGAGGTCACAGCCTCTGCCGTTGGGGTTTTTGTCTTTTTGGACACGGAAAAATTCAATGCACTCGTTTCTGATGCTCGTTCAGCCTCGCGCTGAGGCAACAATAAGTACCAGTCCACTTGAAAGGTCATGACAAATGTCTGATGAACTAATTCTCGATTCACTTCGCCGCCGATTTCGCGCACTGTTTTCGTTGTATGAAGATGCCACTGCAACCATGACTCTTGAGCAAGTGAATCATCGTGAGAAGCCACGCGTTATGCCTATTGCATTTTCACTGTTTCATTACGTCAACATGATTGACGCTTCCATGATGATGTTGACCGGTGAGATGTTCCTCTGCAATGACGAAATTCTTGATGCGATCAACCCTGGCATTCGTGACCACGGCAAGCACAAGACCGTGGACGAGATGGATGTTCAACAGATCGGTAACTATGAAGCGTTCCTCGACTACATGAACAAAGTCTTTGCTCGTATCGAAACATGGTTGGCAACATTGAAGCCAGAAGATCTCACTCGTTTAGTAGTACCGCGACCTTTCGGTCCACAAGTCATTAATACGTTCTCGGCTCGCGTTGCTGGTCCAGAGGGAATCACTGTTCTTGACGGCGTCGAGTGCTGGCTCTACCAACACGGCATGCGTCACATGGGGGAAATTGAACTGTCCCGTGCCTTCGTTGGACTGCAAGGCATGACGTCCTAGAAATACGGCTGGCGCCCACGGCAGGAATTGAACCTGCGACCCCTTGCTCCGGAGGCAAGTGCTCTATCCGCTGAGCTACGTGAGCGTGACGTGAAGAATCACGATTGGGGTCAGTCTACGCCACGAAATATTGGAACCCCGTCTGCGGTGTTACACAAGGCAGAATAGAAGCCCATGGCTGATCCATTTATTTCCGTTGCCGAACGC
>CAIYTS010000129.1 GCA_903929185.1 uncultured Acidimicrobiaceae bacterium
ATGGTCGAGTGATTGGTATTGCTATGCCTGGAGATTCTGACTACGACGTACTGTGACCACGACGTCTTCGTCGCGTGCAGAACATCCGGCCATGTCGTTTATTTCAGGAGTCTCCGCAATGATGTGCGCTGCAATTGCAGTAAAGATTCGTGCGGCTTCAGACGATGAAGTGAGAACTAATGGCTCTCCGTTGTCTCCACCAGCAGCAACTGCTGGCTCAATCGGAATTTGACCAAGAAGCTCAACGCCCACTTCATCAGCAAGAGCTTGTCCGCCACCTGTGCCGAACAACGCGTACGACTCGCCATGATCGCATGTGAACTCGCTCATGTTTTCAATAACACCAGCAACACGCAAAAAACTTCTTCGCGCCATATCGGCAGCACGAATAGCAACCTTCTGTGCAGAGACTGCTGGCGTGGTGACAATCAATAAATCTGTGCGTGGCAACATCCGTGCGAGCCCCATTTGTACGTCACCAGTTCCTGGTGGCATGTCGATCAGCAAATAATCAAGATGGCCCCAGTTGACATCATTCAGAAATTGCTCAACAGCTTTTGTCAGCATGAGGCCACGCCACATCAGCGCAGTGCCTTCGTCTTCTACCAACATTCCGGTTGAAACGACTTTGAGTAATCCGTTTCCGATCACTCGTTCGTTCGGAATAATCATTGGCTTGTCGTGACCAGGAACGGCAGCTGCTTCTAGACGATCCGGCATTCCCAACATGCGAGGGATAGAGAATCCCCAAATGTCTGCATCGAGAACGCCAACGGTTTTTCCGGCGGCTGCAAGTGCAGCAGCCAAGTTGACAGTGACAGAAGATTTTCCGACTCCACCTTTGCCGCTGGCAATTGCAAGAACACGAGCCGACAATGGCACGGCAGTATCAGTTGCGTTTTCACGTGCATTCCACCTGGCGCGCGACATGACATCGGTGCGCTCTTCGGGGGTCATTTCGCCCCAATCGATCTTTACTTTGGTGACCCAGGGGTGCACTTCAAGACGAGTTCGGATGTCTTTTTGAATTTGGGCACGCAATGGGCAGCCACGAATTGTGAGTTTGACGCCGATGGTGACGACTCCGTCAGCCATGGTGATGGCCCCCGCCATGCCCAAATCGACGATGTTGTCGCCTAATTCGGGGTCAATGACAGCACGAAGTAGGTTTTGGACCTCTTCAATGGAGGGCGCTGCAACGGCTCTCTTGCTCACATAATTAATCCTACTGGCGTATTGTTAATGCCATTCCCTGTGCCTATTATTGGGGAAGTACAGGAACCCGCTTCGAAAGGTCCATCATGATCACTCTCACAGATAATGCAGCAAGCAAAGTAGCCCAGCTTCTCGAAGCAGAGGGCGCATCTGAAATGGCACTTCGCGTTGCAGTGAAGTCTGGCGGTTGCTCAGGTTTCTCATACGACATGTACTTCGATGGCGACATTGCTACCGATGACATCACACTCACTTTTGGTGCAGTGCGCGTTGTTGTTGACCCAGCATCAGCTCCCATGCTCGAAGGCGCAAGCCTTGACTACAAAGATGGTCTGAACGAACAAGGTTTCGCAATCACGAACCCATCTGCAACTCGCTCATGCGGTTGCGGCAAATCGTTTAGCTGATTCCGGCAGCAGCTAACGCGCTGCTCATTTCAGTTACGTCGAACACTGCGTCAAGCCTGTTCACCAACACACCTTTTGCATCTGTGATGTACAGCACTGGCTCGTACGTCAACTTGAAGGCTTCCACTGCTGGCGCTGGATTAGTTGCAGTTTTATCTGAGTAAACATCGGCGTGTACGAAAACAGCAGCGCCACCCACTGATTTTGACACTGAAATAAGTGCTTCAAGACCAGGTGCACATGTTCCTGTTTGGCAATACGCCGGCGTGCCAATGAAATACACCACCGGCTTTCCGCTCTGTAATGCTTCCGTCAAAGTGACGGCATGAAAAGGGCATGTTCCTTGAGGGCGGGTACAGATCGGATCAACACCACGTTTGTTGTCATTTGTTGGTGTATCAAACGGAGGCAACGGATCGCCGACCAAAGGCCACGCTACGTTTGCTCGTTCTTCGACTTGAAATGACATCTCTGATTCAGGAGCGACATCAAGTATCAAAAGGTAGACACCAACTTTTTTGACGTCAACAATGAATGGCCAATATGCAGAAGACATGTTCGTGTCATGTTTGTCGGCGGTCACAGAAGCAATGACTACATCGCCTGTTGCAGTGTCAATGACTTTTCCGGTCAGAGTTTGTGGCAGTTTTACTTTCTCGGCTGTTGTAAGGACCCCCGACGTATCGGCCAATGAAATAGGTAGCCGAATGGATCCAGGGACTAACCCAGTGGTCGGAAATCGCTTCACTACTTGCAGGGTGCCCGAGATGCCATCGATAGTGCCCGAACTTGACGACGACGATGAGCCTCCGCAAGCTGCGACTAATCCACCAAGGCCCAACGAGGCAGAAAGTGCCAAGAATCGGCGACGGCTATATGTAGGGAAAGGGGACATCAGGGTCAATCGTACGCAATCGGTGCTGTGGCGTAAGGTTGTATCTATGTCAGCAGCACCGCAGCCCCCATATACCCCCGTTGTTCGCGCAGGCGACTGGATCATCGTGTCCGGCCAGCTCGGCATGAAAGACGGAGCAATTGTCGAAGGTGGAGTGCTTGCACAAACCAATCAAGCAATTGTGAACTTGAAAGCGCAACTTGCTTCAATGGGCGCAAGCATCAATGACATTTCAAAGACTCTCTGCTTCCTTACCGACATGGATACGTTTGCAACGTTTAACGAGGCATACGCCAAAGGATTCGGCACAGCACGTCCTGCACGCAGCACCATTGGTGTTGCATCGCTTCCATTTGGTGGCGCAGTAGAAATCGAAGCATGGGCATTCAAGCCCGAAGCGAAAGGTAAGTAAGTCATGCCAGGCCCCATCATTCTTGTTGTAGCGCTTCTTGCGTTTCCCATCGTTGTTGGTTTGTCAACAGCTGCTCTTGCCGCTCTCATTGGTCACTTCTTGTATCGCGATGCAGAGATTCGCCACGAGGGCAGTGAACTCATCGACTCGAACTACTAGTAGTTCGCATCTGTGGGTCTCCGTATGACCGCTGATCTTCTTATTCATAACGCTCGCCTTGTTGCAACGGTTGACACTGCACGTCGCGAATTGCCTGGTGGATGGGTTGCCATAACCAATGGCCTCATCTCTGGTGTTGGTACTTCAACAGATCCGATGCCTGCGGCGACTGAACGCATTGATGCAACAGGGTGTTTAGTAACGCCCGGCCTCATCAACACGCATCATCACCTATATCAAAACCTGACGCGCGCATTTCCGCCGATGACATCGTCGCCGTTGTTCGGTTGGTTACAAACGTTGTACCCATTGTGGCGAGCACTTGATGAAGAAGGCGCACATGTATCTGCATGGATTGGTTTAGCCGAACTTGCGCTGTCTGGTTGCACCACTAGTACAGACCACTTGTACTTGCACCCGCGTAATGGTGGTGACTTGTTGTCAGCAGAAATTGCTGCAGCAAAAGATTTAGGAATTCGTTTTCACCCAACACGTGGTTCTATGTCGTTGTCGCAAAAAGATGGTGGGCTTCCCCCCGATGATGTGGTGCAGGAAGATGATGAGATTCTGGCTTTCTCGAAAGAGGCTGTTGAGAAGCATCATGACCGTTCATTTGGCGCCATGACACGCATTGCTCTTGCGCCGTGCTCGCCGTTCAGCGTCACGAAAGATCTCATGATTCGTTCCGCTGAACTTGCTGAATCACTTGACGTTCGCTTGCATACCCACTTTGCAGAAAATGCAGAAGACGATGATTTCTCCATTGCCACGTTTGGCTGCAGACCCTTTGAGTATTTGAAGGAAGTCGGCTGGCTGAGTGATCGCACATGGGTGGCGCATTGCGTCATGCCAAACCACGTTGAGATTCAAGCACTCGGTGCTGCCGGAATTGGCGCCGCACATTGCCCAAGTAGCAATCTCATTCTTGCGTCAGGAATTTCACCAGTTGTTGAACTGCGTAAAGCAGGCGTGCACGTTGGTCTTGGTGTTGATGGTTCATCAAGCGCAGACTCCGCCAGTCTGTGGCTAGAAGCACGCCAAGCTATGTTGCTTGCAAAACTCAAGAGTGGTGCAGATGCAGCTGATGCACGAATGGCACTTGAAGTTGCAACCATTGGTGGAGCAGGTTGCCTTGGCCGCATTGGTGAAATTGGTCAACTGCAAGTTGGCATGGTTGGTGACATCGCTATTTGGGATCTCACCGGTATTCAATTCGCTGGTGCAATTGCTGACCCGATTGAAGCATGGTTGCGTTGTGGGCCGACATCTGCACGAGACACAATCGTGCACGGCAAGGCTGTTGTGCGTAACAGGGAATTGGTCAGTACCAAAGTCACCGAGATGATGACGACACATACTCGTATTGCAACAAAGATGCAGCAACTGAATATCTAATGCTTCACGCTTTTCTTTTATCTTTCGGAGTCATTTTTGTTGCTGAACTGGGCGACAAGAGCCAATTGATGGCTCTTGCATTTGCAACGCGCTACAAAACCGTGCCCGTCATGATTGCAATCACTCTGGCAACCGGTCTTGTTCATTTATTCTCCGTTGCGCTTGGTGGGCTGATTGGCACTGCACTACCGACCAAACTGATCAATATTGTTGGCGCGATTGCATTTGTTGGTTTTGGTCTCTGGACTCTTCGTGGTGATGAGTTAACAGAAGAAGACAAAGAAAGCACCAAGCTCTCCTCAAAGCACATCATCATTGCGGTGGGCACCGTGTTCTTCTTGGCAGAACTTGGCGACAAAACCATGCTTGCCACTGTCACTCTCGCAACCACGGAAGGGCTTGTAGGCACGTGGGCAGGTTCAACCGTTGGAATGGTCATTGCTGATGGTCTTGCTATTGCGGTTGGCAAAGCGTTGGGTGATCGATTGCAAGCCAAGACTGTGCGAATCGCATCGTCGATCGCATTCTTTGTCTTTGCAGCCATCATGTTCGCTGACGCACTGCGTTAACCGCCTAGCCTCAACACATGCGATTATTTGGTGAGGTCCTTGTGACCATGTTGGTCATTCTCGATCCTCCTGGCAACGTTCCCATCTTTTTGGCAGTCACACAACGTTTGACTGACAAAGAGCGTCATCGCGCAGCATTCCTCGCGGTCGGAACAGCTTTCTTC
>CAIYTS010000130.1 GCA_903929185.1 uncultured Acidimicrobiaceae bacterium
CGGCAAAGCCAGTTACCCATCTGTTGCATGTCAACTTGGTGTGCCAGCTGTTGTTGCTGGCGTTGCGAACATCGTGCTGGTTGTGCCACCGATTCCTGGCGGCAACGGCGAAGTTGACCCCGCAGTATTAGTGGTGTGTCGCCTTCTTGGCATCACCAATGTTTTTCGCATCAATGGTCCTGCCGGAATTGCCGCGCTTGGTTTCGGTACCGAAACCATTCCGCGCGTGCGCAAAGTTGTTGGCCCCGGCAGCCCGGCTGTCACGTTGGCGCAAGTGGAAATGCAACGCCATGGTCTTGCCACCATGATGTTGCTCGGCCCCACCGAAAGCCTTGTTGTTGCAGACCACACCGCTCATGTTGGCAAACTTGCATCTGACCTTCTCATCGAAGCTGAACACGGCACTGACTCATCTGTTGTGTTTGTCTCCACTTCAGAAGAACTCATTGATGCTGTTGAAGCAGAACTACAGATTCAACTTGCGGATCTTCCAGACGTTCGCGCTGAAGCATGTCGTGCATCACTCGGGCCAAACGGTGGCGCAGTTCTTGTCTCAACACTGAACGAAGCAGTTGACGTAGTCAACATGTATGCACCTGAACATTGTCAAGTTGCTGTTGATGCACAGTATGAAGAACGCGTTGTTGATGCCATTGTTAATGCTGGTGAAATTCTGATTGGGCAACACACACCATTTAGTGCTGGCAACTTCATTATTGGCGCACCTGCTTCATTGCCCACTAGTGGTTTTGCACATGTGTCTTCCGGCATCACTGTTGAAGCATTCTTAAAGCGCACAGCTGTTGCACAAGCAAATGAACCAGCACTTCGTCGCATGGCAGACAACATCATTGCGTTTGCAGACCATGAAGGTTTTCCTGCACACGGCAATGCAATTCGCCGCCGCTTTTCTTTGTAACTACGCCGTTAGCGGAAACGCAGAGATAAACGAAACCATGTCGGCAGCAAGATCTGTTCCGAGATCCTCTTGAATGAAATGACTCGCCCGATACACCTTGTGATTGATTCCCGGCAACTGAGTACCCGGAATGCCTTCGCGATATTGCTTGCCCATTTCCATGTATGTGAACGGGCAATGGTCTCCCCAAATAGTCAAAACAGGTTTCGTAAATTTGTTGAACACTTCCCACGCAGCATCACCCTTCTCACGTTCTGAGTCATCAGCCGAGATCGGTACCAACATCGGAAAGCGACGTGCGCCCGCAGAGAACTCATGCGATGGGTATGGCGCGTCGTATGCCGCAAGTGATTCTGGTGACAACTTCGACAAGCACCAGCCCTGAACAATTTTTGACGGAATAAGTTCTTTCACCTCTTGGGCATACATACGCCATGCAAGGAAATAAAACGCCGGGCCAGCTTCAACAAGTGCATGAACCTTGTCAGCATTGATGCTGTCGTCATCATTCACTGTTGCACGCCAATCCATATTCATCATGTCCTTCATGATCTGAGGATCAAATGGTTGTTGCGCAGTGATGAACGGAACTGATGGCCCTGAACGTGGTAATCCGGTGTTTGAAAATACAACGCGCGCGAATCGATCAGGAACTTCTGAAATCACACGACCACCGACAAGGCCACCCCAGTCTTGACCAAAGAATGTGAGATTCGTAAGATCCAATTTTTCAACAAGTTCACGTACCCATGCAACGTGATTGCTGTATGTGTACGCCAGTTCATCTGTTGGTTTATCGGAACGACCAAAACCAATGAGGTCAGGAACAATCACGCGATATCCGGCAGCAACTAACGGTGTCACCATCTTGTGATACAGGTATCCCCACATTGGTTCACCATGTAACAAGAACATTGTTTCTTTTGCATCTCTCGGACCAGCATCCACATATGCCATCTGCAGCCCAGCACCAACTGTTACTTCATGGACAGGCCAGTCGTAGCCAATCACATTCGTAAAACAGGATTCAGGAGTACGCACTACTTCACCAACAGTGGGGACAATACGACGTTCAGGCAAGCTCATTGCCGAAGTGTAGAAGCATCGTTCCCGCGGTGATTCACCGCGGGATAACACATACCATTCAGGTCATTATTAACGGCCGGTGACGACCAGTTCTCCATCAGCAACGTCTACCGCAATGACACCGTCTTCGCTGACGCGACCTTCCAAAATGATGATGGCTGCTTTGTCAGCAATCTCGCGTTGGATGAGTCTCTTTAAAGGTCGAGCACCAAATGACACATCGAACCCACGTGTGCCAAGCCACGCACGAGCCGCCGCCGACACTTCTAATGTCAACCTGCGGTCTGCCATGCGCTGTACCAGATGCTCGAGTTGAATACCCACGATGTGACTGAGATCGTCTTCTGTCAACGAACGGAAACGCACAATTTCATCAATACGGTTTACAAACTCAGGTCGGAAGTAATCAATGGGTTCACCAGGCAGGTTGCTTGTCATGATCAAGACAACATTGGTGAAGTCAACAGTGCGACCTTGGCCGTCAGTTAAGCGACCATCATCTAGTACCTGTAACAAAATATTGAATACATCAGGATGTGCTTTCTCCACTTCGTCTAACAACACAACGCTGTAGGGACGACGGCGAACAAGTTCGGTGAGTTGGCCACCTTCGTCATAACCGACATATCCGGGGGGCGCTCCAATGAGACGCGATACGGAATGCTTTTCCATATATTCGCCCATGTCAATGCGAACCATTGCTTTTTCATCGTCAAATAAGTACTCGGCCAGTGCACGCGCAAGTTCAGTTTTGCCCACACCAGTTGGCCCAAGGAACATAAAAGATCCGATGGGCTTATTCGGATCTGACAAACCGGCGCGACTACGACGAATAGCATTCGCCACTGCAGTCACTGCATCATCTTGACCAATGACACGTTTATGGAGTTGATCTTCAAGATGCACCAGCTTGGCCATCTCGCCTTCCAGCAATTTGCTGACTGGCACGCCCGTCCACTTTGCAACCACTTCTGCAATGTCTTCAGCATCAACTTCCTCTTTCAACATTCGTTGTGTTGATTGCAACTGATCAAGATGGGCTGTCGCATCATTGATACGACGTTCAAGTTCAGGAATGCGTCCGTATTGAATTTCGGACGCCTTCGTTAAATCAGTTTCTCGTTCAACCGCAGAGCGAAGAGTTTCAAGTTCCTCTTTCAATGTACGAATTGCCGAAATTGCAGAGCGCTCTGAATCCCAATGTTCCTTCATCACATCTGCTTCAGCCTGCAATGTCGTGAGTTCTTCCACAAGCGTGCTCAAGCGATCACGGGAGGCAGAATCGGTTTCTTTCTCAAGAGCAACTTTTTCAATTTCTAATTGCAAGATGCGACGTTGAACGATGTCAATCTCTGTCGGCAACGAGTCAATCTCAATTCGCAGCTTGCTTGCTGCTTCGTCCATTAGGTCAATTGCTTTGTCTGGCAGGAATCGATTAGTGAGATAACGGTTAGATAACACGGCAGCACTAACAAGAGCAGAGTCTTGAATTCGCACACCATGATGAACCTCATAGCGTTCTTTCAAACCGCGCAAAATTGCAATCGTGTCGGCAACCGTTGGTTCACCCACATACACCTGTTGAAACCGACGCTCAAGAGCAGGATCTTTTTCCACGTACTTGCGGTACTCGTCAAGAGTGGTTGCGCCAATCATGCGCAGTTCTCCGCGCGCAAGCATTGGCTTGATCATGTTGCCAGCATCCATTGCGCCTTCAGCGCCACCCGCACCAACCATCGTGTGCATTTCATCCACGAAGGTAATCACTTCGCCTTCGGCATCAGTGATTTCTTTAAGAACCGCCTTGAAACGTTCTTCGAATTCACCACGATATTTAGCGCCGGCTACAAGCGAACTGATGTCAAGCGAAATAAGACGCTTTCCTTTCAGTCCTTCCGGCACATCGCCATCAGCAATACGGCGGGCGAGTCCGTCAACAATGGCGGTCTTGCCAACACCGGGTTCACCAATAAGTACTGGATTGTTCTTTGTACGACGAGATAACACTTGAATGACTCTCCGAATTTCTTCGTCGCGTCCTATCACAGGATCAATCTTTCCGTCACGAGCTCGTGCGGTGAGATCTATTCCATATTTTTCTAATGCCGCAAATTGTGACTCAGGATCTGGTGACGTAACTCGGTGTGAGCCTCGTACTTCTTTCAATGCTTGCAACATCTCTTCACTGCCAATGCCGATGCGCTGGTTCATTGCAAGAACAAGGTGCTCAACAGAGACGTAGTCATCCTTGAGGTCCTTACGAATTGACTCTGCGTTTTCTAATACGTTGGCAAGTTCGCGATTCATGCGAGGTTCAGCGCCGCCAGTAGCTCTCGGCAGGGCGACCACTGCTGCATCAGCTTTTGATTGCACCATGCCGGGTGCAATTCCCAACTTCTGCAAAAACGCGGGAACAATCGTGTCGGTTTGTCCGGCAACTGCACTCAGCACATGATCGACTGTGACTTCGGGGTTCCCGAAAGTACGTGCAGAATCACTTGCTGCCGCCACCGCCTCTTGTGTCCTAGTAGTCCATTTCTTTGGGTCGATAGCCATGGTGTTTTTCCTTAACGGTCGGGGTCGAAAATGCTGGGGCGTTCACCGAAGCGTGCCATTGCTTGTCGTAGCGGAACAATGTTGCTGCGGCTACGAGATTCAATTTCAGTAATTGCGTGCATGAGGCCTTGACGCAATTGTTCGACTTCGCTCCTAAGTCGCACAACTTCTGCCTCCAAGGTCATCACATGACGAATACCTTCAAGATTCATGCCAGTTGCTGCGAGCTCAGTGATTCGTAATAGTCGCGCAATGTCAGCATCGCTGTATCGACGATTACCACCGGTTGTACGTGCCGGGGTTAACAAACCACGGCGTTCATAGATACGCAACGTTTGTGGGTGCATACCGGCCAATTCGGCTGCTACTGAAATGACATACAACGCGCGTATTTCATCATGGGTCATGACGATGTTCCTGACTTGCGTGGCGATATCAAAACCTCTGCCAGTGACTCGATGGCACTGCGTTCTTCATCAGAAAGTTTTGTTGGCACGTTTACATCCACAGTCACGATGAGATCGCCGCTTTGTTTCGGCAATTCGATGCCTTTACCTTTCACGCGATGGCGCGACCCACTCTGGGTACCGGGCTTCAACCGCAATGTCACTTCCGCACCATCAAGAGTTGGCACCGTAATCGTTGCGCCCAATACAGCTTCAGTGAATGAAACAGGAACGCGTGTCAGCAGATTTAATCCCTCACGTGAAAACAATGGATGCGGCGCAACATTGCACTCCACAAACAGATCGCCCGCTGGTCCACCGTTACGACCAGGGCTGCCTCGCCCTTTCAGACGAATGCGTTGACCATTGTCAACACCAGCCGGAATACGCACATTCACCTCACGTGGGCGACGTTCAATTCCAGTTCCGCGACACGTTGAACATGGGTCTTCGATGATGATGCCATTGCCGTTACATGAGCGACAAGGCTGCGAGAACGAAAACATTCCCTGGTTGTCTGCAGTAGATCCGCGACCACCACATGCGCCGCATGTTTTTGGTGATGTACCAGCGCGTGCGCCGGAACCCGAACACGACGAACATTGCGCATCTGCAGTGAGATGTAACGACGTAGTGAGACCGTGTGCTGCATCAACAAAATCAAGTGTCAATGTGGTCGCAATGTCTTGCCCGCGCTGGGGACCAGTTGATCCGCCGCCGCCACGACGTCCGCCGCCGCGACCAAACATCTGGCCAAGAATGTCACCGAGACCATCGCCACCCATGTCGAAGCGAATGTTTTGTCCGCCACCGCCGCCGAAACCACCCATTGGGCCAACGCGTCGTACTTCGTCGTACTCTGCGCGTTTCTTTTCGTCACCGACAACGTCGTATGCAGCCGAGATGTCTTTAAATTTCTCTTCAGCTTTTGCGTTATCAGGGTTGGCGTCAGGGTGATACTCGCGCGCAAGCTTCCGATATGCCTTTGTGATGTCTTTGACAGACGCATCTTTCGACACGCCAAGCACTGCGTAATAGTCCTTTTCGTACCATTCGCGTTGTCCGGACATGACTTATCCCCGCACCTTCACCATGGCAGCGCGCAA
>CAIYTS010000131.1 GCA_903929185.1 uncultured Acidimicrobiaceae bacterium
AATGCTGTTGACACCAATTCCATGTACGGCGCTACTCGTGCTGCTGGTTTTGGTGACGAAGTAAAGCGACGCATCATGCTGGGTACCTATGCATTGTCTGCTGGTTATTACGACGCGTATTACGGCAAGGCACTGAAAGTGCGCCGCCTGATTGCAGAAGATTTTGAACGTGCGTATGCGCAAGTTGATGTCATCCTTACGCCAACTTCGCCAGTCGTTGCGTTCCCATTTGGAGACAAAGTGGATGACCCAATGGCCATGTATCTCTGCGACATCTACACAATTCCTACAAACCTTGCCGGACATCCCGCCATGAGCGTGCCATTCGGTACTGGAGCACATGGAATGCCAGTTGGAATTCAAGTTCTTGCACCAGCACTTGGTGAAGCACCAATGTTCCGCGTTGGTGGCGCCCTTGAAAATGCCGCAGGAGGAGTGAAATGACACAAGATCCACTCAGTTCCATCATCGCAACAGACGAGCAAATGCTTGAGGGCGGTTGGGAACTCATCGTTGGCCTTGAAGTGCACGTTGAACTCGCAACAAAAACCAAATTGTTTAGCGGTTCACCAAACCGATTCGGCGACGAACCAAATACCAACATCGACCCGGTCACGCTCGGCTTGCCTGGTGCATTGCCTGTTCTCAACAAGCAAGCGGTTGAACTTGCAATGCGTATTGGTATTGCATTGAATTGCGATATTCAACCCTGCATTTTCCACCGCAAGAACTATTTTTATCCAGACATGCCAAAGGCGTATCAAATCAGCCAGTACGACATTCCGTTGAATATCGATGGCTTCCTTGTGTTGCCAAGCGGAACACGCATTGGCGTTGAACGTGCTCACCTTGAAGAAGACACGGGTAAGAGCACCCACGTTGGTGGCGCTACCGGTCGTATTCATGGCAGTGATTACTCACTGATTGACTTCAACCGTGCTGGCGTTCCATTGGTTGAGATCGTGTCGCGTCCCGACATTCGCACCAGCGAACACGCAAAAGAATATGTTGCTGAATTGCGCGCCATTCTTGAAGTCATTGGTGCATCAGACGCCAAGATGGAAGAAGGCTCAATGCGTGTTGATGCAAACGTGTCTGTGCATAAGCCCGGCACCATGTTCGGTACTCGTTGTGAAATCAAGAACGTGAACTCCATTCGTGCACTTGGCCGAGCAATTGATTATGAAGCACGTCGCCAAATTGATGTCCTTGATTCTGGTGGCACCATTCGCCAAGAGACTCGTCACTGGGATGATGCAGAAGGCCGCACCCACACATTGCGTGTGAAAGAAGATGCAGACGATTACAGATACTTCCCAGAGCCAGACCTGGTGCCGTTGGCGCCGTCTGCTGAATGGGTACAAGCCGTTCGTGACAATTTGCCGATGCTTCCTGCGGCTCGTCGTACAGCATTGTCCGCACTTACTGGATACGACACTCAGTCAGAAGCGGTCATCGTTGTCGTTGAACGCGGTCAACACGATTACGTGCAGGCTGTTGTTGATGCCGGTGGCGATGCAGTGCGTGCACTGATCTACGTACAACAAGGTTTCGCAGATGCTGGCCCAGTTCCTGCAGTGCCTGCTGCTGACCTTGCAAAACTCACAGTGCTTGAACGCGATGCAAAGCTTTCTGCAACGCAAGCCAAAACAGTTCTTGCTGAATTGGTTGAACATGGTGGCGGCGATGCTGCAGCTATTGCTGCTGCAAAGGGCTTTGAAGCCATGGACACCTCGGCAGTCGAAGCAATGGTTGATGAAGCCATTGCCGCTGATCCTGGCGCATGGGCCAAGTACATGGCGGGCGATGAAAAAGCATCAGGCGCCATCGTGGGTCGCGTGATGAAAGCCTCACAAGGCAAGGCTGACGGCAAAATCGTCACTGCCATCATGCAGTCCCGTCGCGGCTAAGTATCTACGCCTTCACTGTGTAACGCCACAAGATGGTGTTATCGATTTTGAGATCTGATGTCCAAATAAGTTGCGCATTTGATGACCATGAGATGTTGTTATAGCCATCTTTCACGCCGACTGCCTCTTTGGAGTACACCGTTGCGGCGGGCCAAGATGCGTCTGAGAATGTGGGCTGTGTCCAGCCCGTCGGTTCTTCACTGATTTTTGACGTGCAATCAACTTCTGGTTTCGAGGATTTTTCACACGATGTATTCAGTGGCGCCTGGTGAATCACTAGGCCGTGCCATGCACTTGATGTGGTCGCAACTACAAGTCCTGTTGAAGTGTCAGTGAACTGCGCAACGAATCCGCCGTCACCGATCTGTTGGCGGTCAGTTCCAATGTATTCAAGACCAGTGTCGTTCTGTTTGAAATCTTTTGTCACCATTGCAATCGTGAATGGGTACGAAGCGGTGAAAGTGATTCTCTCTGAATTGAAAGACTTCTCGGTTGTGATGGGAACTGAATCCTCACCAACTAATTTGCCGTTGATATACAAAGAGAACCAGTTATCAGCCCAGACCTCAGCGGTAAACGTCGATTGAGCCGACTTCGCAGCAGTCGTCGAGGAATCAACGGCTATCTCACTTGAAGTCTCCGTTGAATTAGTGAGAATTTCGGTTGATGTCGTTGTGGATATATCGGTAGTAGTTGTTTCAGCCGGCATGGTGTTTGATGATCCGGATGAACAGGAAGCTATAAAAACACTTGTAAGGACTACAAGACTACGAAGTGCTTTCATCGTGTGTACTTTTCAGTAGTTACTGCACCTGTAGGGGAGGTGAAGGTAAATGCCACTGATGTGTCACTCACTGTGTATTCCACAAGGCCAGTTTTGCCAGATTGCGAATATTCAAGTGCGTATTGACCAGTCTTAGGTGAAGAGAAGTTTGTAATTGTTGCACCTTGCAGTGGTGCTCCTGCCTCACGGATTGGCTTTGTAGATGGTTGTGGATCAACTTGGTCTCCGACAACGCCACGGATCACTCCACGCATACCGCCGTTGATATACGGATAGGTCGTTGTGCCGTGATAGTGGTACACGCCATCTGTTCCGATGTGGCCGTTATATTCATCCAGCTTCTTCATTGTTGAACCATCTGGTTCTGTAGATCCATAAATTGCAAAACCATCGAGTGCATATGCAATTGGCTTTGCGGTTCCGACAATGGTCGACAAATGCAGGGGAGCGACGTGATAGTGGTAGTCATCAGCGCGACCACAATGACCACCCCATTTGTCGAGCTCTCCGACTAGGAATGCATCGTCGCCTCTGTTGTTGAGAGCATTAAAGATTGGAACGCCATTAACGGCCAAGGCAATAGCACCACGGTAGAGAGATGTCTTTGCCGAGACGGGGTTATCGGCCAATGCTGGTCTCTTTGGCAATTGCCAGGCATTACTTCCTTGGTATGTCATTGCAAGCGGAACTTGTTGCTGCCAACTGGTGATACCAACCATCATGTTGTGTGCGGGTAGTCCATTGCTTTCAATCTGCCAATAGTCGCCGCTAGCAAACACTTTGACGGTGCTCGCGAATTCATCGAATCCTGGCAATGTGTTCAATGTCGCAATTGTGGAAGTAGTCGTTGCGTGTTCAGCTTGGGATGTTGTAGTCGTTGCTAGAAGAGAACTCGCAGTCGTCGAGGCAGGAGCAAGAGTTGATGAAGACGCTATGGAGTCAGCAATTGAAGTAGACATTGCCGATCGTGTCGGAGTACAGGCTGCAAGTAAGAGTCCGCCAAGACCTAAGCCGCCGAGTCGCAAGGCGCTTCGTCGATCAATCACATACTGATGCGGGTGATGATGTGGGTGCTCATGGGGATGTTCGTGAAATTGCATTATGACCTGTCGTATGTGACATCAATAGAGGAACTTGCCAGTGTGATTGGCTTGATTGCTTCCAGCAGCACGTCACGAGAAACGCTTGTGCCTGACGGAAAGCTTGGTGCAGCGGATAACGCGTACACGGTCAATGTGTACACCTTGATTCCTGGCCCTTTTGAACATGGTGGTGCATATGCAAGTTGATTATTCACACTGTTAGTGCCGACTGTTCCAGGTGCGGGTCCGCCAGCTAGAACTTTTGTTGTTGTTGAAGGAATGTTGTAAACGACCCAATACCAATGTGTGTCCCCAGGGCCAGGAATATGGTGCATGGCAATTGCGTAACCTACGGTTCCTGTGGGGCCGCGAGTCCAAGCCAACGACGGGCTTTGTGACTGACCATCGCAGGTGAACGCGACAGGCATTGCGCCACCGGCCACCATGTCGGGGCTCGTGAGCGTGAATGGTGTTACCGAAGATGCAGCGGTTGTGGTGCTGGCGACGGCGGCGGCTGTGGCGGCTGTGGCGGGTGTGGTTGGTACAGGCGATGTGGTTGAAGCCATAACAGCCGCAGTAGAGCTAGGGGCAACTGAAGTGCTCGCCAACGTGTTGTTGCTCGACTGAGAAGAGCATCCGGCTGTTACAAGAATCATCCAAGTCAGTGAAGTGATGATTCGTTTTTTCATACAGACGAGATTACGGTCCGTCCCCTGCAATAGGAAGGTTATGAGGTTAAGAAGAAGTGAAGAATGTGAGCGTCTCCACTGAAGGACTGCGCAAGAACGAGGCGTACTGTTCGCCTATGGACTTTGCTATTCCCGACGACATTCAGGCCACTCTTGACGCACTCGACGTCTTCATAGAAAAAGAGATCAAGCCGTTACAAGCACAAGACGACAACGAGCGATTCTTTGATCATCGTCGTGAGTGGGCACGCACCGATTTTGAAAACGACGGCGTTCCTCGTGCTGATTGGGAAGCATTGTTGCGCGAGATGCGTAGGCGCGCAGATGTTGGTGGTTGGCTTCGTCTTGCATTGCCTGTTGAGTTTGGTGGCCAAGGCGCCAGCAACATCAAGATGGCAATTATTCGTGAGCACTTAGCCGCAAAGGGTCTTGGCCTTCACAATGACTTGCAAAATGAATCCAGCATCGTGGGCAACTTTCCCACTGTGTTGATGATGCGAGATTTCGGAACAGAAGAACAAAAGAAAGAATGGATGCCCGGTTTCTTAGACGGCACCAAGCGTCTTGCGTTCGGATTAACAGAACCAAACCACGGCAGTGATGCCACCTACCTAGAGACCACTGCGTATCGCGATGGTGACGAGTGGGTGATTAGTGGAATGAAACGTTGGAACAGTGGTCTTCACCACGCAACACACGACATCATTTTTGCGCGCACCAGTGGAAAACATGGCGACCCAAAGGGAATCAGTGCATTCTTGGTGCCCACCGATGCACCAGGTTTCAAAGTGGAATTCTTCTGGTGGACATTCAATATGCCAACAGATCATGCTGAAGTCAGCCTCACCGATGTTCGCGTTGGGCCTGAGGCATTGTTTGGCCCTGCAGAAATGGGTCTTGAACTTGCTCAACACTTCGTGCATGAAAACAGAATTCGTCAAGCTGCGTCTTCACTCGGCGCTGCGCAATATTGCATCAACGAAGCAGTGAAGTATTCGAACGAACGAATCACGTGGGGTAAAAAACTCAGTGTGAATCAAGGCATTCAATTTCCACTTGTTGAATTACACACCGAAGCTGCCATGTTGCGTCAACTCATCCGCTACACAGCAACCATGCTCGACCAAAAACACCACATGGAAGTCACGCACCTTGTAGCCATGTGTAACTATCGGGCGAACCGTTTGGCCTGTGATGCAGCTGACCGGGCCATGCAAACCTGCGGGGGAGTCGGTTACAGCCGTCATATGCCGTTCGAGCACATTTACCGCCACCACCGCCGATACCGCATTACAGAAGGGTCTGAAGAGATCCAGATGCGCAAAGTAGCCAGCAACCTATTTGGATTCACGTCTTCTCCAGACCGCAAGTAGGCTGAGAGGAAATCCTTACACGGACTTGTTTTCCGTAATAGGTACCCCTAACTTTAGGCATACCTAACTAATTGGAGTTTCCATGGGCGCAAGCTTTCTGATCACACTGCGCGAAGGCCTCGAGGTCTCGCTGGTGCTCGCCATCTTGGTGTCGTATCTCGTCAAGAGCGGGCGCACCAGTGAAGTCGGAGCCGTTTGGAAAGGCAGCGGTGCAGCTGTTCTTTTGTGTCTGTTGTCGGGAATCGCATTCAATATTTTTGTTGGAGAATTCGATGGCAAGTCCGAACAGTTCATCGAAGGAACAATTGCAATTGTTGCTGCATCAGTTCTGACATGGATGGTCTTTTGGATGGGTCGCAATGCGCGTAACTTAGGAGCTGAATTGCGCGGTCAAGTTGACGCCGCCACAACGACGCGAGCACTAATGATTATTGCGTTTGTTGCTGTTTTACGTGAAGGCTTTGAAACGGTGTTGTTCTTGTTGTCAGCCGAGACATCATCAACAAGCGGGGCCAGTGTTGTTATCGGTGGTCTTATTGGCCTTGGTGTTGCAGCCGTTTTGGGCCGACTTGTTTATGTCGGTGGAAACAAATTGAACCTTGGTCTTTTCTTCCGAGTGACAGGGATATTGCTTCTGTTATTCGCTGCCGGTCTATTCGGTAAGTTCTTCCACGAATATCGAGAACTGCTCGGCTTTGAGCACGGCTGGCTCGTTGAATCAGCGTGGGACATCAAGTCAGGGATCTGGGCCGAGGGCACTTTCTATGAGTTCATGAAGGGCTTCTTTGGTTGGGATGCCGCTGCCGAACACATCCGTGTGATCGCGTTCTTCGCCTATTTATTCCCTGTGGGCTGGTTATTTGTGCGTACTTCGGGGAAGCGATAGTCAAGCCATTACGGTTGAGTCATGTCATTGAACTCAGACGGAACCCCCATCGATATCAAACCTCGCAGTCGCGACGTCACTGACGGCATTCAAAAAGCTGCAGCCCGTGCCATGTTGCGCGCCGTTGGTCTCGGCGATGACGACTGGGTAAAGCCGCAAATCGGAATCGCATCGGCGTGGAATGAAATCACTCCGTGCAATATGTCGTTGCGTCGTCTCAGCGACAATGCAAAGGCCGGAGTGCGTGCTGCAGGTGGCGTGCCAATGGAGTTCGGCACCATCACAGTGTCTGACGGAATCAGCATGGGTCACGAAGGAATGCGCGCATCACTCGTGTCACGTGAAGTCATTACGGACAGTGTTGAAACAGTGGTTCACGGAGAGCGTTTCGATGGCTTTGTTGGTCTGGCTGGTTGTGACAAGAGCATTCCTGCAATGTTGATGGCAGCAGCTCGGCTGAACCTTGCCAGCGT
>CAIYTS010000132.1 GCA_903929185.1 uncultured Acidimicrobiaceae bacterium
TGCGCGCGACGCAAAGTACCTCTGCGACGCCGGCTACAAGCTTGGCGAAGTAGAAGTGTTAGACATTTTCCCAGAGACGCACCACGTCGAAGTGGTCGCAGCCTTCAGCCGATAGGAGAACAAAATGACGAACGAATGGGCACGCCCAGTTGTGTATTTCGAAATAGAGGCGCTCGATGCTGATGTACTCGCGCCGTTTTACCGTGAGATGTTCAATTGGGAAATTGGTGAGGGTTACATTCGTCAAATCCCTGCCGGTATTGGCGGGCCGGAAAACGGCATCAGTGGACACATGCGTCAAGGTAAGCGCAGTGGCGTCATGTTGTACATCCAAGTCAAGAACATTGCCGAGTCACTAGTGCAAGCAGTTGCATTAGGCGGCAAGCAAACATCGGAACCATTTCAGATTCCTGGCCATGCGTTGATTGCAGGCATCGAAGACCCTGAAGGCAACCCGATTACATTGGCGCAGCAGTAATTACAGCAATGAATACACCGCAACACTGCGGCTTGATTCAGTAATTGCTGCACTCCACGCGGTAACAACAGCGTCGGTTTTTTTGTAATACGAGCTGTCAGCTTGTGATGCTTCACCGAACAACGTGATCACTACGTACGAACCATTGTCGGCACGAGCGGTAGTGCGACGCGCAAGTCCTGGACGATTCACGTAGCACCATTCCTGCATCTGCTCATCGAGGGCTCGGAATGCAACGGCGTCAACGCCTGTTGCCGGGGTGAATGTTTCTACTTCAAGAACAGCCATGAAAATCTCCGATGAAATTGGTGCGCCCTCTGGGGATCGAACCCAGGACCTGCGGATTAAGAGTCCGTTGCTCTACCAGCTGAGCTAAAGGCGCGTTACGAGGTTCAACACTAGGCGACAAGGCCATGTGTTCCCCAATGAGGAATTCGTGCCGCCGGTATCTGAATTGATACCGGCCCACGATTTGGGGTGAACGAGGGGATTCGAACCCCCGGCCTCTAGGACCACAACCTAGCGCTCTAACCAACTGAGCTACGCCCACCATGCGTTCAACAAGTGTGCCATGTGGAGAGCACAGTCCCAACATTCATTGGAGAAACTAGGTTTCCTCGCTGCCTCTCAGAAAGGCGAGTAGGATGGTTACAACCGCTAATCGGGGTGATACCAATGTCAGCAACGAATCCCACGTTGCACCACAACTTGGCAGACAGAGCCAAGCAAATTACGCAGCGTGAGTTGCGTACATACGTCGAAAAAACGCCTGGTTCCCAGGCGGCTAACGCGAGGGCAAAGAAGGTGCTTCCCCTCGGTGTGCCATCAAGTTTGCAGGCGTATGACCCACATCCAATCGTCATCGCCAAGGCACAAGGTGCCTGGATGACTGACGTTGACGGAAACAAACTTATTGACTTCAGCATGGGCTTTGGTGCGCTCTTTTCTGGTCATGTGAACCCACTTGTTCGAAAGACAATCGAGACACAGCTCGACAGCGGAACCTTGTTTGTTTCACCAGCTGAGATAACTGCAGACGTTGCGGAACTGTTGCGCGATCGTTTTGGTTTGCCGATGTGGCGATTCACAAACTCCGGAACTGAATCCACCATGGATGCCATTCGTGTTGCACGTGGTGTTACTGGTCGCGACAAGATTGTGAAAGTTGAAGGCGGATATCACGGACATCATGACGTAGTGATGGTGTCGCAAAAGCCTGATCTTCGTTTTGCAGGACCTGCAGATAACCCAGTGTCTGTTCCTTCAAGTGCAGGTGTCACTGATGCTGTTGTACGCGACACCATCGTGATTCCGTTCAATGATGCTGAAGCGTTAGAGCGTGCGTTGTCGCGAAATGATGTTGCATGTTTCATTGTTGAACCAGTGATGGAAAACATTGGTATTTGTTTGCCACAGCCTGGTTACTTGGAAGATGTTCGACGCATTACGCGCGAGCACGGCACCATGTTGATTTTTGACGAAGTAAAAACCGGTATTACAGCTGGTTGGGGCGGAGCAACAGGCGCTCTTGATGTGCAACCTGACATGGTGTGTTTGGCAAAGAGCATCGGCGGCGGTTTGCCTGTTGGTGCATTTGGCGGAACGCTTGAATGCATGGGCCAGATTGAAAGCGGCAAAGTCGTTCACGTAGGAACGTACAACGGCAATCCGTTAGTAATGGCTGTTGCTCGCACTGTTCTTGCTGATGTGTGCACACAAGAAGTGACGGCCGCAACAGTTGCTCGCAACGCACTGTTGGTTGAAGCATGTGGATCCATCATCGACAACGCAGGTTTGCCAGCGCACACTGTGCAGTTCGGCGCAAAGGGCTGTATCACATGGTCAACAGAAGCTGTAAAGAACTATCGCGATTACAAAGCAACTGATTTTGATATCGCATATGCGCAATGGATTCACGGTATTAATCGCGGAATCATCCTGCCCCCAGGACTTGATGAACAATGGCTAATATCTGTTGTGCACACCGAAGAAGAAGCTCTTCAATACGCCACTATTTTCGGAGAATTTGTTGATGAACTCACTGCATAGCCAAAAGACACCAGCGCTGCCGAAGAAACTTCTTCGCGGTCTCTTTCGTCAATGCGCATGGTGCGGGGGCAAAGGTGCATTTTTTACGTCGTGGTACACAAAAGCTGATAACTGCCAATCGTGCGGTCTTAGTCGCGAACGCGGCTATGAAGGTTTTGAATTAGGCGCAGCCACCATGGGTGTTTTCATGACCTTTGGTTCGATCATCTCGTGGATGATTATCTCGGTCGCTACCGGAATCGCTCTCGTGCCGCTTTTGTTGATCGCTGCTCTTTTGGCCGTCTGTGTCCCAAGCCTTGGGTATCCATTGACCTATACGGTCTGGTTCGCAATTGACATCACGTTCCGGCCGCCCAATGAGTCGGATTTCGCTCAAGCCCAAGTGTGGCTTGATAATCGCGCCTCGGCCTAGCCGAATCCTGAGGGTCTTTCGCCCTTGCCAACTGGGGGACTGCCCCGTACACATGAAATCGGGCGACAATGCTTGACCGAACAGGTGTTCGTAGTTACAGTGTTGTTGTTCGAACACACCCATTACGTACAGTCCGTCATTCCAACAGCAACCGCTAGCGGAAAACCCGAAAGGCACTCACATGACCACTCCAAGCCCAGAACGCGATAAGGCCCTTGATGCGGCTCTCGCCCAGATCGATAAGCAATACGGAAAAGGCTCCATCATGCGCATGGGGGAAAAGAGCTCGATGACCATCGAAGCAATCCCAACAGGTGCATTGCCTCTTGACCTCGCACTCGGAGTTGGCGGATTGCCACGCGGCCGTGTTGTTGAAATCTACGGACCAGAATCCTCTGGTAAGTCGACTCTTGCCATGCACGTTGTTGCAGAGGCCCAGCGCAATGGCGGCATCTGTGCCTACATCGACGCCGAGCACGCAATGGACCCTGTGTACGCAAAAGCTATTGGTGTTGACATCGATCAGTTGCTTATCTCGCAGCCAGACACTGGTGAACAAGCTCTCGAAATTGTCGACATGCTGATTCGCTCTGGTGCACTTGACGTTGTTGTTATCGACTCAGTAGCTGCACTCACACCACGTGCTGAAATTGAAGGTGACATGGGCGACAGCCACATGGGACTTCAGGCTCGTCTGATGAGCCAGGCATTGCGCAAACTCACTGCCAACCTCAACAAGTCAAACACTGTGTGTATTTTCATCAACCAATTGCGCGAAAAGATTGGCGTTATGTTCGGATCTCCCGAAACAACACCTGGTGGTCGCGCACTCAAGTTCTACTCATCAGTTCGCCTTGATATTCGTCGTATCGAATCCATCAAAGACGGTGCCGAAGTTGTCGGATCACGTACACGAGTCAAAGTGGTGAAGAACAAAGTTGCACCGCCATTCCGTCAGGCCGAGTTCGACATCATGTACGGTCACGGCATCAGCCGCGAAGGTGCATTGCTCGACCTCGCAGTCGAAATGGCAATTGCTAAGAAGTCCGGCGCATGGTTCACCTACGAAGGTGAGCAAATGGGCCAGGGACGTGAGAACGCAAAGAACTTCTTGCATGATCATCCTGAGATCATGATGGACATGGAACAAAAAATCCGTGCCATCGCTGGTCTCAATGGTCAAGAAGACGCGGAGTTCTCTGCCAAAGACGAAGAGCCAATCGAACTCGATTAGTTCTTCGCACAACCGAGCTGCCGCTTTCTTACAAGGGCCGAGTCCTCTCCCAGGGGCTCGGCCCTTTGGGATTATCAGACCCTAGTTTTCTTAGGTAGCTGTAGTTCTTCAGGCGTTCATGTCGGCGTGTTACTTTGTAGAAAATTCTTCAATAAAGGTCTGGCTCCTTATGAAACGTCTTTTCATCACTGCGACATTGGTTGGTTCACTCCTCGTGAGCACGTCGCATGTCAGCGCAGCGTCACCACCGGATATCGGTATGCCTGATCAATCAGCACTTGATGTGCTGTCTCCCACAAATGCAACATGGGCCAACATGACAGGCGGAGTCGCTGCACGACCATACGTCACTGCACTATCGGTCATTAATGGCGGAGTATCAACGCCACTTATTACA